>JAEYOL010000238.1 GCA_023411775.1 Bacteroidota bacterium | reverse complement strand
TTGAAGCTCCTTTTTCAATGTCCTTAAAAGAACACCCGTCCACCATTCTGTATTAGGAATAGATTCGAGGCCAGTTTCGGTAAAAGCCGCCAGCTTACCTTTCTTCAAAGCAAGATCAGATATGATCTTCAGTTTTTTGTATCCTGCTTCCACATCATATCGTCCATCACGGCCAAAATCGCCGTAATTGTCCATCCCGATCATATCCACCCACTCATCACCGGGGTAACGTTCGAGGAACTCAGCTTCAGTACTAAACCTGTTGTCGGGAGAAAACGCATATAGGAAATTATGCACCTGCATGGAATCACGCAAATAGGAAACGGTAAAACGCCAGAGGTTTACAAATTCGTCTACCGTGCAATGACTCCTGCCCCACCAAAACCAGTCTCCGTCAAACTCATGATAAGGCCTGAAGATCATGGGCACGAGTTTACCATCCTTTCCCTTGATGGATTTGACAAGATTTGCGATCACCCGCAGGATGTCTTTATATTTCTCGTGGTGCGAACCACCAGGTATAATATATTTCACAGCCGGTACAGAAATAGAATCTTTCCAATAGAAATCGCCTGCTGAGACCGGATTGGAGAAATGCCATGAAATAGTTGTAATACCGCCCCTGTTGTAGGTATCAGTAATATTTTTTTGTAAGAGTGCTTTATTGTACTCGACCTCGTTCGCAGGCCTTCCCGATAGCCCCATAAAATCCACCCCAATGACTGCGGGATGTGATCCGGTCACTGATTTAACATCCGAACGATCTTCGTCGCCCGACCACCCATGTCCATATTCGGTGGCATGCTGGTGGCCAAAAAGAATATTTGTAGCAGATAGCTTTTTTAAATTAACAAACAGGGCTTTAGTTTCCGCAGTAGCTTTCTTATCGACCAGGCTGGGAACCGGCTGCGTCCATAGTTGGTTGACCAAAAACAAACAAATGCTGCAAATAAAGAAAGTTTTCATGCTGTTAATATTATTCCAATTGGTACGCCAGTCGGTTGGCTATGCATTTCTCCTGAGCACAGCTTCAATCTGCTTTAGCTCGTCGGAACTGAAACCGGTTTTTTGAAGTGCGTCGAGGTTGTTGTCTAATTGCGCTACCGAACTGGCCCCAATCAATACTGTTGTCACTCTTTTATCTTTCAACAGCCATACCAGGGCCATTTGCGCCAGCGACTGGTTACGCTGAGCCGCGATATCATTAAGCGATTTTATCTGCTCCAGTCTTTCCGTTGTAATCTCCGCCGCTTTTAAAAAACCATGTGCTTTCGCAGCCCTCGAATCGGTGGGAATGCCTTTCAGATAGCGATCAGTAAGCAGGCCCTGGGCCAGGGGTGAGAATGGGATACAACCTACACCTTTTTGCTCGAGAATATCCAGCAAACCATCTTCCACCCATCTTTCAAACATGGAATATTTGGGCTGGTGTATCAAACAGGGAGTACCTAACTGCTGAAGGATCTCAATGGCTCTTTTGGCTTCATCAGCCTGGTAATTGGAAATACCCGCATACAGCGCCCTGCCCGAACGTACTGCAGCATCGAGTGCCATCATGGTTTCCTCCAACGGTGTATCCGGATCTGGCCGGTGGGAATAAAATATGTCGACATAGTCGAGCTGCATCCGCTTGAGACTTTGATCAAGGCTCGACAATAGATACTTCCTCGACCCCCATTCACCATATGGACCCGGCCACATCAGGTAGCCTGCTTTGGTGGATATGATCAATTCATCACGCAGCCAGCCCCCGAAATCCTTTTTTAAAATCCGCCCAAAATTTTCTTCCGCCGAACCAGGCTTGGGGCCGTAATTATTGGCAAGATCAAAATGTGTAACGCCCCGGTCAAATGCCCGGCGAATGATGCTGCGGCCATTCTCAAACACATCCACCGAGCCGAAATTGTGCCACAGACCTAAGGAGATTGCAGGAAGCTTTAATCCACTTTTACCACAACGGTTGTACAACATGTTATCATATCGGGTGCTGGCTGGTGTGTACATAAAAATAGACTTAAGGGTAAATAAAAAATATACCGGATCGCGGATGCAGAGTTACAACAAAGATTGTCTATTTAATTGAAAGAGCTTTTATCATTTCTTCCGCGACGAGTTTATTTCCGGCCGGCGTCAGGTGTACGCGGTCGGTCGTAAGCAAACCCGATTCTTTGTTGTCATGATTATTTTGATGAATATAGTCTGAGAAAGCCTGTCGCAGGTCTATAAGTGTACACTTATGGGTGATGGCTAACCGGCGAACTACTTCTGAATACGCGTTGAGGTCACTATCCTGTGGGTTGGCATTATTCTTCAACTCACCGATAACGGTAGGTGTACAAACAGCAACCTTAATATTGTTGGCCTGTAATTTCTTTATGATCGCAACGTAGAATTTTTCATATTTATCAAGATCGGTACCGGTACCGGAAGTCTTGTGCCAAACATCATTAATACCCACGTAGATCACCACCAGGTCTGGCTTGCGTGACAGCACATCGTCTTCAAGACGCAGGTAAAGATCATATACTTTATTGCCACCAATTCCTGCGCCGATCAACTCATACTTATCGCCGGCTGATCTTTGCTGTATCCCCTGGCTGATCAAATCAATGTAGCCACCATTTTGCACGCCTGCCTGCGTAATGGAATCACCGAAAAAAACAATCCTGGTTTTTTGAACGGGTGTCATAGCTATGGCTGTTAGAACAAATGATAATAATAAGAGTTTACGTATCATATTCTCAAATTTAAACTGTTTGTGTTATCCCATTATATGCGTCGCCGGTTACAGCTTTTACACGATTGATTATTTCAAGGCAGGCTCTTGAGTTGTGATAGGGGCATTTCCAGAACCCGGTCTTATCCTCGTCATGCATCGGCTTCCCATCTTCCCCGATACCCCAGAACCATTCACCATATTTTTTATCCAGCAAATGACGTTGCACAAACTCCCAGCTTCTAATAGTGTAACCTAAGTATTTCTCGTCTCCACTCAATTGCCAGGCATTAAAAAAACCCGCAATCGCTTCTGCCTGTGGCCACCAGTGTTTTTGTTGTACCAGTGACCCGTCTTCCTTTTCATACCATAAGCCACCATCAAGATCAAGACCCTCCGCGGCAGCTTCTGCTAAAACTAATGCCATTTCACCCGAAATGCGGATCCAATCGTTGTCATCAATGGAAGCCGCAGCTTCAGGCAACAACCACGCAGCTTCTATATCATGACCGAATGAAATGGTTGTTGACATAACATTCCAGTTTTCGTCAAAGAACAATTGCAAATGCCCGGTTGACCGGTCGATGATCTTTTCTAAAAAATTGGAGAGCAGCTGGCGAATCCTGTTCCCCAGCAACTCATCCGGCCATAATTTATAAAGGTTTGAATAAGCTTCTAAAATATGGAGATGCGTATTCATGGTCTTCTTCTCATTGGCATCTTTTACACTCAACCTAAGGTCTTCAACCGTTTGCCACTCCCTTGTAAATGCTTCATGGTAACCGGTCTGACCAGGATCGAAAGCATGCTGCTCTATTAGGATAAAGCAGCCCTTTGCGAGATCCAGGGAACTGTGATCACCGCTTGCTTTATAGTACTCAGAAAAAGCATAACAGCAAAAAGCAATGCCGTAAACCTGTTTTTTTGTTTCAACGGGTTGCCCCTGCTTATCAACGGACCAGTAAAAACCACCATATCGTTGATCATGAAAATAATTGGTGAGATACTGAAAAGCCCTGGCTGCTATAGCTAAATGACGTTGATTTTTTGTAAAACGAAAAGCTGCGGAAAATGTCCAGAGAATACGCGCATTCAATACCACGCCTCTGACAGCATCATTATCTACGATGTTTTCATTATTGATCCGGCCATAAAATCCACCGTTAACATCATCAATTGAATATCGCATCCAATAGTCGAGGATATTTTCCAGCTCCTGCTGCAATTCTACTTGTAACCTTCCTAATTGACTTTTTATGTCATTCATACCTTTACCTGTAATGCAATGCCCTGGAGCATGAGAGGTTTGAGTATTCGTATCAATATTGTTGGATAACAGGTGTCTTAACCCGTATATCCTTGTTCCTGTCGATCATGGCGACCAGGGTTTCTACCGATGTAGCCGAACGGAAACCATCCGCTGGAGTATTTATCACGTAATCGAGTAGTTGATGAAGTGTAGTAGTGGCTACATGTAAACGGGTATCTGAGGACGCATAATAAATAAATATTTCGCCATCATCATCGATTATCCAGCCATTGCTGAAAAGTACATTCGACACATCACCAACCCGCTCCTCCCCTTCCGGGGCCATAAAATAACCCGCCGGCTGGTAGATCACTTTTGTAATATCCTCCAGGTCGGTCATGAATAAATATAATACATACCGCAGACCTGCTGCAGTACTGCGCACGCCATGCGCCAGGTGCAACCAGCCGCGATTCGTTTTTATAGGCGCGGGCCCGAGCCCGTTCTTAAGTTCATACACCGTATGGTATATTTTCCTGTCTACCACCACTTCTTCTTCGATTGCCGCATTTGTAATAGACTGACTCAGGCCAAAACCAATACCGCCACCTGTGCCTGCATCAATAAACCCATCCTGTGGCCGGGTGTAAAAACCGTATTTACCCTGCACAAATTCTGGGTGTAATACAACGTTACGTTGCTGTGGTGAATTTGTTTTCAAATCAGCCAGTCTTTCCCAATTCTTCAAATCTTTTGTGCGGGCAATACCACATTGTGCAATCGCAGCAGCCTGGTCGGCGGGACTTGCTGATGGGTCACGTCGTTCAGTACAAAACAAACCATAGATCCAGCCATCTTCATGTTGTACCAGGCGCATATCATACACATTGGTATCCGGGTCTGCTGTCTCAGGCATTATAATAGGATAATCCCAAAACCTGAAATTATCAATGCCATTATCACTTTCCGCCACTGCAAAAAAAGACTTCCTGTCGCTGCCTTCCACCCTCGCGACTACGATATACTTATTGTCAAATTTCAAGGCTCCGGCATTCAATACCGCGTTGATGCCGAATCGTTCCATGAGGTATGGGTTGGAGGCCTTATTTAAATCGTAGCGCCAGAACAACGGCGTGTGTCTTGCCGTGAGTATGGGATTTTTATATCGTTGGATAATCCCGTTGCTTTCCCCAACCGGTTCGTTGGGAGCAATAAGAAGCTTCCGGTGTGCAGTCTCCAGTTCCTGCAGTCGTTTATCAAAAATCTTTTGCATCACACTAATTTTTATGACCTTTAATCCTCCAGTTTATTCCACCAGGTTTTTTTCAAAATAATAATAATGAGCGCCAGGATGATGATGGTCACCAGCAATGGCAATTTCATCCACAACACGATATACATCGGCAGGATCGTAAGGCAACACTGACCGATGATCCCCAGCACGACGTTGAACATATCGAGTTTGAAACGCCGGTTGGGTTGGAAATCCGGATTTTCAGCCTGCACCAACTTGTGAACAGGCTTCCAGAAACCCCAGGGTCTCACCGACTGATAGAAATGTTTCAGTACATTAATTTCAGTGGGTGCTGCTGTGTAAGTACCGACAAGGCATCCTGCCAGTGATAACAGGAAAAGCACTGGCCACCAGTACAATGGCAACGACTCTGTGATATAACCCTGGCTGATCCCCCAGTCGATCAACGAGGGCATGGCCAGGGCACCTACAACACCTGCTGTCATTCCCCAAAAGAATCCGTTCGCGTTAAACCGCCACCAATACCATTTAAGGCAATTAGAGGCCACATAGCCGCCATACAATCCTCCCACCAGCCATTGCAGGATCGCATTGACATCATCAGCCATAAATCCAAAGAATACGCCTACCGCAACTACAAGTACCCCTACGATATAATTCATCGTAATGACTTTCCGGGTACTGGCATTCGGATTCACATATTTGAGATAGATATCGTTAATGATATATGCCTGTGCAGCATTCAGTGTGCCGCTAAAGGTTCCCATGAAAGCACCAAGCAGGCCTGTCAGCACCAGGCCGAGGATGCCTACCGGCAAAAAAGAATGAATGGCAGCAGGTAACACTCTTTCAAAGTCATCAATACCATCCGCCCCTTTGATTGCCAGCTGGTCGTAATACAACAGCGCCAATACGGTGAGACCGATTACCATGGAATACCGGATGGGCAACAAAATGATGCTGACAAAACCAGACATCTTGCTGGCCTCACGGGGACTTCTTGTACTGAGTACTTTTTGCATATCGTAATTGGGTGCCGGACCCGCCAGTGAAGCGAAGACTCCTTTTAACAACATCATCATAAAAAAGGCTCCGAAGATGCTGAACCGGTCGGCCGCGATCTTTTTGTTGGCATCCTCCACTATTCCTGTCCAGTCGAGGTCAAGTTTCCATCCAAAAAAAGGGTTACCCCAGCCTTTTGGCACGTTCAATGACTGCCCATGCAAATGGATCATCGCAATAATCGCGATCGCAACACAAGCCAGGGTCATGATCATATATTTTATCACATCACCCGTTACGATACTATGCATACCCCCTATAATGGAATAAAACATCGCGAAAAGCGTAAACACGATGCCATAAAAATGAGGTACATATTTCTCCGTGATCGCAAAGGGAATATAGTCTTTGACCACATCCCATGGAATAAAGACCTGAATAAACTTGCCCAGCCCCACAAAACCATAAGCCAGGAAACCCAGGCAGCTGATCAGCGCAAAGGCGATAACGATGATATGTGAACCCCTGACACCTTTACCTTTTAAACCAAACCTTGTCTGCAACCATTCCGCACCAGTGTTGGCATTGCTGCGCCGCAGCCATTTGCTCAGAAACATCATCATAAACACCTGGTTGAACACCGGCCATAGCCAGGGTATCCAGATGCTTTTCAGTCCATACACAAAACACAGCGCTACCATCCACATCGTCCCGCTAATATCAAACATGTCGCTGGCGTCACTCAGTCCGAGTTTGTACCAGGGAAGACTTTTACTTCCCAACAGGTAGCTCTCTTTATTTTGTCTTGCTTTTTTCCGGTAGTACCAGCCTACCATGATCATCGTCGCGAGGTATGCCAGCACCATGCTGATGTCGATCCAGCCTAATCTCATCTTATTATTTTATTTCCAGCCAGCATGAATATTTAATTGTTAAAAAAGAGGTTGCGGGAGGAAGAATCAACCCACAACCTTCTTCTTTACTTCAAACAATCACTGCTTATTGGAACATATATTTCAGATCTTCTAAGTTTTTCGTGAGTAAACTGACTCAAAACAAACCAACCGCGTCTATGTAAACTGTAAAGCCACCGGCTCCGGTGAATTCCTTTACCCATATCTCGTTAAGCGGACCCGTTGTAAGAGTTGATAACGGGATCGCATAATCTGTCCATTCCCCTTCTACGACATCTATGGTGAATTTATCAGAAGCGTTGATGCCTATGTTGATCTTCTTGCCGGCGCTTCCGGTTCCACCAAAAACAGAAATTTTAAAAGTAGTGTAGGGTGATACATCAATATTGGCGCCGCCTAATTGGAATGGCGAGCCCCAGCCACCAACGTACTCAATTCTTACCGACTTGGAACCCTCTCTTACAGGCGATGTATTATCCCGGTCGGAAATACCTCCCCATCCGCCGCCAATCCAGCCGTTCCAGTTGCTGGTTACGGCATCATCATAAAATGGAAGCGTGATAGCAGGTGGCGGTGCCGCACCGGCAATTTCCAATACTTCGTCTGATTGAATTATCGCAGATGAGTTCACTACATGGAGTTTAATGGCTCCTCTTGCGGTGCCAGCGGGTACGGTCAACACAAGCTCATCTGGTGACTGGCTTACAAAGTCGGTAACCGGCGGAACGTTCTCCAATATAACTGCCGATACCAGGTCAAGATCGGTACCGGTGATCGTGAGGTCTGTTTCCGGATCGACCGGGTTGGGCGAGAACGATGTAATGGATGGTAAAGTAATACGGAGCGTATCAGAAGTCTCAAAAAAATCGGGTTCTGTACCGCTATAAGACAGGACCAATGGGCCGGTTTGTGCATCTTCCGGAACAGTTACCACCAACTCGCTAAAGGTTTTTGAGACAAAATTTTCAACTACCTTATTGTTTCCAAATGTCACGCTCGAAACCCAATTGAGGTAAGAACCTTTTATGGTGATATTAGAAGCAATACGGGCCTGAGGTGAAATTTCGGTAACTGTAGGTGTAACCCCCAGGTCAAACTGGGTTTTAGACACGATATCGCCTTGTGGTGTTTTCAATGTTACAAATCCCCGCTCCGCCGCTGATGGTACAAGCAACAGTATCAGCCCCGATGTTTGTTGTTTAAAATCCTGTTTGTTGACCACCGCGCCATCGCCCGTAAACTCAATGGCCGTTACCCTATCAAGATTCTGACCGATAAACTTAATCGTATCACCATGGTAAGCACCAGTGGGGCCAAAGCTAAGCAATACGACAGCAGTGGATTTATTGTCATTATCCTTACTGCAGGAACCGGACAGGAAAGCTAATGCAAACAGCGCCATGGCAGCGTAACCATATTTATAAAACAGCTTTATCATCTTGTAATGATTTTCTTTTTAAAAAGATTTTTAAGGTTTCTTGGGCACTACTCTTACATTGTCGAAGCAGATGTCGGCATCCAGTTCTCCAGGGCCAAAAATTAATATCCTGCTCCAGTAGCCGTTGGGATCCAGGTTAGGTTTTACGGAATAGCTGTTATAAACATCTTCGAAAGGAATCACTATCGTATGCCATTCACCTTTCGAATCGTATGGAGCCGGCCATGTATAGGCATTATTGTCTTCTCCATTCAAACCAACATTGAACATAACGCGGTTACCATTATAAGGCTTCACCGTGTTTACTTCAAACTTGAGATTAAAATCAGAAGGTTTTAAAAGAGCCAGGTCCGGAACATTAGTCGCGTGATTGGGCATTGAATTGGCAGGACCACCTGCCACTTCAGGGGAGTCCCAGGTCCAGGCTTTTACCTGTTTGGTCATACGGTAATAATTGCCACTGATCTTCGGAGGATCAGCTGCAGTAACATTTGTAACGAGGTAAGTTCCCCACCAGCCTTCATGCGGATCACCATCGATCACCTTTGGCCGGTCGTCGCGGAAAAGAAAATCAGATTGAGTTTCTCCAAAGTTCGATTTCACCGTGATCTGCCCCGGCAAAGCGCCGGCAGGTACGCGTACTTTTATTTCGGTATCGGTAACGTCTACAATATCTCCATCAACGCCGCCCGTGAAGCTGACGGTAAGTGGCATATAAAAATAATTCCCTCGTATGATCGCCACATCACCTTCGTTCACAAATTCGCAGGCCATACTGTTTATGGCAGGCTTACTGATCTGTACTTCGAAAATGTGCGAAAGCTCATGTCCGTTACTAAACACGATCTTCAGTGTGTTGGTCACATCTATGGGTATCTCGCTGGGTATTCTGACGATGATGGATTGGCGCGTGATATATGTGGGTGTGAGCACTGCCTGCCGGTCGTTGAACCATATCTCGACAGCATTTTGCAGGTTGTCGCCCATAATAACGATCAGCTGACCCTGGCCTGCACCAATAAGCAATGAATCCGATGATGCCGGATCAGTGATCCTTACATAGCTGACGCTCGGCACACCATCCGAATCGTCTTTTTCACAAGCTGAAAACAGGAAGCTGGTGCTGATTGCAGCAAGCAGCAATATCAATATATTTTTTTTCGATTTCATGATGTTTGCGTTTCGTTTATTTGCTGACTGCATAATATTTATGGGTAATCAACGGCTGGTTCATCGAGCCAGGGTGCCTGCGCAACCTCAGATGAAGGAATCGGGATCCGGAAATTGCCCGAATGCGCATTGATGTACCTTGGATTGGCCGGCGGATTTGCCCATGGTGTTTTCTTAATTACCCAGTTTGAAGCCGGGGCATTCATTACATCAGGTTCAATCCAGTAAAAGCCGCGGTCCTGGGAATTCAGGATATCATAGGCTTTCTGTGGATTCCAGTAATGAAGACTCACCAGGTCATACCAGGCCATGGATTCCATGGCAAACTCCCTGAATCTTTCAAATATTACATCGTCGATCGTAATAGGCAGGGGAACGTTATTCTGATCAGTCAGATCCGGCAGGCCCGCCCTGTTCCTGATTGTATTAAAATATTCGATGGCAACCGGGTCTGAAGTTGATGCATTATTGCCGATAGAAGCTTCTACATAGTTCAGGTACATTTCCGCGAGTCGCAACATGTAAGTATTATGAGGATAGCGTTGCGGTTCTATCGTTGGCAGGCCGATATCCTTGCCTTGACCCACCACGTACTTTTTAATATTGGCAAAATTGCGCTGCGCATCATTTGTATAAGGAACGATATAAGGTTTGGTATCAACGCCACCTACCGTACGGGTAATCTCGGGATATACAAACCCGGGCATCATAAAGGTAGCCGCAAGCCTTTGGTCCAGGGTACGACCCGACAACATCGTATCACCAGAAGGAACAATTCCCTCATATAAACTCAACATCCACCAGGTAGCAGCTTTATCACCACCCCATCCTTCTGCACTGATCTCACCACTTGGGTTAAAATGTGATACCGCAGCATTACCAAAACCATATCCCGGGTTGCCGGGAATAAATACCCATTGCAACTCAAATAGTGATTCTTCATTATTATCATATGGGAATTTGAACAAGTCGGCATAGTTAGTTTTTAACCTTTTTCCGCTCTGCGTGATGACCCTTTGAGAATAATATTTAGCGCTGTCAAGGAATACCTGGTTCCTGCTGCCTCCACTTCCTTCTACTCCCGCACGGGTTAAATAAAAGCGGGCCAGCATGGCTTCTGCCGACCACTTGTTAACTCGCCCGGGTTCAGTCTGTGCAGGAAGATCTTCTGCTACCGCCCGCATTTCCCTGGTCAGAAAATTCCAAATGCTTTTTACTGTATGTTTTTTGATCGTTGGATCATTCAACAACTCAAGGTTGTTTTCAATGATAGGAACTTCCCCCCAGTTCATAACAAGGATGCGGTAAGCCGCGGCCCTCATAAACCTGGCTTCAGCAATTGCAGTTCTCCTGCCTGCTTCAGTAGTGCCTTCACCGGCATATCGGTTGACATTGGCAATTAGCAGGTTTGACTGACCTACTACGACATACAATGAAGCCCAGGCGCGGCGATTCTCTGGTGTAAGATCGTTGGTATTGAATTCTACATTACCCCTTTCATTATAACCCCTGAAGGCAGTACCGGCGCGTATATCACCGAAACTAAACGCAGGATTCTCGTTGTAGTCAAACCACACACGATTGTACAAGAGTGCGGTTGCCGCTTCCAGTTGCTCATCGGTCTTATAAAAGTTTGCATCCACAATGGAATCGGTTGGAGGCCTTTCCAGGAAAGACTTTTTACATCCCGGCAGGGCGGCCATGGCAAGCACCAGGCAAAATATAAATTGCGATTTCTTTATTGAAAGCTTATTCATTTGCTTGTTTTTAAAAGTTAATGCCAACACTTAATGAATAGATCGGCGTTAATGGATACCGTCCATAATCCAACCCGATAGCCTGGTTTTGGGCGTTTACATTGCCGCCAACCGAGGCTCCTACTTCTGGGTCATATCCTTTGTAATCAGTAAAGGTCAAAAGGTTTTGTACACTGATAGCCGCTTTGATACCACGTACCAGTTTTTGTTTTGAGATAACAGAAGCCGGAACATTGTAGCCAAGTGAAATATTTTTGACCCTTACGAAAGAGCCATCTTCCACCCACTTGCTGCTAATTACATTATAGTTGTTGTCATTAGGGATCTGGTTGCCGGTAATGCGGGGCACATTTGTTCCAGGATTGAGTATGATCACCTTTCCACCCTGGTCTTCCAAACGTGCATAGTTCGTTACTTCAGCCATTACATTCCTGCTGGTATAAAATCTGCCGAGTTTGGAGTTAACCATCGAAAGCATGTTATAGATATCATTTCCAAAGGTGGCAGTTACCAATATACTCAGGTCAAATCCTTTGTAAGAGAAATTGTTGGTAAACCCGCCAAATAATTTGGGCCAGGGATTACCAATAAATGTTTCATCTTCAGCAGTGATCTTATTATCGCCATTAAGGTCCCTGTATTTAGCATCACCGATCCATACGCCGGTGGGATCTGTCGGATACCTGTTGCCGTTTCCATCTACCCTGACGGCGCTGTTGTTTATTTCCTCTTCCGACTGGAATAGTCCTTCGAAAATATATCCGCGGAACAACCAGGGTGTCATGCCGACTGCAGCCCTTTGTGTCCAGGTCTGACTCCATCCGTCGTACCAGGTCGACACACGGTCTACTACAGCGGCGTCATTATAAAATCTTTCAATCTCGGTGTCAAAATGTGAAAGGTTCAGGTTGGATTCCCAACGAAAATCTTTCTTATTAATATTAACCGTATTAAGAGAAAAACTCCATCCGTTTGTTTTAAGTTCACCGATATTCACCCTTGGGTTTGATACAGCTCCCTGTCCCAGTGTGCCCATATAAAAAGGAAGCGGGTTTTCCATCAACAGGTTGCTGGTATTTTTTATGTAGTAATCAAATTCAAGTGAAATCCTGTTTTTCAATACACCAACATTCAAACCGATATTGTCGGTTCTTGTTTCTTCCCATTGTATCCCGGGGTTGCCATAACGGTTGGGCAAGAACCCACTTCCAACATCCGAAGTACCTGAACCCAGAGGTGAAAATATTCCGGTTCCTCCACCCTGGTTTCCGGTCAACCCGGTTTCTAACCGCAATTTCAACTCACTGATGAAAGGAACATTAAAGAACTTCTCCTGTGAAATTCTCCATGCTGCAGAAAGCGAAGGAAAATCACCCCAGCGATTTTCAGCACCGAAGTTGGAAGAACCATCCCTCCTGTACGTACCTGTCAGCAGGTAACGGTTGTCGTAATTATAGCTTATACGACCGAGGTAGGATTCCATCGCCCATGGACCGGAACCACCACCATTTGTCGCTGAAGACTGCGCACCGGCATTCAGATCAAATACATCATTGGTAAGAAAACCGGAACGTGCCGCACTTATATTTTGCCATTCTGATTCCTGCGACTCATGGCTTACCATCACGGTAAAGTTGTGGTTACCGATTTGACGGGTATATTCCAGGAGCTGGTTCCAGTTCCAGTATGTACTCATGCTTACATTATTGCTCAATGACGCAGAAGTATTTTGCGCCCAGCCAATACGATAGGTTGGGTTAAAAAACAGGGAGTTTGAATAATTGATATCTGTATTGAAAGTAGTTCTCAGCGTAAGTCCTTTAGCCAGTTTGAATGCCACATTCAGACCACCCCAGAATTGTCTTCTCCTGCTTTCATTGGTCCTCAGGCTCGCAATGGCCAGCGGGTTAACTGGTGTAAACTGGTTGGCGCCATTTATATCATCACCCCCACCCCAATCGCCGTTCAGGTTTTTAACCGGGATCTGAGGGGTGATCTGCAGCGCATCTGCAATCACGCCTTCAGAACTGGTAGTAAGCTTTTCCTTGGTCTGGTTAAAACTGAGATTCGCGCCGATGGTGACCCAGTCTTTGGGTTTGTTTTCAAGGTTAACCCTTACACCATATCGCCTAAAGCCAGAACCGGTGGCCACACCAGCCTGCTTCAGGTATTCGCCAGACATATAATAGGTAGTATTGTTACTGCCACCGCTGACACTTAGTTGATGTTTCTGCATGTCGGCAGAATTGAACAACTCGTCCTGCCAGTCAGTGCCCTTACCAAGTATCGATGGATCCAGGAATTCATCGGGTGAATTACCACCTGCCAGGGCATGAAACTCATTACGCATTTGGGCATATTCCCTGAGGTTCATCACAGGCAGCGATTCGGGCGGAGCCTGGACATTGTACTGCATATTATAATTGAAAGTTGCCTGCCCGGCTTTTCCGCGCTTGGTAGTGATGAGTACCACCCCGTTCGTTGCCCTCGAACCGTAAATAGCCGTGGCCGAAGGCCCCTGCAGGATCTGTATATCATCTATGTCTGAGGGATTGAGGGATGCAAGCGGGTTGGAAGAGTTAGTGGTCCCGCCGCCCTGTAATTGAACACCATCTATAACATATAAAGGCTCGGTATTACCGGTAATGGAATTGATACCCCTGATGTTTACAGAGATACCGCCGCCGGGCTGGCCTGAGTTTTGGGTGACATACACACCGGCGGCGCGGCCCTGGATAGCTTGCTCCACAGTGGTGTTGATCGTCTTTTCAATCTCCTTTGCGGAAACTGAAGTCTGTGCAGACGTGAGGTTGACACGTTTGGTATTACCATAACCGATCACCACCACCTCGCTGAGTTTGGTATCGGTCATGTCGAGGGAGATTGGGAAATGGGTTTTACCATCAAGGGTGACCTCTACAGGCTGTGCGCCAACATAGGAAACCACCAGCACTTTTGCATCCGGAGGGACACTGATCGTAAACGTGCCATTGGCGCGGCTTACGACAGAGGTTGCTCTCCCTTTGATGGTAATGGTTGCGTTGGGTAATGGATTGCCTTCGCGGTCAGCCACCACACCTGTAATCGTTCGATCCTGTGCAAATAGTGAAAATGTAGAAAGCAGGATAGCTGCCACCACGGCAAATATCCGGGGGGATTTTTTTCTCATACAGCAAGTTTTATAGTACTAATGTAACGAGGATTTTCGAGAATGCAACCGATTGCATTTCTTTTTTCCTATTCCAAATTTAACCCAGGCCTTAAACCCAGAACTAATACTATTTTATCAAATACTGATGCTATCACGACTTCGATAAAAGTATAAACATTGAAAACCTGCACGAATCAGTCATTATCCGCAGATTCGGGCAAAAAATCATTTTGAATTAATTAATACTATTTTACCTTTAGGTCGGTAATATTTGTTCATTCCAGTTACATGCATAAAAATATCCTGCGGGAGATCACTCCCCTCACAACTGCAGATTGCTTTACCATTTTTACCCGGGTAAAATCGGAGTTCGACTTCCCCCTGCATAGCCATGAAGAGCTGGAACTGAATTTCATCATGAATGCCAAAGGCGCGCGGAGAGTGGTAGGCGATCATATCGCGGAGATCGATGACCTGGAACTGGTACTGGTTGGCTCCAATCTTCCGCATGTATGGCAAACCCACAAATGCACCAGCAAGGAAATACGCGAGATCACCATCCAGTTTCACAAAGATCTTTTTGATGAAAAATTCCTGCGTCGCAACCAGCTTGGTTTTATCCGGACAATGCTGGAGAAATCAGCGCGGGGGATTTTGTTTTCCCGTCAAACCATCGAACTCATTACACCGCGTCTGACTATTCTTAGTCAAAAACAGGGATTCGATTCCGTTTTAGAATTGATGTCGATACTCCACGATCTTTCGATCTCCCGGAATATGCACACGCTATCCGATGCGACTTTTAGCAACGCCGAGCTCTCCTACAACAGCCGGCGCATTGAGCGTGCCATTGAATACATGAACCAGAGTTTTCACAAACAGATCACGCTTTCCGAAGTATCGAAACTGGCTAATATGACGGACGCCTCCTTTAGCCGGTTCTTTAAATCACGCACAGGCATCACGTTTATGGACAGCCTGCTGGAAATGAGGCTGGGTCACGCTTCCAGGCTGTTGATCGATACCACGCAGTCCATCGCCGAAGTGGCTTACAATTGTGGCTTCAACAATATTTCCAACTTCAACCGGCTCTTTAAAAAGAAAAAAGGCTGCACACCGAAGGAGTTTAGGGAGAATTATAGTTATGGGAGCAGGGTGTTTATTTAGTTCGTAGTTCGTAGTTCGAAGTTTGTAGTTCGTAGTTCCTGGTCAGGAAGATAAAAAAATCCCACCACCGGTTGGTGATGGGATAAGTTGCGGGTACTTTCTTTATAGTGGTTTTTCTATCCGGCTTATTAACTGCAACCACCCTGGTTGCCACAGTTGAGGCACTTGTAGCAAGTACCGCTGCGCATCATAATATGACCACATACATTACAGGCCGGCGCATCGCTTTGCATATTTCTTGCCGCTGCATTTACCGCCTCTATTCCGCTATCCGTTTTTTTTTGACCCTTTACATTTCCGCCTGTTACACTGACCGGTGTGGGAGTAATCCGCACACTCGATAATTCTGGTTCTTTTTCATACTCCAGTCCCGAGGGCACATCATCCCAGTCGTCTGCGCCGGTATTGAGTACTTCTGGTTTGTCCAGTACATGAACCAGGTCAGTACGTCCCAGGTATTCATAACCCAGCACACGAAATATAAAGTCAACAATCGATGTTGTCGATTTAATATTGGGGTGCTCTACAAATCCCGAAGGATCAAATTTTGTAAAGGCAAATTTGTCAACAAACTCTTCAAGCGGCACACCGTATTGCAGGCCGATTGAAATTGAAATGGCAAAGCAGTTCATCATGCTGCGCATGGTAGCTCCTTCTTTGGCCATATCGATAAAGATCTCACCCAGTGTACCATCACCATATTCGCCGGTACGAAGGAAGATCGCCTGGCCATTGATCTTTGCTTTTTGTGTAAACCCACGGCGTTTGGCAGGCAGTGAACGGCGTTCAACAATGCTGGCCAATTTTCTTTTCAGTTTGGTATCGGGTGATGACTGTACTCTTTTCTGTACTTCTTCCAGCAATTCTTCCACAGTCAGTTTACCGAGATCAACAATATTTGAATCAGCACTCTGCTCCGTACTTACTGCTGCAGTTTCTGTACTACCAGTGACTGATTTTTTCTTCTTATCCGATTTAGTACTCAGCGGTTGTGAAAGTTTGGATCCATCGCGGTACAAGGCGCAAGCTTTCAGTCCCTGTTCCCAGCTCAACAGGTATGCATCAGCGATCTCGCTTACTGTTGCCTCGTTGGGGAGATTAATTGTTTTTGAGATCGCGCCGCTGATAAATGGCTGCGTAGCTCCCATCATACGGATATGCCCGTGCGCATGGATAAAGCGTTTTCCTTTTTTACCATTTTTGTTGGCGCAATCAAATACCGGCAGATGCTCATCTTTCAATAATGGCGCACCTTCCAGCATCATCGTGCCACATACATAATCATTAGCAGCTTCAATTTCATCGTCGGTAAAGCCAAGCGCTTCCAGCAGGCTCCATTCCATATCGTTGTACTGGTCGGGTGTGAATCCTAGTCTTTGCAGGCATTCTTCACCCAACATGTACTTATTGAATACAAAACCGATCTCAAAGGCTGTGTTGACTGCTTCATCCAGTTTTTTGATCTCACTGGCGATAAATCCTTTTTCGCTTAATGTCTGGTGATTGATAAAAGGTGCTCCTGCGAATGATTTAGAACCAACGGCATATTTGATGATGCTATCGATTTCCTTTTGAGAATATCCCAGGTTCTTTAAAGCAGCAGGTACAGATTGGTTGATGATCTTGAAATAACCGCCGCCGGATAATTTTTTAAATTTCACCAGCGCAAAATCAGGCTCAACACCTGTGGTATCGCAATCCATCACCAGCCCGATCGTACCGGTGGGTGCGATCACCGTAGCCTGTGCATTGCGATAACCGTATTGTTCACCCAGTTCAACCGCGTCATCCCAGGCTTTGCATGCCGCTTTCAATAAGTAATCGGGGCAATGCTCTGCTTTCAAACCCTGTGGCTTTACACTCAGTCCTTCATACTCATCAGCATCATAAGCCGCCAGGCGGTGATTGCGCATCACACGCAGCATATGCTCCCTGTTTTCTTCGTAACGGGGGAAAGCACCAAGCGTGGCAGCCATTTCAGCAGAAGTCTTATAAGCAGTACCCGTCATGATTGCGGTGATCGCTCCGGCAATCGCTCTTGCCTCCTCACTATCGTAGGGAATACCACTTACCATCAGCATCGTACCAAGGTTGGCATACCCCAGTCCAAGAGTGCGATATTCATAACTGAGTTGTGCTACTTCTTTGGAAGGAAACTGCGCCATCAATACTGATACTTCCAGCACGACAGTCCACAGGCGGCAGTTGTATTCATATCCTTCTACATCAAAATGATTCTTGTCGGCATCATAAAA
>JAEYOL010000221.1 GCA_023411775.1 Bacteroidota bacterium | reverse complement strand
GAACAGGGTAGGCGTGGCGTGCACAAACCATTTTTCACTCATCAGGTTGTATGTCTCGATTGCCGCATCGATATCGGTTTTGTGAATACCCAGTGCCACACTCATGAACAGGTGTTGCGGTCGTTCTACGATCTTACCATTTAATTTTAGCAGGTATGATTTTTCCAGGGTTTTGAACCCGAAGTAGTCAAAATGATAATCTCTTTCATAAATGATGGAGGCATCGAGGCGGGCTGCGTTTTGCTGTATGATCCCGAATACATCGTCTGCCAATAGAGGTGCTTTATCACCGGTCTTTGTATCGATATAATGATAGAGCAGTTTCGCTGTTGCTGAAAAAGACTTGGTCGTATTCTTATGCAGGTTGCTCACGGCGATCCGTGCCGCCAGTACTGCGAAATCGGGATGACGGGTAGTGAACGAAGCAGCCGTTTCCGCAGCCAGGTTATCAAGTTCGGTTGTCGGTACTCCATTGTAAATACCAACAATTACTTTTTTAGCGATCTCAATAATATCATCCGACTTCAGGGTGAGGCCGTAGCTCAGTTTCATTACCCTGGATGTGATCTTGTCGAAGTGCACGGCTTCCTGCTTGCCATTGCGTTTTAGTACGTACATGTCTGAGTATAGTTTAGTTGGTTAGTTAGTTCGTGAATCGTGAGTCGGCAGTCGTGAATCGTGAGTTGCGAGCCGACCCCTGACTCAGGTCTCACGACTGACGGCTATCCTAGAAATCTTCATCTATCGAAAACGTATTCGCCTTAATATCATTCATCACTCCTGATTTCTGGTACTCGCCCACCCGTTTTTCAAAGAAGTTAGTTTTTCCCTGCAGCGAGATCAGTTCCATGAAATCAAAAGGATTGGTAGCATTGAAAAGCTTGGTATAACCAAGTTCCACCAGCCACCTGTCGGCAACAAATTCAATGTATTGTTGCATGAGCTTGGCATTCATTCCGATCAGGTCGACTGGCAACGCATCGGTAATAAACTCTTTTTCGATTTCAACAGCATTGCCAATGATAGAATGTACCTGCTCTTCAGTTAGTTTATTTTTCAACATGCTATATAATAGGCAGGCAAATTCACAGTGCAGACCTTCGTCGCGGCTGATCAGTTCATTGCTGAAAGTGAGTCCCGGCATCAGGCCTCTTTTTTTCATCCAGAAAATCGAGCAGAAGCTACCGCTGAAGAAGATCCCTTCAACAGCCGCAAAGGCTACCAGGCGTTCTGCGAAGGTTCCGTTCTCGATCCAGCGAAGTGCCCATTCCGCTTTTTTCTTTACGGCAGGAACCGTATCGATGGCATGAAACAGGCGATCTTTTTCCTTGGGATCCTTGATATAGGTGTCGATTAACAGAGCATATGTTTCTGAATGGATATTTTCCATCATGATCTGGAAGCCATAAAAGCATCGGGCTTCAGGCAATTGCACTTCACTCATAAAGTTCACTGCCAGGTTTTCATTTACAATGCCATCGCTGGCAGCAAAGAAAGCCAGCACATGTGAGATAAAATGACGTTCTCCATCATTAAGGCCATTCCAGTCTTTCATATCACCACTCAGGTCGATTTCCTCGGCGGTCCAGAAACTGGCTTCATGTTGCTTATATTTTTCCCAGATCAGCGGGTAGTTGATCGGGAGAATGACAAAACGGTCTTTGTTTTCTTTCAATAAAATTTCCTGCTCGTCGTGCATGGTATACTAATTTTAAGATGTCAGGTTTGCGGCACGACAGAAGACGAAAATGCAGGCCTCGGAGTGAAGCTGATTTGATCCTTGTAGTACCTTACTCGGGAAGGTTCCCAACAATATTTTAATTCCGGCAGGTTCCTGGCTTGGCCCGACAAAATCGCCTTATCCGTATGTCCGTTTCCGACAAACCCTGGCTTCGATGATCAGGTCTTTTCCCAAATGCGATAGGGGATTGGCTTTACAGTTGCCCGTCAGCCCGTGATTTTCACACGGTTCCCTATTAAGCAAGACAGAATGAATATATATGCTGCCTCGCACCGGTATTAATTTTTATTAAGAACTGAAACGAATGTAGGATCAATCATCGAAGTATTCCGTGGGAGTTTTTCACAAAGTGTGCATAGATTTTTTTGCCCCTTATTCACGGGATTTTACCGCCGATGTTAGAAACTTTTTCATTTTGGGGAATAATTTTTTTGGTGAATTATGTTTTACTTCCTTAAGGCAAGCGATAAGAAAAATTTTAGCCGGGATTCCTGCAATGAACAACTTTTGTTGAAGATCAGCAATTGCAGAAATGCCGTTGCTAAAGGTTTCAAACAATTGAAAAGGTCTTTTGTAATAGATATACATTTACAACTATAATTTCTAAAATGAATCCAGAGCAACTCAATGAATTAATAAGAAACCGGCGTTCCGTTTTCCCGGATCAGTTTGTGCCAGGGAAAAAGATTGATGACGCGATCATTCAACAGGTCCTGATCAATGCGACCTGGGCGCCTAATCATGGCCGGCAGGAGCCCTGGCATTTTACGGTATTTACTGGTGAGGGTTTGCAAAAGTTTGCCGATTTTCAAAGCGAGGTTTATAAACGAGATGCTGGAGATCAATTTAAACAGATCAGTTACCAGAAACTGCAGGTAAACCCTTTAAAAGCTTCGCATGTGATCGCCATTGGTATGAGGAGGTCCACCAATAAAAATATTCCGGAAATCGAGGATGTTGAAGCCGTCGCTTGTGCGGTTCAGAATATATACCTTTCTGTGACTGCTTACGGCCTGGGTGGGTATTGGACCACCGGCGGCGTCACTTATAATGAAAGAGCGAAATCATTTTTCGGTCTGGGTGACGCCGACAAACTTCTCGGCTTTTTTTACATCGGACATGTAGCCATACCTTCCGCAGGAGCAACAAGGTTGTCGATAGACGAAAAAGTTGACTGGGTCCGGTGATTTGCAACACATTGATAGATCTATTCCGAAGTTTTAATTTTTTGAGCTAATTGGCTTCCGGAAATATTTTTCCGCGTATAAATTTGCGGGATGCGTCATTGCCTTGCTATCCTATCATTGATCCTGTTCGTTTTTGTTTCTACCTCCTTTATACAGGACGAAAGCCTGCGATTAAGGAATATTTACTCACGCCCACCGCAGCAATGGCCTGCACCTTTTGTAACCGATGGAATTCTTTGGGATGAACTTGGGGTATTGCCTGCCGGACCGCTTCAGCATCGCATGGATTCCTTAAAACATTTGATTGGGCTGGGTAAGATTTTGTTTTTCGATACCCGTTTAAGCGGTTCGGGAAAAATATCCTGCGCCACCTGTCACCAGCCTGAATTATCCTGGGCTGACGGTCTTGATAAATCACTGGGTCATGAAGGCACGATTAATAAAAGAAATTCTCCCAGTCTGCAGAATGTATGGTTTTATAAAAAATTGTTTTGGGATGGAAGAGCGAGGGATCTTGAGGACCAGGCATTCGCACCCATCAATAGTGAAAGTGAAATGCATGGCGATATGCGGGAACTGCCGGGAAAGCTGAGAAGGATAGAAGCTTATAAATCCCTGTTTGACTCCGCTTATGGAGATCCCGGTATTGATCCTGACCGGATCGCGGAGGCCCTGGCAGCTTTTCAGCGCACGATAATTAGCAGCCCTTCATCCTTCGATAGATTTTTAGCCGGAGAGAAAAAAGCGCTTAGTAATAGCCAGCTGAGGGGATTGCATCTGTTTCGTACCAGGGCAAAATGTATGAATTGCCATCACGGTGCCTTGTTCAGCGACAATCAATTTCACAACAATGGTTTCGCAGGTGAAGACAAAGGACTTTACCAGGTAACTCATGTTGAAAGCGACAACGGTAAATTCAAAACTCCTTCTTTGCGTGATGTGATGAAGACGGCACCGTGGATGCATGACGGCAGCCAGAAAAATATGATGGCAATTATTGAAGCTTATAATGAGGGGAAACCAGTGGCTCGGAAAGATGAGTTGCTAAAACCCCTTGGGCTGACAAGGCAGGAGAAGCTTGATCTGCTGGCTTTTCTGCATGCGATCAGTGCCGAACCCCTGCTCTTTGAGAAGCCGGAGTTGCCCTGATACTCAAAAAACCTCTGATACCCCGCAACCAGTCGTTCCCAACTCACGACTATAATATATATCTTTGTCAACTGGTCATTAACCAACCTAAAAAAATTCATATGAAAAAAATATTTTCCATTGTAGCCGTTGTTTTGTTTGCCATCACGCTCAACGCCCAGCCGCCTGCTGGCGATGCCAAGGCTGGGGACTGGTACGGTGAAAAGATCAATGCCGATGGTGCTATACCACTTACTGACGCTATCGCGAAATTGAACGGTGAGTCTGATGCCGTAAATACCAAGATCAAAGCAAAAATTGTTGAGGTCTGCCCCAAAAAAGGCTGCTGGCTTAAGCTTGAGCTCGATAATAAGGAGACAGCTATGGTAAAAATGAAGGATTATGCATTTTTCCTGCCCACAGCCGCAAAAGGAAAAACCGTTGTGATTGATGGAGAAGTAAAGAAGAAAACTATTTCAGTAGCGGAGTTGAAACACTATGCTGAGGATGCCAAGAAATCAAAAGAGGAGATTGACGCGATTACCAAACCTGCAGAAGAGATCAGGGTTACGGCAAAGGGAATAGTTGTGGTCGAATAAACACTTATTTTAACTATATAAAAGGCTGTCTTCCAATAAGACGGCCTTTTTTATGTTCTTATTTTGTCAATGAATTGTCAGTTTTCGGGTTGCGGAACCTATTTTCCTTTTAGCGTAAGTTCTAAACCCTTCTTCTTAGTTCCTTTGCCCGCAAATTAAGAAGAATATGAAGTTTCGCTACCCCATGATTGAATACAGGAAGGCACTGATACTTGTTTTTGGAATTTTGTTTTTAAGTCTCTCAGCCATTGCACAAACCGGGAAATTGAGCGGTGTGGTTAGAACTAGCGACGGTAAACCCGCGGCCCATGTTTATGTGCAGCTAAAAGAAATCAAAAGAGGAACGATCACTGCAGACGATGGTTCCTACGAGCTTGCAAATATTCCTTCAGGTAATTATACCATCATTGTTTCATTTGTAGGACTTCAAACCATACAAAAACCAGTATCGGTTAATGTAGAGAGCAGTAAAATGGATTTTGAACTGGTGGAAAATGAAACCGAATTAGCCGAGATAGTGGTTACAGCCAATCGTTCTGTCAACGAAAGGCCAGCCACTATTGGTAAACTGCCTATCAAGCCTATGGATCTTCCCCAGGCTGTGGTGACCATTGGCGAGAATGTGATCCGCAACCAGCAGGCGCAACGTCTCAGTGATGTAGTCAAGAATGTAAATGGTGTGTACCTGGCCACTACAAGAGCCAGCACCCAGGAAAGCTTTTACGCCAGGGGGTACGGGTTCTCATCTACCAATATGTTTAAAAACGGATCGAGGGTCAACACCGGTTCAATGCCGGAAATGAGCTCCCTGGAAAGCGTTGAAATTCTGAAGGGAAGTGCAGCCATCCTTTATGGTAATGTAGCGCCAGGGGGTGTATTGAACATGGTAACGAAAAAACCCAAATTTCACACCGGTGGTGAACTGAGTTTTCGCACCGGCAGTTATAATTTGTTCAAGCCAGGTATTGATCTCTATGGCCCCATCAGCAAGAAAATTGCGTATCGTGTAAATGGAACTTTTGAATCTGCCGACAGCTATCGTGACCAGGTTTCATCTACCCGTTATTATGTTAATCCATCCCTGCTATTCAAGTTAGGTGCACGCACAGATCTTATTGTGGAGGGTGATTATCTCCGCCATGAGTTCACACCAGATTTTGGTATTGGCTCGCTTGACAATACGAAAATTGCAGATGTGCCGAGGTCTAGATTTATGGGTACAAGCTGGCAATATAATACCACCGACCAGGCAACCGCGTCTGCCACAATTAACCATGAGATAAATTCTGACTGGAAGGTCAATGCTGTCGTTTCGTACCAGCAGTATCAGCGGGATTATTTTTCGGTAGAAAGAATTCAGGCAAAGGAAAATGGTGACTGGACCCGACCACTTGGCCGTGTTGATACAAAGGAAAATTTCTTCACCGGGCAGGTCAACCTTACCGGAAAGTTCAAGACGGGTACTGTTGAGCATCTTCTGCTTGCAGGTGTGGATGCCGATCATTATCTCACTGAAACCTACAATTATGATATACAGGGTAAGATTTACGACACGATCAACCTGCTTGATCCCATGAAGTTTGCACAGCGTACCGATATTCCTGTGGCTAACAGGCTTACTTATGTTGAGACACCGGTAAATCGCTTTGGTGGCTATGTACAGGACCTGATCAGCCTGACACCGAAATTGAAATTACTGGCGGGTTTGCGTTGGTCACTGCAGGAATCACCTGCAGCCACTACCACTTACCTGGAGAAAAATGATTCGATAGCAAAAGGAAAGACAAGATCTGATAATGCATTTTCTCCAAGGCTAGGCCTCGTATACAGGTTTAAGCCAAATGTTTCATTTTTTGCCAGCTATTCCAATTCGTTTTCCATCAACTCAGGTCTTGATATTTACAATAATGTCTTACCACCTTCTATCATCGACCAATACGAGCTAGGAGTAAAGAATATTTTCATGGATGGAAAGTTGACTGTAAACCTTACTGCTTACAAGATCATCAATAACAACCTCGCACAGACTGCACAGTTCGATGCCAATGGTCTTCCCAATAGTAATAGCAGCCTGAAAGAATTGACAGGACAGACTACAAGTAACGGCGTGGAGCTGGATGTGATGACCAATTTCTTAAAGGGACTTTCAATTATGGCGGGTTATAGTTATAACCATATGACCTATACGAAAACCCCGGGCACGAAAGGAAGTTATGTAACTGGCGAACGACTTGTCAACAGTCCGGCACATACTGCGAATGCCAGTGCCTGGTACACTTTTTCTAATGGCACGCTTAACGGTTTTAAATTCGGAGCGGCTTTGTACTATGTTGGCGACAGGTTTGGAGGATGGAACAATACGATCGACCAGGCGCAAAATTATTCGCGGCTGATGCCGGTCGATGGTTTTACCACGGTAGACTTTTCAGTGGGTTATAGTTATAAGAAATTGTCGATGCTGGCACGCGTGACAAACCTGGGCAACGTATACAATTATTATGTGCATGAAAATTATAGTATTAACCCAATTCCACCAAGGCAGTTTATTGCGACAGTGGCTTATAGGTTTTAATTTATAATAAACGACACTAATAAAAGGGACACAACTGTGATCCCTTTTGGCATAAAGTTCAATAAGGGAAAAATGGCAAGAATACCGCAAGAGAAAACAAGGTGGCAGAAAATTAGAAAGAGATTCAATGATATTCATCTTTGGCTGGGTCTCACCAGTGGTATCATCGTTGTCGCGGTATGTTTTAGCGGAACCGTATATGTTTTTAATACTGAACTCACCGAGCGTGCTGCTCCTCACCTGTACAAGGTAAAGCCCATTGTCGGCCAGGAGCGTATTCCGGTCGATTCATTGTTGAGCAAGGTTGAACAGGCCTCCGGTGGCACGATCGTAAGTGTCGTCATCCCTGCCGACATGGAAAGGACTTACCAGTTTAATGTCAAAAAAGAAGGTGATAACAGTCGTGGTGGTATTGGATATATGGTGAATCCTTACACGGGCGAGCTAACGGGTACCACAAAAGAGAAAAATGGAACCAAAGAATTCATGAGTACCATGTTCAGCCTGCATCGTTGGTTGCTGCTGGATAAAGTGGAGAAACCGATCATAAAAGGCATGACCAACCGCGAACTGGGTAGTGCCATCACGGGTTGGGCGACGATTTTGTTTACTCTTGGATGTATTACAGGGATGGTTATCTGGATACCACAAAAAACCAGGAACTGGAGACAGGGGTTAAAGATAAAATGGCGGGCCGGGTGGAAGAGAATTAACCATGACCTTCATAACTCACTTGCATTTTATGCTCTTTTCTTTTTGCTTTTGATGGGTTTGACCGGGCCGCAATGGTCATTCGACTGGTATAGGACGGGGTTACAAAAAACCCTGGGCACCTATAAAGCAAAGGATGCACCTAAAGAAAAGCCGCTGCGTTCTGCATTACCTGCACAAGAAGTATCATCGGGTAAACTTTCAATCGCCAATTATATCAGCGAAGCGGATAAGCACTTGACGTACCCAGGTAATTACACAGTTACCTTACCGGGGGATTCTACAGCGGTAGCAGTCATTAGTAAAACAAAACTTGGTTTTTTTGCGCCGGCTGCGGCAGACAGATTAACCATAGATCAATACAGCGGGCAGGTATTAAAAGCTGATATTTTTAAAGACAAACCATTTAATGAAAGGATTGCGGGTTCAATTAAAGCTATTCATGTTGGTAATGTTTATGGAACTTTTACAAAGCTCATTTATTTTCTTGCGTGCCTGATCGCAACAAGCCTGCCCATAACCGGTACCATGATCTGGATAAATAAGTTAAAGAAAAGGCGCAGGAAGAAAGTTGTTCCAGGTAAAGAACACGCGGTGTTCAAAGAATCTTCAAGACAGATTACTGCTTAAGATTTTATCTGCGATGAGATTATCTACAGGCCTTATCTGGCCTGTTTTTGTCATGAGAAAGTCAGTTTTCTTATTGCGGAAGCCGTTTTCCCGATACAGCAATATTTTCTACATTTCTTCGGCGGATATTTGCGCCGGTGCAACTAAATCATGGGTGCAACTAATGATACTTCAGCGCCACGATTGTCTTACCGTCCTCACATGAGTAACGTTGGTCTGGATTTATTCAAAGACACATATTGAAGATTTATGAGAAAGTTTTACGCAGCAGCAGTTTCGCTGCTCATTGCATGTTCAGGATCCTCACAGCAGGATACGCTGGTGAAGGAAATCGCCGGTGTAGTTGTAACTGGCCAGTATAAACCACAGACAGTGAAGAATTCTGTTTACCAGGTTAGAACCATTTCGCGTGACAGGATTGAAAAACAGGGCGCTGCCAAACTGCAGGATGTACTCAACAATGAGCTTAATATTCGGTTTTCCCAGGATCTGGCCACAGGTGGTTCCGATATCACAATGATGGGTTTGAAAGGTCAGAATGTGAAGATACTGGTGGATGGATTGCCCATGGTTGGCCGCCAGGGTGCATCCAATGAAATCAACATAAACCAGATCGATATCAATAGTATTGAACGTATTGAAATTGTTGAAGGGCCTATGTCAGTAGTTTATGGAGCAGACGCCCTGGCTGGTGTTATCAATATCATCACCCGCAAGGCTTCCGCTAATAAAGTTTCCGTTTCTGTCCGCCTGCACGAGGAGTCTATCGGTAAAGAATATGGCATCCAACAGGGAATTCATAATCCCTATGCGTCTGTGAGTTTTCGTTACAATAATTGGGAGATAGGAGGGGGACTAGGTTATAATTATTTTGGAGGGTGGAAGGATACTGCAACCGGGCGGGAACTTGTGTGGCATAAGAAGGACCAAATCCTCGGTAATGGTTTTATAGGTTATAGCAAAGGAAAATTTAGCATCCGTTACCGGTTCGATGGTTTAGATGAGATCATCACCAACCCGGGTAATTTTTTATACCCCCAACAAAATACCGGCGATGTGCTGGCTATTGACCAGGAATATCTTTCGCAGAGAGCTATGCATCAATTGCAAAGCTCTTATTTTGTAAACAACCGGGTTAATATCCAACTGCAATCCTCCTATAGCGATTATAGCCGGCAGGTGTTTTCTACAACCGTCAGTAAGAATACAGGTGACGTTCGTTTAAACACCGGCCCGGGCGCACAGGCCGTGATCGATTTCACTGGTTTTACCGCAAGAGGTACCGTGCTATATAAACTCTCCGATATTGTATCTTTTCAACCAGGGGTTGACATCAATATTGACAAGGGTGAAGGCGAGAGACTGAAGGAAGGAGAGAATAGCATTTCTGACTACGCTTTTTTTCTAACCTCCGAGATCACGCCCACTGAGAAAATAAATATCCGCCCTGGTATCAGGGTTATTGAGAATTCTGTATATAACGCACCACCGGTTATTCCCTCAATAAATACAAAATTTGCATTGACCGGCAACCTGGACCTGCGACTGGCCTATGCCATGGGTTTCCGATCACCATCTCTCCGGGAACTCTATTTTAATTTCTTTGATGCCAATCACCAACTTTTGGGCAACCCGGACCTGAAAGCGGAAACTTCCAACAGTTTTACAGGATCGTTGAACTGGGAAAAGATAAGTCCCAAACAGGTAGTGTACACGACGGTGCTGAGTGGGTTTTACAATGATGTAGAAAACCTGATCGACTATGCCGTTTCGGCAAACGATCCCAATATATTTATTCTAACCAATGTGTCGGATAGTCGCACTGCAGGCGTAAGTCTTAATTCTATTGCGAAGTACAAAAGTTGGAATGTCTCCGTCGGAGCTTCTTATACTGGTTTTTACAATGATTACGCCGAGGCCAATAGTTCTTTGCCTACCATGCAATGGTCGGCGGAAGCTAACGCCTTATTCGGCTACACGTTTTCATCAATCGGACTGGATGCGAGCCTGTTTTACAAGTTTACGGGGAAAAGACCCTATTATGTAATCAACGCCAGCCAGGAATTTGTCTTGACAGAGCAGAAGGGTTATCACATGGCGGACCTTTCGTTTAGTAAGAAAGCATTTAAGTATTTCAGATTTAATGCGGGGATCAGAAATCTGTTTGACGTTGACCGGATCAACAGCAGAATTGTCGGCAGTGGGATACATACCTCCGGTGGTACCAGGAATATTGCCACAGGCAGATCTTTTTTTGCCGGCATCAATTTTAATTGGACAAAAAAATAATCATCATAAAAAAAAACAAGTAATGAAGCGTATAGGTTTTAAACTGATCGGAGTTATTTTAAGTGTAAGTATCTTGTTTTCGGCATGCAGGAAAAAAGACGCCCTGTTGCCCGATAATTATGTAAGCTTCGAAACGGATTCCCAGGGGATATCTGCCGGCGAGAATAGTTTAACTATCAGATTAAAGTTGTCACGAAACACTGACAAAGAAATTCCGCTGGTCGTCAAGATGGTCACCAACGGGCTTGAGTTAGGTACCGATTTTACCACGACACCTGTCGCGAACGCATCGGGTGATATCCAGCTCGTGATACCTTCGGGCAATAACGAAGCTTCAATTACCGTCAGCAAAGTAACCGGCGCTTTATTTGATGGGGATGAAAGCATAACACTTGAGATATATAGCTCCGGGTCTCCTGTCTTGATTTCGAATTCAAAGAAATTCAACCTCACTTTCGCTGAGCTGATTGCTGGCACTGGTTCTGCTACAATAAATGGTGGCGGTGTAGAGTATCCTAACAAAGTTTTTGTCGATCTCAGTGCTAACAGGCAAAATGCAGTACTACGAACCAAATGGGACCTGGGTTTTTATACCGATCCAAATGAGTTTCGTGTGATATTGAACTCATCCACCGCCATGATGGCGAAGCAGATCGATAAGGATGACCTGAATGCGGTTACCAGCGCCGATACTGCCGGATTTGCGAGCCTGGTTGTATTTAGCCAGACTGAACCCACTGTAGAGTCAATGGCATTTATTGATCATCCGAGTGGTGATCTTAGTAAGACCGCGATCGCCCCGATTTCCGCTACAGCGTCGGAGAACAAGGTCTATATCATCAACCGTGGCCTGGGTATTGGGAATCCCGCTCCGCAACGTGGGTGGAAGAAGTTGCGTATCATTCGCAATGGAAATGGTGGTTATACTTTACAGCATGCGGATATCGCAGCTACATCCTTTACTTCGATAGATATTCCAAAGGATAGCGACTATTTTTTCAGGTATATCTCGTTCGAGAATGGTTTAGTTGACGTGGAACCAGCGAAGGACAAATGGGATTTTGCCTGGACTTATTTTTCCAATGCCAGCAATTTCGGTGCTGGTGAAGTGCCTTACCTTTTCCAGGACATCGTTATCATCAACAGGAACGTGGAAGTTGCGCGTGTGATGGAAGCAAGCAAAGCTTTCAGTGCTTTTAATGAGTCTTCCCTGGCAGATGCCAATCTTGCACTTGACTGGAAGACTACTCAAACTGCTATCGGTTCCGACTGGCGTTCGGGTGGTGGCCCTGGTGTGAGTCCTGCTGTGCGAAGTGATCGTTACTATATTATTAAAGACGGTAATAATAACTATTATAAGCTCAGGTTTACTGCTTTAACTGAGAATGGCGAGCGTGGATACCCGGGTTACGAG
>JAEYOL010000169.1 GCA_023411775.1 Bacteroidota bacterium | reverse complement strand
GTTTCAATGCTGCCTACGAAAACGCCGACAGTGTAGTAGTCGTCAAACCAGCCGCGGCATTGAGTAACCTCAGCAGGTACAGGTTGGGAGTTTCCAATACATTAAAATCGGCAGCTGGTGGAAGTATCACAAATGCAACAGAGCTTTCCTTTATCACCAGCATCGATTCGTCGAGGAAATTTCCTGCTATTACTGACGAAGCGTTGTTGGATTCTGTTCAGCGAAGAACATTTAAATACTTCTGGGACCTGGCACATCCAACAAGTGGTATGATCCGGGAAAGAAATACAGATCAGGTAATATACACATCGGGTGGCACCGGTTTCGGCATCATGGCTATCATAACCGCAATTCATCGTGGCTTTATTACCAGGGCACAGGGTCTGGAAAGGCTGAAGCAAATGGTAGCTTTCCTGAAAAACACCGCAGAAACATTTCATGGCGCCTATCCCCATTGGTTTAATGGGGAAACGGGCAAGGTGATCCCTTTTAGTGCGAATGATAATGGAGCAGATATAGTGGAGACTTCTTTTCTGATCCAGGGTTTGTTAGTGGCCAGGCAATATTTTAATGGCGTCGATGTGGCCGAGACAAATCTGCGGAGCGATATCAATACCATTGCAGACAGGGTAGAGTGGGATTGGTTTAGAAAAAATGGTGAAAATACTCTCTATTGGCACTGGAGCCCCACGCATGCAAACGGCTGGATCATGAACCTGGAAATAAAAGGCTGGAATGAATGCCTGATCACCTATGTACTGGCCGCTTCTTCCAAAACGCATGCAGTTCCGAAGGCCGTGTATGATGAGGGATGGGCTTCAAACGGCGGCATGAAGAATGGAAAAACCTATTACGGATATCAATTGCCCCTGGGGCCGGAAATGGGAGGGCCTTTATTCTTTTCGCATTACTCATTTTTAGGTATCGACCCTAATAGCCTAACAGATACCTATGCTAATTACAGTGTGCAGACAGAAAACCATACCCTGGTAAATTATAATTATTGCAAAACAAATCCAGCCAATTATTTTGGGTATAGCGATTCTGTCTGGGGACTTACGGCCAGTGATATCAAAGACGGTTATCATGCCAGTTCCCCAACAAGTGATCGGGGGTATATCGCACCAACGGCGGCCCTTTCCTCGTTTCCTTATACCCCGACTGAATCTATGCAGGCGCTGAAGTTTTATTACTATGTGCTGGGTGATAAGATCTGGAAAGACTACGGTTTTGTCGACGCGTTTTCTCTTCATCATCTTTGGTTTGCTAATACTTACCTGGCTATAGACCAGGGGCCTATTATCGTAATGATTGAAAACTATCGAAGCGGCCTGATCTGGGATCTGTTTACCAGTTGCCCGGAAGTTAAGGATGGGATGAAAGCGCTGGGATTTTCGGCGGAATATCTTTGAATTTGAAGATTTGAGACCCGATAACTATCGGGTTTGAAAATGGGAGGTGTGGAAGTATGAAAATGTGGAAATGTGGAGATGTGGAAATTGGGGAATGAGGGAAAAATAGATATACATGAAAAAGATTTTATTATTCATTTTGATTGCCAGTATTGGGTTGCACGAAACGGTGCTGGCGCAGGTAAAGCAGAAGAAAGCGGCTGTTGTATTCAATGCGGCTAACCGACCGAAAAATCTTTCGGATTCATCGTTGCTTGACCTGGTTCAAAAACAAACTTTTCGCTATTTCTGGGACTTCGCTCATCCGGTAAGTGGGTTGTCCAGGGAACGTAGTAATGAGGCCTATAATTACGGTAGTGAAGTAGTTACAACAGGTGGTACAGGTTTTGGCATCATGGCAGTGATCGTAGCCACCGAAAGAAAATGGATAGAGAGAGATACTGCTGCCAGGTTTCTTTTGAAGATGGTGAACTTTTTATTGAAGGCAAATTCTTATCATGGCGTATTTCCCCACTGGCTGGATGGGGCGACGGGTAAAACCATTCCCTTTAGCCGAAAAGATGATGGGGCTGACCTGGTGGAAACATCATTTTTGTTCCAGGGTTTGTTATGTGCGCGCCAGTATTTTACCGGTGATGACAAGGTGGAGCGTGAACTGCGTAACCGCATCGGCTGGTTATGGAATGGGATAGAATGGGACTGGTTTACTAAGGGTGAAGAAGTATTGTACTGGCATTGGAGTCCAAACAACGGATGGGCTATGAATTTCCCGGTGCGTGGTTTTAATGAATGCCTGATCATGTATATACTGGCCGCGTCGGCCGACAATTATCCGGTAAATGCCGCAGTATATCATCGGGGTTGGGCACAAAGTAATTTTTTTAAGAATGGGAAGGAATTTTATAAAATAAAACTTCCCCTTGGTTTCGATTATGGCGGCCCTATGTTTTTCGCTCACTATTCATTTCTGGGGCTTGATCCCCGTGGGCTAAAGGATCGCTATGCTGATTATTGGGAACAGAATAAAAATCATACCCTGATCAACCGGGCATATTGTATCGACAATCCGAAGGAGTTTAAAGGTTATGGAGAAAGCTGTTGGGGACTTACGGCAAGTGACACCTACGATGGTTACAATGCTCATTCGCCAACGAATGATCATGGTACCATCACGCCGACCGCAGCATTGTCTTCGTTTCCCTATACGCCCGAATATTCGATGCAGGCCCTGCGGCATTTTTACAATGATCATGGCGACCAGATCTGGACAGAATATGGTTTTTCAGACGCATTCAATGAGACAAAGAACTGGTATGCGAGCAGCCATCTTGCCATCGACCAGGGCCCTATCATTGTGATGATCGAGAACTATCGCAGCGGGCTATTGTGGAATTTATTTATGAGTTGCCCTGAGATAAAGAATGGCTTGAAGAAGCTGGGGTTTTCCAGCCCGCATTTGGATAAGTAATGCGTTGATTTAAATATTTTTTTAGTGAAAACACGATTGCTTGTACTGATTAGTTTTATTTCGATTGCTGCTTCAGCGGTTGAACCGCCGTATGACTACAATTTTTTTTCAAACAGCCGGATGAGCGGCCATTACTTTTTTAGCCGTACTACATCCGAAGGGGTATCGTCAGTGAGGAATGTGAATAATAAACTCCCGGTCAACGAAGAATATTTTCATACTCCCGGCAATTCGATACAACTTGATTATGAAAACCATAGTCAGGGCTCCTGGCAGGCAACCATATTTAAACAGGAGATACGGGGGCAGGATCATTTTAAAAAGGCCGACCGCTTGTCTTTTTGGGTTTATAATCCCTCGGCTACTTCCAGGCCTGCTGATTTCCCGACAGTGCAGCTTATGTTGAAGGATAGTTCACTGACACCTGCCCTACAGTTTAGTACAAGCCGTATCAGGACATGGGAACAAATAAGCTTACCGGTAAGTTCATTCGTTAGTGCTGATACGTTTATTGAAACTAATATCATTGCGGTTGTATTCTCACAAAAGAATGCATCTGGCAATGGCCGGCACACAATTTACCTTGATGATATTGAATTGTTGCCTGAGATTGATAAGATCCTTATAACACAGAAGCCGGATATTACAACTGCAAAAGGCTATGCAAAACACGTGGATGTATCCTGGACACCGGTTAAGGATGCTAGTGTCAAATATGTTCAGATATATCGTTCCGAAGATGGTAAGAATTTCCGGCCAGTTGGCATACAATTTCCGTTTACCAGCCGTTACGCCGACTTCACTGGCCAAACAGGAAAAAATTATCAATATAAAATATCGTTTATCAGCAATCAGTATAAAGAATCGGGATTATCTGCCGCTGTATCTGCCCGAACCCGGGCACTGAGTGATAAAGAACTGCTGACGATGGTACAGGAAGCAGCATTCAGGTATTACTGGGATGGCGCTGAGTCAAATAGCGGGCTGGCCAAAGAGAATATCGCAGGCCGACATAACATGATCGCTTCAGGCGCATCTGGTTTTGGCATCATGGCGTTGATCGTGGGAACCGAAAGAAATTTTATCACACGTGATCAGTCGGTTGAAAGGTTTTTAAGAATCCTGAATTTCCTCGATAAGGCGGATAAATTTCATGGTGCGTTTTCGCATTTCCTGGATGGTCATACAGGCAAAGTGGAACCTTTTTTTGGGAATCGTGACAATGGAGGTGACCTGGTGGAGACATCATTTCTGCTCCAGGGTTTGTTGACAGCCCGGGCTTATTTCAATAAAAATGATGCTCGTGAAAAAATGATCAGGGACAAGATCACCGCCATTTGGGAGAACACAGAATGGGACTGGTATCGGCGTTTTCCAGATAGTAAATTTCTTTACTGGCATTGGTCACCCGACCAGGAATGGATCATCAATCACAAACTGATCGGCTGGAATGAAACCATGGTGACCTATTTACTGGCCATTGCATCTCCTACACACCCGGTACCGGCAAGCCTATACTATACGGGTTGGGCCAACCAGGACAGTACCGGCCAGGAATATCGCTCAGGATGGGGAGGCACTACGGACGGATCGATGTATGCCAACGGGAAAACCTATTATGATATTAAACTGGATGTAGGAGTTTCTAACGGCGGACCACTTTTCTTTATACATTATTCCTACCTTGGTTATGATCCCCACCAGCTGACAGACAGGTACACCAATTATTTCGTCAACAACCAGAACATAGCCCGTATCAATTACCGTTATTGTATGGACAATCCTGGCAATTTCAAAGGGTATGGCGATAGCTGCTGGGGACTTACGGCCAGTGACGGTCCATTTAATTATGCTGCTGATGAGCCGGTCCCGGGTCGGGAAACAGGTAAGATCGCACCGACTGGCGCGATAAGTTCTTTTCCATATACACCGGTTGAATCCATGAAGGCGCTAAAGAACTATTACCATAATTATGGAAAGTTTTTATGGGGTGAATACGGTTTCCGTGACGCGTTCAACCTTACCAGCAACTGGTGCTCGGAAATTTATATGGGGTTAAACCAGGCACCGATGACCGTGATGATTGAGAATTATCGAACGGGACTTTTGTGGAAACTTTTTATGAGCGACAGGGATGTAAAACAGGGGCTGGAGAAATTGAAACGGGAATCGACCCAAACTTTAGACTAAAACGTACATATCGTCTTTTAACTATAAAATAAAAAATCTATGAACAATATTTCACGTCAGCAATTTTTGCAACGTACCGCCATGGCAGGTGCAGCGTTGTTGGTCTCATCGCTTGAGGGGTTTGCATTAACCACAGCCGATAAAAAAACGCGGGTTGGCATCATTGGATGTGGTAGCGTATCCGGAGTTTACCTTCCGCATCTTAGTAAATCGCCGTATGTAGAACTGGTGAGTGTCTGCGATATCGTATACGACCGGGCAAAGAAAAGAGCGACTGAATTTAATGTGCCGAACCACTATCCACATATTGATCAGCAATTGGCCGGTCCAAAATTTGACCTGCTGGTGAATCTTACAGACATGCAGGAACATGGCCGCCTCAACAAGATAGCATTAAATGCCGGCCGTCATGTATGGAGTGAAAAGCCGATGGCAAACACCTATAAAGAAGGAAAAGCACTGCTTGATTTTGCAAATTCTAAAAAGTTAAGAATTTGGGGTGCTCCTGCCGTTGTGAACAGCCCGCAATTTGCCTTTATGTCAAAGGCATTGAAAGAAGGCAAACTGGGTAAAGTATCCTGTGCGCATGCCCACTACGGTCATACCGGCCCAACCTGGTCGGCTTTCTTTTATGAAAAGAATGGTGGCAGTTTGCCCGACCTCGGTGTGTATAATATCGCAACGCTCACTGGTTTGCTTGGTCCAGCCAAAAGTGTGATGGCAATGACAAGCATTGTAACCCCTGAAAGAACTGTAGATAATAAAGGAAAAATAAAGGTAGAGGCCGAAGACAATGCCATGTTGTTAATGGATCATGGCCAGGGTGTGATTTCGCACGTACAGTGTGGTTTTAATTATTTCGATCCATACGGTCATGAAGGAAAAGGCCAGGAAAAACCTACGATACAGGTTTGGGGCACGCATGGTAATATGGCCATGGCCGGATACGACTGGGCGCCGCATGGAGTAGATATGGCTACACATGATCATGAGAAGACACAAAGATTTGTTCCAGATCCGGAGACTTATGTATGGCAGGAAGGCGCATCGGTGATCTCCGAATCACTGATCACCGGGAAAGAGCCGCTTATCGCTGTAGAGCATGCGTTGCACGTATTGGAAGTGATCGAGGCCACAAGGGAGTCGGGGGCGACAGGCAAGAGGGTGAATCTTCAGTCCACCTTCAAATGGCCTGTTGTGTAGGAAATGCAAAGATTGTTATGATACAGCTTTGAAATAAAAATGGCTTAACCAAAAACCTGGATATGAAGAGACTTTTTTCGATAAACCCAATATGGCCGGAATCCGGGTTGGCATTTATAAGGATCGTGGTTGGAATATTTATGATCCTGCATGGCGCGGAGATATTTAATGAAGAAACAATGCGGAGTTATTTAACGTGGATGTCGTCGCCCCTGTATATGATCTATATAGGTAAAGCGGCGGAGCTGATCGCGGGGATCATGCTTGTCCTGGGATTTTTAACCCGGCTGGCTTCAGTCGTGCTGATCCTGACCATGCTTTATGTCTCTTTGTTTGTAGGAAAAGGTCGCATATGGTACGAAGATCAGCATCCTTTTATGTTTGTACTGCTTGGGTTGGTATTCTTTTTCCTGGGGCCGGGACGTTTTAGTGTCGATTGGTTGTTATCAAAGAGAAAAGCCGAAAATACAGGCAAATAAAGTTGGCAGTGCCGGAACGGGCAGCGTTTGGTTTCTATTTCAAATCAAAATTAGATGAAGAAGATATTGACATTGTTAGTGATACTATTCGTCGCGCTTAGTTGTGATTCGCAGCAAAAGACGTATTGTAATCCTATAAATATTGACTATGGCTACACTCCTATTCCCAATTTTAGCCAGTGGGGCCGGCATCGTGCTACTGCCGATCCTGTTATCGTCAATTATAAAGGCGATTACTATCTATTCAGCACCAATCAATGGGGTTATTGGTGGAGTAGTGATATGCTGAACTGGAATTTCATATCCAAAAAATTCCTGCGTCCCTGGAATGCAGGTGTGTACGACGAACTCTGCGCTCCTGGTGTGGGAATTGTTGGGGACACCATGCTGGTGTTTGGTTCTACCTATACCAGCAAGTTTACTTTATGGATGAGCACAAATCCTAAGGCCAATGAATGGAAACCCCTGGTAGATTCTTTCGAGATTGGCGGCTGGGATCCTTCTTTTTTTACCGATACCGATGGCCGGTTGTATATGTATAATGGAAGCAGTAATAAATTTCCGATGTATGGTATTGAACTGAACCGAAAAACATTTCAACCCATTGGCACCCGCAAGGAAATGTATGTGCTGGAGCCGTGGAGATTTGGATGGCAGCGATTTGGTGAGCATATGGACAATACTTTCCTGGATCCATTTATTGAAGGATCGCATATGACAAAGTATAAGGATAAATATTACCTGCAGTATGGCGCACCGGGAACCGAGTTCAGCGGTTATGCCGACGGGCTTCTGGTCGGAGATGGTCCACTCGGCCCCTTTGAAGCACAATCAGATCCATTGAGTTTTAAGTTAGGTGGATTTGTCAGGGGTGCGGGACATGGTGCTACATTCCAGGACAATTTTGATAATTATTGGCACGTATCCACCACCGTGATCTCGGTAAAAAATACGTTTGAAAGAAGACTGGGGATCTGGCCAGCCGGTTTTGACAGCGATGATATGATGTATTGCAATACCACTTTTGGTGATTATCCCCATTACATTCCGGACGCGAGGTTTAAAGGCGCCAGTTATGGTGCGGATGGTAAGTCACCCTATTTTACCGGCTGGATGTTGCTAAATTTCAGTAAGCCTGTGCAGGTGTCCTCAACATTAGGTGGCTATCACGCCAATTTCGCCGTAGATGAATTGGCAAAAACTTACTGGAGCGCGAAAACAGGTGATAAAGGTGAATGGATCCAGTCGGACCTGGGCACAGTGTCCACGGTCAATGCCATACAGGTGAACTATGCCGACCAGGATATTAGTTTCCCGAAAGAAATGGACACCATTTTCCTGGGTAAGACCATTGGGCTTTCCCACCAATACAGGATACATTATTCTGTTGATGGGAAGAAATGGAAACTGCTTGTTGATAAAAGCAGGAATACAAAAGATGTTCCTCACGATTATATTGAACTTGAAAATCCGGTACAGGCAAGATTTATAAAACTTGAAAACATTAAAATGCCAACAGGCAAGTTTGCGATTAGCGGATTGCGGGTATTTGGAAATGGTAACGGAGAGAAGCCCCGGCCTGTTGAGGGATTTATTGTTTTACGAACAGAGAAAGATAAGCGAAGCGCTTTCATTAAATGGAAGCCGGCGGACGATGCGTTTGCATACAATATTTATTATGGAACGCATCCTGATAAGCTATACACCAGTATCATGGTCCATGCCAATAATGAATACTGGATGAAAGCGATGGATTCGAAAAAGACATACTACTACTCCATAGAAGCGATAAATGAAAATGGTGTGTCTGAAAGGACGAAAGTGATGCAGGTTGATTGAAGAATTGTGAGTTTGCATCTGGAATTTAGCTATGCTCTTTAATAAGTTATGATATGAGAAAGTTTATTGTTTTATTGTTATCGGCTTTAATTTATAGTGGCCTGGCCGCGCAGGATTCAAAGCCTGCTTTCTGGAACGACATTCAATCATTTAAACAACGTGATTCTGCGGTTGCACCACCGAGGAATGCTATACTTTTTATCGGTAGTTCATCTTTTACCATGTGGAAGGATGTGCAACAGGATTTCCCGGGTTATACTATTATCAACCGCGGCTTTGGAGGTTCAACCCTGCTGGACCAGTTGCGATATGTGAGGGATATCGTGTATCCCTATCATCCGAAACAGATCATTGTTTATTGTGGTGAGAATGACCTTGCTGCATCCAACCAGACAACGGGTGAAGATGTCGCCGACCGATTTAAGGAGTTGTTTCTGCAAATCAGGAAGAAGTTTCCGAAGGTTCAGGTGACCTACGTTTCCATGAAGCCCAGTCCCAGCCGGCAGATGTTATTGCCGAAGATGATACGTGGCAATGAACTCATTAAAAAGTTCCTGGCCACGAAAAAACGTACAGGGTATATTGATGTTTACAAAGAGATGATTGATGATGAAGGTAAACCCAGGACCGATATTTTTCTTGACGACAACCTGCATATGAATAAGCAGGGTTATGACATATGGCGCAGAATAATAGCACCTCATTTGTTGAAATAAAAAATGTTGAACATGAAATTCTCACACAAGTTGTTAGTCGGCTTAGTCCTTATTACAACTATTAACCTCCCTGCCCAGGATACCCGACAGGCCAAAATGAAGTCATTTATTGACGGATTAATGAAGAAAATGACATTGCAGGAAAAGATTGGTCAGCTCAACCTGCCTGCTGCTGGAGATATTACGACAGGCCAGGCCAATAGTTCTGATATTGCCAAAAAGATCGAGCAGGGAAAAGTGGGTGGATTGTTCAATATAAAGTCGGTCGCGAAGATCAGGGAGGTGCAAAAGCTGGCGGTAGAGAAAAGCCGGCTAAAAATTCCGCTACTGTTTGGTATGGACGTGATCCACGGGTATGAAACAGTATTTCCAATCCCCCTGGGCATGAGTTGTGTCTGGGATATGGATTTGGTAGAGCGAAGCGCAAGGATAGCTGCGCAGGAAGCCAGTGCGGACGGGATCAACTGGACTTTTTCACCAATGGTGGATGTGTCGCGCGATCCACGCTGGGGACGTGTCTCTGAAGGAAATGGTGAAGATGCTTATCTCGGGTCTGAGATAGCAAAGGCAATGGTAAAGGGGTACCAGGGGGATGATCTCTCTCAGAACAATACGATCATGGCATGTGTAAAGCATTTTGCGTTGTATGGCGCATCGGAAGCGGGGCGCGACTACAACACGACTGATATGAGCCGGCAGCGGATGTATAATGAGTACCTCCCTCCTTATAAAGCTGCAGTTGATGCAGGTGTGGGATCGGTCATGGCTTCATTCAACGAAATCGATGGTATACCAGCTACAGCCAATAAGTGGCTGCTGACCGACCTGCTAAGAAAGCAATGGGGCTTTAAAGGATTTGTGGTAACTGACTACACAGGAATCAATGAAATGGTTGATCACGGTATTGGAGATTTACAAACCGTTTCAGCCAGGGCATTGAATGCGGGAATTGATATGGACATGGTGGGGGAAGGAATTTTGACAACGATTGAAAAATCTTTAAAGGAGGGCAAGGTGAGCCTGGCGCAGATTGATGCCGCATGCAGGAAAATACTTGAGGCGAAATACAAGCTAGGCTTATTTGATGATCCCTATCGGTATTGTGACGAGAACAGGGCAAAGACTGAAGTATTCAATGCTGCCCATCGAAAGGAAGCAAGGTCAATTGCAGCGGAAAGTTTTGTTTTATTGAAAAATGAAGGAAATGTACTGCCTTTAAAGAAATCTGGAACCATTGCACTGATAGGTCCACTGGCTGATGCAACCGAAAATATGACCGGCACCTGGAGTGTGGCAGCAAATCATTCTCAGGCTGTTTCGGTGATAAAAGGTGTCACAGAAGTTACTGGCAACAATGTGAAGGTACTATATGCAAAAGGCTCCAACCTTGATGAGGATAGTGTATTGGAAGCAAACGCTACGATGTTTGGCAAAACTTTGCGAAGAGACAGCAGGCCGGCAGGGGAAATATTACAGGAAGCATTGAGCATTGCCGACCAGGCCGACGTCATCGTTGCCGTATTGGGTGAATCCGCTGAGATGAGTGGGGAAGCCAGTAGCAGAACCAATATTGAGATCCCTGGGATACAGAAAGAGTTACTGCAGGCTCTGCTAAAAACAGGTAAGCCGGTTGCGCTTGTATTATTTACTGGCCGACCGCTGGCGCTTAGCTGGGAACAAAAAAATGTACCAGCCATTTTAAATGTGTGGTTTGGTGGTTCAGAAGCCGGCTATGCTGTAGCAGATGTATTATTTGGTGATGTAAACCCTTCCGGCAAGTTGAGTATGACTTTCCCTCAGAATGTGGGGCAGATTCCATTATTCTACAACCATAAAAATACCGGCCGCCCGCTACCTGAGGGAAAATGGTTTCAAAAATTCCGTTCAAATTACCTCGATGTGTCCAATGATCCGCTATACCCGTTTGGATTCGGTCTGAGTTATACAAATTTTTCTTACAGTGACATTAACTTAAGTAGCACCACAATGAAGGCGGGGCAGAAAATAACTGCTACTATCTCGGTTACCAATACGGGCAACAAAGATGGTAAGGAAGTTGTACAGCTTTATATCCGCGACCTGGTTGGCACCAGTACGCGACCCGTGAAAGAACTCAAAGGCTTTAAAAAAGTGGCATTAAAAGCCGGGGAGACGAAATCGGTCTCGTTTGACATTACGGTGAATGATCTGAAGTATTATAATTACGATCTGAAATATGTTGCAGAACCCGGCGAATTCAAGGTGTTTATCGGTGGCAATAGCCGCGATGTAAAGGAGGCGGGTTTTAAATTACTCTGATAATCGGCATATGAAATATTTTTTGCTCGCTGTGGTTTTGGGTTTTGCCTGTATATCGGGTGCTCAACCCCTGTATGAAATGCCGAAATCTACAGAGAGCCGGTTGAGCAGTTTTGAAAATCCAAACGGGGTGAAAGGGCAGGGTGGTAAAACTAATAAAACTGCTAAGGGTAATGCATTTGAAGTGATAAAACCTGGCGCAACCAGGTCGCTTTTAGATATAAAAGGGCAGGGCACAATCCAGCGTATCTGGATGACGATAGATCAAAACCCGGTAAAGCTCAGAAGTCTTCGGTTCCAGTTTTTTTGGGACAATTCAACGCAACCTGCTGTTGATGTGCCCATGGGTGATTTCTTCGGGTATAATGTTGGCAAACAGGTTGCTTTTCAGTCGGCACTATTTTCAAGCGGAGAAGGTCGGTCTTTTAATTGTTATATCCCCATGCCGTTTCGCACGGCGGCAAAGGTATTGTTGATCAACGAAGGGAAAGAAGAAGTGAAATTATTCTATGACATAGATTTTGTTTTAAATAGTATTTCAGCTAATGCACTTTATTTTCATGCTTACTGGTCACGCCAGGCAGGTGGAACATTAGGAGAGGATTTTGTTGTCTTGCCAAAGATCAAAGGGAACGGAAGGTTTCTAGGGATGACAGTTGGATTACATACCGACTCTTCGTATAGTAAAAGCTGGTGGGGCGAGGGTGAAGTGAAAATGTATCTCGACGGCGATTCAGCGTATCCAACGATAGCTGGCACCGGTGCTGAAGATTATATCGGCAGTGCCTGGGGGCTCGGCACTTTTACAAATCTGTACCAGGGTTGTACTGTGGCCAATGATTCTACGAGGCAATATTGTTTCTATCGCTGGCATATTCCGGATGCGATTTATTTCAACAGGGATTTAAAAGTCACCCTGCAGCAAATAGGAGGCTGGGGCAAAAATGATGTAAAGCGTTTGTATGAAAGCGGCGTAAAGCTAAAACCCGTTACCATCGATGGACCAGCGGGTTTTGTAAGACTGTTGGACATGACAGATCCACCAATGATCACTGACCCGTCATTCCCCGATGGATGGGTCAATTTTTATCGTGTGGATGACTATTCAGCGGTCAGTTATTTTTATCTAAATAAACCGGTATCTGGTTTACCTGCGTTAGCGCCGGTTGAGATAAGGACCAGGGATGTAAAGTGAGATTATTTAAGGTTGTGTAACATAGATACCAGGGATTAAAAGTATATGGCAATGCACAGAATTTGTTTCTTATTGATCGGTTGTCTTTTGATGAAAACCGTATTGTTTTCACAGAAGGGCAAAGCCAAACCGATGAATATCATTTATATTCTTGCCGATGATCACCGGTATGATGCGATGGGTTTTATGAATAAGATAAAAGGTCTGCAAACCCCGGGGATGGACAGAATGGCCAAAGAAGGTGCTCATTTGAAGAATGCCTTTGTTTCAACCGCACTCTGTTCGCCCAGCCGGGCATCGATACTAACAGGGCAGTATGCACATACACATACGGTTGTTGACAACGAAGCTCCTTTGCCCAAGGACCTTGTATTTTTTCCAAAGTATATGCAGCAAAACGGCTACCAGACTGCATTTCTCGGCAAATGGCATATGGGTAATACAGACGATATGCCACAGCCGGGATTTGATCATTGGGTGAGTTTTCGGGGACAGGGTGTGTACTATGATCCTGAGTTCAATATTAATGGGAAAAGGGTCAAACAACCGGCCGGTACCTATGTCACTGATGCTTTGACAGAGCAGGCTATCCAATGGATGGAGGGACGGAATAGGAACAAGCCATTCTTTTTGTATCTGTCGCATAAAGGTGTTCATGCAGAATTTTATCCGGCAAAAAGGCACGAAGGGAAATATGTCGATATTCCAATTATCTGCCCTCCTTCGATGTACCTGACGGCTACAGATAGCAGCAAAACCTTTGGAGTCGTCACTTCACCGCAGACAAAAGTCAATTACCGGGACATACCCAAATGGGTGCGTGAGCAGCGTTATAGTTGGCACGGGGTGGATTACATGTATCATGGCCAGATACCTTTTGATGAGTTTTATCGTCGTTATCTTGAAACACTGCAGGCTGTTGATGAAAGTATCCAAAAAGTAATTGAATGGGTCAGTGCCCAAGGTTTGCAGGATAATACGATGGTTGTGTATATGGGGGATAACGGGTTTTCATTTGGGGAACATGGATTAATTGACAAGAGACATGCATACGAGGAGTCGATGCGGGTTCCGCTGTTAGTTTGGGCGCCTGGAATGGTAAAACCCAATTCGGTCATCAGCCAGAATATTATGAATGTAGACCTGGCGCCAACTTTCCTGGAGCTTGCGGGAATAAAGACGCCTTTGAATATGCAGGGCTATTCTTTTTTGAATGTATTGAAGGGGGATACCGCAGCCTGGCAGAGAAGCAAAGTGTTTTATGAATACTACTGGGAGGCAGCATTCCCGCAAACACCCACGACGTTTGCGGTTCGGACTGAGCGGTTTAAGCATATTTATTATAACGGAATTTGGGACATTAATGAGCTGTATGATCTTCAGGCCGATCCATATGAAATGAATAATCTTATTCGGGATACGAGTTATCAGAAAGCCGGCATCGAGTTGAGGACCGAACTTTTTAACTGGCTCGAGAAAACGGGAGGATTGCAGATTCCTCTTAAAAAAGCAGCCGGCCGTCGTTTTGACAACCTGTACAGAAATACCTACTAAACATGTATAATATGAAAAGATGGATGATTATTATCGGGGTAATGTTATTTTATGGTGCAGGATTCTCGCAGGACCTTAGCCAATATGAAAAACATTATCATATCAGTGACAAGGATACCCTTCCTTACCGATTGTTGTTGCCAGCTAACTATGATGCGTCAAAAAAATACCCGCTTGTTTTATTTCTGCATGGTGCGGGAGAGCGCGGCAATGATAATGAGAAGCAATTGATTCATGGCTCTAAATTATTTTTGAGTGATGAGTCGCGGACAAAACATCCTGCCATCGTGGTCTTTCCCCAATGCCCCTCGGGTAGTTATTGGAGCAGTGTAAGTTTCAAAAGCGACTCCGCGGGGAAGCGACTATTTATCTTTAGTGCCGACTCGGAACCCACTGCTGCTATGAAGATGGTTCAGGAGTTACTCCATCAGTTGATCCAAAAGTTCCCGGTTGAAAAAAAGCAGGTTTATGTGATGGGGTTGTCGATGGGTGGCATGGGTACATTCGAAATCGTACGACGTAATCCTGGTTTGTTTGCTGCTGCCATTCCAATTTGTGGTGGAGGTGCTCCATCTACAGCTGAGAAATTGAAATCTACCAGCTGGTGGGTATTTCATGGAGCACAGGATTTTACTGTACCAATAAAGTATTCAGAGGAAATGGTCAAAGCATTGGAAAATGTGAAAGCCCGGGTAAAATTTACTGTTTATCCCGATGCAGGTCATAATAGCTGGGATCCGGCATTTGCCGAACCTGAGTATTTAAACTGGTTGTTTTCTCATCGTCGATAAAATAAAAATACCACTCTATGCAACTAAGAATTTTTATAATAGTAATGGTGGCTGTATTAAATCTTCGTGGAGGATGTTCCAAAGAAAAAGCCACGGAAGAGATGCCTCCTCCACCTCCGCCTCCGCCTCCAGCCGTGAATGAGGTGGATTTTTGGTTATCAAAAGGCGATCAGTCTGTTCTGCTTGCAAAGCAATCTGTAGTGTTGGGATTTGGAACTACTGCCAATACAAATCCATATATAACGGTAGATACCACACAGCGTTTTCAGACTGTTGATGGTTTTGGATATACATTGACCAGCGGAAGTGCTACCCTTATAAATAGTCTGCCTGCTGAAACGAAAGCCGCATTGTTGCAGGAATTGTTCGGAAACACTCTTACTTCAATTGGCATTAGTTACCTGCGTATCAGTATCGGAGCCTCTGACCTTAGCGCTTCAGTTTATACTTATAATGATATGCCTGCCGGTCAGACAGATCCTACTCTTTCCAATTTTAGTCTCGATGCAGAGCGGTCTGGTGGTAGTGGGTTAATTCCTTTATTGAAGGAAATCCTTGCTATTAACCCATCGATTAAAATATTAGGTAGTCCCTGGACGCCGCCAGTTTGGATGAAGGATAATGGAAGTTCGATTGGTGGAAGTCTGCTTCCTCAATACTACGATGTGTATGCCCAGTATTTTGTGAAGTACATCCAGCAGATGAAAGATGAGGGTATTACTATAGATGCCATTACGCCGCAGAACGAACCATTGCATCCCGGCAATAATCCGAGCCTGTTGATGACTGCGGAACAACAAAGGGATTTTATAAAAAACAGTTTAGGACCCGCATTCCAGTCAGCAGGAATCACTACCAAGATTATTGTATATGACCATAACTGCGACCGCCCGGACTATCCATTAACCATACTCAATGATCCGGCAGCCAAAGCTTTTGTTGATGGTTCAGCCTTTCATTTATATGCTGGTGACATTAGTGCTTTGTCGACCGTTCATGCCAGTCACCCGGATAAGCATGTTTACTTTACTGAACAATGGACGTCTTCCACAGGTGGATTCGAAGGTGATTTTAAATGGCATTTGAAAAATGTAATCATTGGGTCAATGCGGAACTGGAGTCGCGTGGCGCTGGAGTGGAACCTGGCGAACGATCCGGATTTTGGTCCACATACACCAGGTGGCTGTACGCAGTGCAAAGGCGCGTTAACGATCGGTACGACTACTACAAGGAATGTTTCTTATTATATTATTGCCCAGGCATCAAAGTTTGTTCCTCCCGGATCGGTGCGTGTGGCGAGTGAAAATCACGGGAGTCTGTATACGGTAGCGTTTTTGACGCCGGAGAAAAAGAAAGTGCTTATTGCTTTGAACGACGGTGCGTCAGCGATAACGTTTAATATCAAGTTCAGGGATAAATGGACAACGACGGTGTTGCCGGGGAATAGCGCGGGAACTTATGTGTGGTAGGTTGAGGAAAAGTCGGTTGAAAAAATTGTAGTGGTGCGGGTTATTAAAAAGGAGAATAATTTATCCTGGCGTTATGTTTTAAATGGGAGTCACCCCAAGATTTGCTTCCCCTGGCGGGGCCCTCCCTCCCCCACCTACTCACCTGCCTTTTTTTAAGGGAGGTATATAACTTCATTGTCAGCGAATTTCGCTGGTGATGAAGTCACAACACCTTTGGCTTTCAACAATTGTTATCACGGACACTGGATTTTTCGGTACCCCTAATACAATGTAAATGTCGTTGGGATCATTATCAAAACCATGGGTAAAAAACGTAATAAAACGTTTTTATTCTGATCTGTGATTAAAGAAAATTTCTACGCGTTCAACCAATGACTCCTGCTACAATTATTTCACATCAAAATCAACTACCACAACCGGAGTCTTTGGATGCGACTGGCAGGTAAGAATATAGCCCTGTTGAATCTCATCATCTTCAAGGCCCCAGTGCACATCCATCTCTACTTCACCTTCGATAAGCCTGGCTTTGCAGGTACAACATACACCACCTTTACAGGCGTAAGGAAGATCAGCACCGCGTTTCAGGGCAGCATCCAATATCACTTCTTCATCAGAACCAAGTTCAAAATCCAGGGACCGACCATCCACTTTAATGGTTACTTTACTTCTCTCTTCAGCGGGCTGGCTGCTTGTCTTCACGCTCCTTGAGCCCAACTCTCCATCGATGCTCCCTTTAGGTACACCGGGTGTTGTAAACAGTTCAAAATGGATATTCTTCTTGTCAATCCCTTTTTGTTCCAGAAATTCTTTTGTGCTAAAGATCATTTCTTCGGGACCGCAAATAAAGACTTCGTCCACACTGCTAAAATCAACAAGGTTTGATAACTCAAGCAGCTTTTCAATATCGATGCGTCCAAAGTTGATACTTGCATCGGTCCTTTCGCGGCTAAGTACATTGATCAGGTTGAACCGCTCGAGATACTTGTTTTTGATAGCTTCCAGTTCTTCAAAAAAAATGATTGAGGCACGACTCTTATTGCCATAGATAAGCGTAAAACGACTTAAAGGTTCTGTGGCTAG
>JAEYOL010000158.1 GCA_023411775.1 Bacteroidota bacterium | reverse complement strand
CTAACTCAGCCGCTCCGCTCGGCCATGCTGCGTCATTGAAACCCGTACCTCTCCACGTGGTTCCCTGGTTGGAGCCATTATCAAGGTATTTCCAGGTACTCCCGTAGGAAATGATCACGGTTTGTGAAAAAGTAAAGTTTGTTATACCGGCAAGAATGATGGAAAGAATCACTTTCCTGGTGGTAGAAAATGGTTTCATCAGTTGGTGGATATTGTAATTGTCCATAAAACAACTAAATAATACCTTAAAGCACAAGAGATATTGGGAAAAATATTAAGCAGAAAACCGCATGCAACAAGTGAAACGCTCTATATTTAGTATCAAAGTGATATGCGTGAAGAGACACAAGTATATCAACGCTGGCAGCATGGTAAAACTGCCAGGTAAGATCACCTGCACTATTGCAGTTTTTATCATCATTATTGGAGCTGCCCGATTTCAGGCATCACCCTCGTTTGCGGATCAAACTGATGAATTTTTCACTCACCAACTTGAGTCGGTTAAAAAAGAATTGACCATTTTAAAAAAAATTAATCAAGATAAGACCGAAGCTGCCGCGTTAAGACAACAATTCATCAACTGCCGAAAGTCTTATAAGCAGTTGGCTGTATTGTCGGAGTATTTTAATAATTATGAGACCAAGTTCCTGAATGGCCCGGCGCTTCCCCGGGCCGAGGATGGCACTCCTGATGTGATTATTCCACCACAGGGTTTCCAGGCTTTGGAAGAGCTGATCTTTGGGAAAGATCAACTACCCGAATATGCAGCGATCGGCGATTTAATTGAGAATATGCTGTCGGTGTTGCAACAAATCGAAAATGAACCGGATCGCCAATATAAGTTCCGGCCTGAGATGGTATGGGATGCCCTCAGGTCATCAGTCGTGCGATTGGCTACCCTGGGCATTACAGGTTTTGATTCGCCGGTAGCACTGCATTCTTTTGATGAGGCTCGCTCGACTATTGAAGGAATTAGAAAGGTATTGGCATTATTCAAACGGGATTTCGATAAAGATCCACGGGCGTGGAAACAACTGGACCAACTTTTGAAATCAATGGACAAGCGACTTGCGACTGCAGGAGATTTCAATCACTTCGACCGCCTGGATTTTATTACAACATATATCAACCCTACTTACAGAGCACTGGTAATTACCCGCAAATCGTGGGATATAGGTATACCGGAAGGGCGAAGCCCGGTCAATTTTAACGCTGAATCCATATTTGATAGAAATTTTTTCGATATCAATTTTTTCTCGCCCGGGAAAGAATATCGACCCACAGAGAAACGAATAGAGCTGGGCAAAAAGCTTTTCGCAGACCCGGTACTTTCGGGTGCCGGCAACCGAAGTTGCGCGAGTTGTCATATTCCCGGGAAAGCATTTACAGATGGACTAAAGGTTCCCACGGCCATAGATGACAAGACCTTACTCAGGCGAAACACACCCACACTATGGAATTCCGCCCTTCAGACAAGGCAATTCTTCGACACACGGACGGATATTTTGGAAAACCAGCTGAAGGAAGTGGTTCATAATAACGAAGAGATGGAAGGTTCACTTCACGCGGCAACAGCAGTATTAAAAAAATCACCGGATTACCAGCTACAATTTAAAGAAGCTTATGCGGATGAACCGGAGCCATTAAATGCCTATAATATTGCAAATGCGATTTCATCTTATATCAGAACCCTGATTGCGCTGGATTCCAGGTTCGACCAATACATGCGTGGTGATAAAACGAAATTAAATGCCAGGGAAAAAAAAGGTTTTAACCTTTTTACCGGCAAGGCTAAATGTGCAACCTGTCATTTTATACCATTGTTTAATGGCCTGGTACCACCTGAATTTACCGAAACGGAAACAGAAGTTCTGGGAACCCCCTCCACGAAAAATAAAAAGAATGCAAAACTCGACACGGACACCGGGAAGTTTGAATTGACACAATCGGTGATCCACAAATTTGCGTTTAAAACACCCGGGTTAAGAAATATTGAATCGACGGGACCATATATGCATAACGGTGTTTTTAATACATTGGAAGAGGTAATGGATTTCTACAATGAAGGCGGGGGTGCGGGTTTAAACATTGCACCCGAAAATCAAACCTTGCCACCAGACAAACTCGATCTTTCAAAAAAAGAAATAGCATACATCATCGCTTTTATGAAATCACTGACCGATCCGGCCATCCATACTTACAAATAACAAGAGACTGTCTCAAAAGTGATGTTTTGCCGGTAAGTCGGTAAAGCGGGAAGAAAAATTTCCTGTAAATCAATAATTCCCGTCTTGCCGCCTTCCCGGCCCATTTATCTTAATACTTTTGAGACAGCCTCTTGTATACAAAATCTGTCTCTTTAAAGCTTCTGCAGCTTAAGGTTCTGATCGATACCTTTACCAAGTATATGCAGGTAGTAAACACCGCTCTTCAGTCCCTGTACATTGATCATTACATTATTATTGCCCTTGCGGATCTTGATCGATTGTTTCATCACCACGCGTCCGCTGTTATCGGTTATCTTCCATACCGCAGTGCCTTCTGTTGTGGATGAAACCATCAGGCGGGTATCACCTGTTGTCGGGTTGGGTGACAGGATCACACGATTGGTGATATCACCCAGGTTAACAGATACGATATTCGAATAAATAAACTTACCATCGCTATCTACCATTTTCAAACGATAGTAGATCACGGTAGACGCCAGGTTGTAAACCTCGTGATCCAGGTGAGTGTAAAAATTCTGGTTGGAAGCATTGCCTATCGC
>JAEYOL010000142.1 GCA_023411775.1 Bacteroidota bacterium | reverse complement strand
CAAGTAAATATACATTGACCGATATCCGTTACCTTGGATATTGCCAGGTCATCCTGAGTTTGATCAATATGCAATGGATCGGGTATGGACTGTATTTCTGGGCTTTCGGATTTGGGATCCTGCATATTGTATATGGTATCGTGATGTGGTGGAAATATGAAAGAAACGATTCCAGGCCTTCTTAAAGGAAAAGCCTGGTCTTGAGTAACGGGTTTCGTTCTTTAAAATATTAGTTTGAACAGTAAAAAAATAAATCACTTATTGCCCCGGCGGTGAGTGGCAATCCCTCAACGGGATTTAGGGGAGAACATTATGAAGAACCCTATAACAGGATTAAATAAAGTTTTTGACAACCGCATCAGGTTGGGCGTTATGAGCATTCTGATGGTCAACGATGAGATTAGTTTCAACGACCTGAAGCAAATGCTGGAAGTCACCGATGGTAACCTGGCTACACACCTGGTGAGCCTGGAGGAAAATGGCTATATCAAAGTGCACAAGGGCTTTATCGGTCGAAAGACCAATACCACCTATTCGGTCACCAAAAGCGGGGAGAAAGCTTTTACTGATCATATCTCTGCACTGGAGAATATGATCAAAGGGATGAAGTAATTTTTTTTGTACTTGCACTTTGAAATACAAAGTGCTTTTAAAATAAATCATTGTACTGCTTCGACTAAATGCTCTCAAAAAATTATTAATCATGGAAAAAACACGCAGGCAATTACGTTACTGGATCCTGTTTTTTATGGTCGTACTTTTTTTCAGCGGATTGACGGCTATACCTCTCGAGGCGGAATTGAGTTTTCTGTCGCGTTGCTTCCCCCTTGATACCCCTGTAGGAGAATGGATCGAAAGGGTGCGACTCGCTATTGTCGATACTAACCGGCAGTATCCATTCCTGGCTTATGGTTATGACTGGCTGGCCTTTGCCCATTTTGTACTGGCTATTCTGTTTATAGGTCCTTATAAAGATCCTGTCCGAAATAAGTGGGTGATAGAGTTTGGCATGATCACCTGCCTGCTTATTGTTCCATACGCTTTGATCGCAGGGCACTACCGGGGTATTCCACTGGGATGGCGTTTTATTGATTGCGCATTTGGCATTATCGGTTTGATTCCGCTTAGTATTTGCCTGCTCAAAATTGAGCGTATCCAAAAATTTGATGCCAGCAATACCAGGCAGGGCCCGCTGGAATGGGGGAGGTTTGATACGGTGGGGTCCGAACCAGTTTTAAATGAAATGAGTGAAAGCGTATGAAAAACCAGGAATTCACACCGGTCTCCAGGCTTAGCAGCTTCGGCCATGCTTTTAGTGGCGTTAAAAAGTTTTTCCGGGAAGAACCCAATGCACGTGTACACCTGCTGGCAACGGTTGTTGTTTTAATTCTCGCTGTTTATTTAAAAGCAACACGTATCGAATGGGCTTTACTGATCATCGTTATGGGCATGGTGTGGGCTGCAGAGATATTCAACACCGCGATCGAAAGGATCATGGACTTTATCTCGCCTCGTATCGATCCAAAAGTGAAGGTGATCAAGGACATGTCAGCCGCTGCGGTTTTGGTTTGCGCGATACTCGCTGCGGCAGTAGGCCTCATCATTTTTATACCAAAAATTATTTAAGCATGTTGCAAAAGCTATTTTTAAACACGGAGCGAACCGACGATATCAGTATCCGCGATATTTTATGTATCTCCTGCGCATTTAGCTGTATGTTACTCGTAGGCCGCGCCGTTTTTACGGGACTTGTTACATATGGTTTTTTACTCTGGAATCTTTTCCTGGCCGTTGTTCCCTGCCTGATCACGCAATGGATTTCCCGAAGACCCCGTATCTACCGGGATAAATTAAAACTTTCACTGGCTATCATGGCCTGGTTGCTATTCGTGCCTAACTCCTTTTATATTATCACCGATCTTTTTCACCTGGATAAGTTTGATTCCGCCCCTGAATGGTTTGACCTGCTGCTGATCTTTTCATTTGCCTGGAACGGGTTGCTGCTGGGTGTGTTATCCATCAGGTCAGTTGAGAAGATCGTAGAACGGGTTTGGGGAAGAAGTTTTTCCGTGATACTGCTTTTCGTGGTGATGTGGCTTAATGCCCTGGGGATCTATCTCGGTCGCTACCTAAGATTCAACTCCTGGGATGTTTTTACGCAGCCACAGTCATTGCTCAGGGAAATGTCAGCAGTGGTATGGCAACCGCTACAGCATAAAGCGGAGTGGGGGATGATCAGCGCTTATGCCGCATTCATGCTGATCATTTATATCACATTAAAAAAAGTCAGCGCTTCTTTTCGTACAAATAATAGATAATTAAACATAAAATCAACCACAATGGACACAACTACCGTTACAAACATCTGGCAAAAAAGCAAGGTTCTCGTTAAGGGAGCTTTGATCGCCATACTTGTTTTGTTTTTGCTTATCCCTGCACATTTCGTTCAGGAACTCGTGATAGAACGTGAAGCACGACAGCGTGAAGCTTTTACAGAAGTAAGCAGTAAATGGGCGGGTAAACAGAATATCACCGGACCTGTGCTGGTATTGCCTTATAATGAAACCGTGACAAAAGTCAATGGCCAGCCGGAATATGTCAGGAAGCATGCCTATATCCTTCCCGACAGGCTGAACATTAAATCTACCGTTACTCCGGAAGAACGACATCGGGGCATTTTCCAGGTTATGCTTTATACGACCTCGATAAACCTTGATGGAAAATTTGACGCGATTCCTTTGCAAAAACTCGATCTTGATCCTTCTATGGTCTTGTGGAACGAAGCATATGTATGCATGGGCCTGGCTGATAGCAAAGGTTTAAAAGAAGAGATAAGTATTAAATGGAACGATTCAACCGTTGTATTAAACCCGGCTGCAATCGACAATGCCGTGATGAAAGAAGGGTTTGTGGCTGCTGTTAATGTAACTCCGGGCCACGAGATCAGGTTTTCTGCGGGTATAGCCCTCAACGGATCAGAGCAACTATTATTTACACCTGTTGGAAAGGAAACTACCGTTGTATTATCATCCAGCTGGCCTGACCCGAGTTTTACGGGAGGTGCATTGCCTGACCATAACATTACTGATAGTGGGTTTGTTGCTACCTGGAAAAGCCTGGCGCATACAAGGAATTTCCCCCAGGCCTGGAAGGAAACCGCTTATCATCTGGGCTCGGCATCTTTTGGTGCGGATCTTTTCATACCAGTAAACGGATATCAGAAAACGATGCGCTCAGTTAAGTATGCAGTGCTTTGCATCCTGCTTACCTTTGCCGCATTTTTTATCATCGAAACGGTCAACAGGAAATCAGTCCATCCATTCCAGTATGCGCTGATCGGCCTGGCACTTGTGCTGTTTTATACGCTGCTGCTGTCTATTTCAGAATATACAAGTTTTAATGTGGCCTATATCATCACGTCACTTGCAACAGTTGGATTGATTGCATGGTTTGTAAAAGGCGTGCTGCAGTCGTCGCGACTTACCAGCATCCTGGCCCTGGTACTTGTGCTGATGTACGCGTATGTTTTCACGATTCTTCAGTTACAGGATTATTCACTTCTACTGGGCAGTATCGGGTTGTTCCTGACGCTTGCCGTGATCATGCATTTCTCAAAAAAGATACAATGGTAAAATGCTGTTGATGTTGACTAACCTTACCGCTATGGAAATGAAAATCCCCCCGAGCCATCGGGGGGGTTCATTTTAATGTTATTGTTGATCCGGAAACGCGTGACTCAGAAAAATGGCGTTCAGATCATTCCACGATTTTCCAATAAGAATCTTTGCGTGTCACCTGGCCGTCCCGGAACTCCCAGAGATCACAACCGCGTACTTTTATTTTGACACCGGCGACGGTAGTTCCTGTCAGTGTCCATTCCGATAAACCATGGGCACCATCGACCGAAACCCAGTGACGATCTTCTCCATAATGTACATCAGGAATTCCTTTAAATCTGCCGGCCAGCGCTTCTCTTACTGCAGCCTTGCCAGTGAAGCGTTGTCCCCATGGTTCGGGACCTCTCGGAAAATCAAAGGAACAGTCTTCGGAAAAATATTCCATGATAGCATCCAGGTCGTGGCGGTTGAATGCGTCGAGGATCTGTTTCAGTGTTTCTACTTTCACAGTCATGTTTTGCGGGTTGACCTGAACTTCTGTTGAAGGGTCTGTCGATTTCCCGGTGCAACCAAAAATTCCTAACAGGCCTATTGATACAATGATCAAACTTTGTTTTTTCATTGTGCATTTGTTTCCTGCTGTAAGGATCTTCCTAAAAATCCACTCCCATCGCGAAATACCACATCGGCTTGCCGCGGAATACGCCATTCATTTCCCATGCCGCATCCACTCTCAGGAAATATCCCAGAAGTGTACTGCGTGCCCCAAAACCATAACCTCCGGCAAACGGACCAATACCACCTGATTTGATTCGGATAGTAAACGGATTCCCCGGGTCATTACTTGAGTAGACACTTTGTGGCCGACGAATATTCTTAACGCTGCCGGCCCAGGCGGTACCAATATCAAAGAATTGTACCAACTGGAAATTGCGAAGGAAAGCGTTGTTGATGGGCTTATTGAAGAACGTGCTGAACACGGGAACCCGGATCTCACTGTTCACCACCGCGGCATTGTTACCATGTGCGGCATTCTGTTTGAAGCCCCGAAGGTTTAATGCCAGGGATTGATAAGTATAATTTGATGTCGGCCGGTTACTCTCATTGAATTTTGGTGAGAACCAGTTGTCCACACCACCGAGATAATAGATCACTTTCTGGTCGCCGAAAGAAAAATCACCGGCTGCACGTACAGCCCATATCAAATTACGATAGATGGGCAGGTAATGACGGGCATCTACACCCACGTTGAAAAGAAATTTGCCATCCTGGTCGGATTTTGACATTTGGGTAAACCAGTCAGCAAAGATCTTGTAACGTAGCCCCTGCCAGATATTGGTGGCCGGACTGATTGTGTTGTCATGAACGTATTCGAGACTAAACTGGCCATAAGTACGCTTGAGATCGGGGATCTTTATGGTAGCCGCATTGGTGGCGCTCATCACGATCCTGTCATAACGCGGACCAATCAGGGCACGCAAACTTCTTACCCGATCGATAGGGTATTTTAAAGTGGCCAGGTAATAGCTGGCGAATTGTTTCGCTTCACCAGTCACCAGGGCATTGTCATAAACTACCGTTGCCATTACTTCGGCGCTACTGCGGTAGTAGATGGCACCCCAGTCAAACCTTTTTCTCTGGTTTATGAAGGAGAACATCACGTCATTATCCCTGAGGTTGGGAGCAATACGAATGCCGCCAATGAATTTATAGTCTTCCATCAGATCGGAAGTACCCATCCTTATCAGGCCATTGAAATCGCCACTATTAGCCATATAGATAGGACCGCTGCCACCGGAGTAGGGCTGGAATTTATTTACAGCCAGCACAGTATTATTAAAGCCCGTTACTACATAATCTGTAAAATATTTTGGCGGCCGGTATTCATATAATTTGGCCTTGCTTAAAATCGGTGTTTCCCTGATCTCAGTCGCATCTACTACCCTTCCTAACTGGGTGGTATCATTTTTCTCGTCGTCAAATTCAGTTTGGAAAAAATCATTTTGTTTGGCACTGTCCTTTTTGACTTCAGTCGGTGCCAGCCTGTTCCGGTTACGGCGTTCTTCATCTATCCTTTGCTTCATATACTCCGTCGGGCGTGCTGTCAGGTTACGGCGACGTAAGGCATTCTCGTCTACACGGAGGCGATAGAGCAGTTTGACATCGCCCAGTTTCACCACTTCACTCACCTGCTGGTTATCTCCGGCTGTTCTTGTTTCCAGCATACTGCTTTGGTAGTTGGTGAGAGGGAAAACATAAGAAGAGTCGTTGGTGATCGACACATATCCCACGGAATCAATATCTGTTTTTTCCCATTCTCTCAGCAGGCTGTCCACTTCGGCAAGCGGCGGGTTGCGTAGTACTTCATCCCCGATAAATACCAGCGTGTCCAGGCCTGCCCGTTCTGTACGGAAAAAGCCAGCATAGCGGTTGTTGATACCATTCTCATCACTGATAAAGGTGAAATGTGATGAATTGTATTGCGATGGGTACCTCGCATTGCCGAATTTAAGAGCTGTCAGCTGCGAGATCTGTTTAAACTCGGATTTATTCCAGTTATCGACCAGGAAAATATTAAAACGTTCACCTGGTAAAGAGTCTTCACTGGTTGCAGCTACAGCAGAGGGGCGATTGCTTGAATAAAGTATTCCGGTTTTATTGGGGAAAGCAACAAAAGAAGGATCCAGGTCATCATACACGTCATTGGTGATCTGGTCGTAGGACTGGTCGCTGATCTTGTACACATAGATATCTGTTTGCCCGCTACGAACTGCACTCATCACCAGGGTGTTCTCATCCAGCATATACTTCATATCCTGCACCTGGTTGAACATGGGAAGTTCCTGTTGTACCGTTTTGATCCGTTTCACCACATCGTATACAAACATCTTAAGCTTTCCTTTCTCGCTGTATAGCACCGCGAGACGGGTGCCTTTTCCATCCCAGGCGAGTATGGGATAATTGGGGTTGATCTCATCGCCTTTTGAACGGGTGCCGTATTTCAACAATACTTTGCGGTCGACAAAATTTTCCATCAGTACAACAGAATATTTGCCCTGGTGAAATTCAACCACCGCATAAGTGAAGCTCCTCAGGTTAGGATGCGCGTTAAAACGTATAAAATCCTTTTTACCGATCACTTCACTGATTGATAACTGGCCTTTGGGTACATTCCGCCGGCCACGCAGATCTTTATAATATTGCTGCGGAACTTCCACCATAAAATCCCGTAATACTTCTTTAAATTTTTTCTTTGTTACTTTTTGTGAAGCATTGTTGAGATTGCGATAGATACGGCTTAGATAAAGAAAATAAGTAACCCTTGTTTTGCCATATTTATCGGCGATATATTTCCAGAATGAATGCCCGGCAAGCTCAGGTTTTTCGAAGGCGAACTGGTAAAAATTATTGTATTTCCCGGAGAGCATCACGGAACGGAGGTCGTCATCCAGTGCGGGCGACCAGTTTTCCGCGGCATACTGGATATATCCGTCAGTCAGCCATTTGGGAAGATCGAGCAATGCCTGGTTGGCTGCAAATTCACCCAGGTCGTCACCAAACAAAACGTTTTCAACCAACACCCTGGCCAGTCCCTGTCGTATTTGTCGCCGCAAGTTATCGTGGTTACCATCAAAGTAGACCAGCATTTTATTATTGACCAGCTTGGTCACACCACCTGTATTTTGCCAGTCGATCCCCAGGCCGATATTGGATTGCTGCATTTCATCGAAATTATTGTAGGCAACAATATTCATCCTGCGTTGAAGGCCGTATTCAACGAACTCTTCTATTTCCGGGAGTTCGGTCTCTGCTATTTGAGCGACGTATTTGCCTAATCCAAGACCATCCTGGCTGAAATAAGTGTTGAAATTCTCAGTTTGGTAATATTTCCATTTGAATTTCTGGTACTGGACGCGGTTTTTCCCAAACTCCACAGTATTGACCTGGGCATTTGCCCCTGCTCCGGTAAGTATTACAATAAAAAGACAACTGACCAGGCGTGATATTTTACTCATAAAATCGTTGCTGTTTCGTGTACTGATAAGATCGTTGTTTTCCCATTGGGTGTTGCCCATACCCGCAATTGGTTATCTGGTATCTTTGCCCCGGCTCATTCAATCTGGTGCTTATCACAAATTTACCGGATTTCGGGGCCATAAATAAAAATACGAATAGGCAATGACAAAATTCTCTTAATTCGCATGCTTTGATGATGAGAAATTTGGCATCGTGCCCCCAAAACAAAAAAACCGGAGACTCATATGTTAGTGGTCAAGACATTCACCTTTAATCCAGTACAGGAGAACACCTACCTGCTATATAACGAACAAAAGCTGTGCTGCATTATTGATCCCGGTTGTTATTTTCCAGCCGAAAAAGAAGAACTAAGAGCCGCGATCGTTGACGAGGGGTTAACTCCCGTGCTTCTATTAAATACCCACTGCCATCTTGATCATATTTTTGGTAACCGCTTTGTTCATGAAACCTGGCATCTCGACCTGCATATTCACGAAATGGAGAAGCCGGTGCTCGCATTCGGACCACAATCAGGCCGGTCCTGGGGTTTGCCTTTTGATAATTATGAAGGGCCATTGATCGATATAAAAGAAGGCGTTGATATTAAGATCGGAGAAGATGTGCTCGAGGTACTATTTACACCCGGACATTCTCCCGGTAGCGTTTCTTTTTATCACGAGGCAGGTGAATTTGTAATTGGTGGCGACGTATTATTCAACGGAAGCATTGGCAGAACTGACCTTCCAGGGGGTGATTATGACACGCTGATCAATAGTATTCAAACCAAACTATTTACGCTTCCTGATGATACAAAGGTTTATTCGGGTCATGGGCCAATGACAACGATCGGGTTTGAAAAAATGAATAACCCATTTGTGAAATTATACTGATCATTTCTGTTTGACATCAATACGACCGTCCGCATAACCCAGGATCAACATTTCGACCATATCGATAAAAAGACCTGTTTCGACTACGCCGGGGATAAGATGAAGCGCTGTATTCAATGCAACAGCATCGGAGATGGCTTCATAATGGCAATCGATTATAAAATGACCGTTGTCTGTTCGATAAGGTCCATTGATATTGGAACGAAGTTCAACCCTGGGACAGCCCTCAGCAAGGATTTTTTTTTGGACCTGTTTCCAACCATTAGGGATCACTTCCACGGGGAGAGGAAATTTGCCAAGCCGGGTCACATACTTGTTTTCATCGGCGATGATCATAAGTTTTTC
>JAEYOL010000070.1 GCA_023411775.1 Bacteroidota bacterium | reverse complement strand
TTTACACCCTGTGTGATCGTCGGGTCGCTGTACTGGTGGTGAACACCAACGGGAATTGAAAACAATAAGAACAGGAACAAAGCCACTCGTCCCGCCAGGTCTGAATACAGTTTACCACCGGCTACCTTCGGCAGAATGGTATAGAACATGATGTAAGCAGGCAACAACCAGAAGTACACTAGCGCATGCCCAAAAAACCAAAACAGGGTACGGGCCAGGTTTACATTCACTGTATCGGTCCAACCCATTGACCATGGGATCAATAACACTAGTACTTCGTAAGCTACTGCCAGGGTACACACAAACCAGATAATAAAGTTGATCAGCGTACCCAGCACAGCAAGAGGTGTTTTTGTCTGGGGGTTTTGTTTTTTCCATTGGTTATACATCCTTGCCCAGTCAAAAAGCGGCAACCATGATCCCACGATCAGTAAGGCTGCACCGAGGTAAAATAAGGGATGCGCTTTTAAGGGAGGATAGAAGGTGTACAATACAGACGCTTTACCAGCCAGCATGGCCCAACTCGCCATCACCACTCCGGTCACCATCAGCGCGAAGCTTGTCCACATCAGTTTTTTATTCGGCTCTTTCTTCAGGTAAAAGGTCATGGTGACATGGCCAAAAGCAACGGCAAAAAATGTAGTCAGTACAAGCGCATTGATCACACCGTGTAGTGTAAGGCCCTGGTAGTAGTCGAGTTTGGCAAAAGAAGTTTGCTGCAATACGCCGGCACGATAGATCGTCTGCATGAGGCCATGATAGATACCAATGACCAGCAGCGCTACCGGGATAGCCAGCTCCAGGAATATAATACGTTTAAAGGTTTTAGTTACTTGCATGATAAAATTTTTATTTGGCTTCCGGATAGTTGACGATTACCTGTGCGCGCATGTTCTGATGGCCTACACCACAATATTCGTGGCATACGATATCATATACACCGGGCTTATCAAATTTTACGGTGGTTTTATTGATAGCGCCATATACAGCCATCATATTGATGTTTTTCTCTGAAATATTGAACCCGTGGACAACATCTTTTGAGGTGAGATAGAAATCGACCTCGCTGCCGACCGGGATATATATTTCCGAAGGCTGAAACTGCCACATAGATGCTACTGAAAAAACCTGGTAAGTTTTCTCATCCAGCTTATTGACCCTGGGCTCGGTGTAGGCCTTGTCATAAGGCAGGCACTCAGGCACATCAGTTTTGTATTTTCCTTTGGCATAGAGCAGGGAAAAAACAAATAGGCTTATCAATGCCAGTGTGATGCCAACAACCTTTTTCTCTGATTTATCGATTGTCATAACAAATGGTTTAAACTCTGTCGATCATTAATAAATAGATACCGAAGAAGAAAGCGAGCGTAAGGAGGATAAGCAGGACAAAAAATGCCATCGCTCCTTTTGGCACAAATTTTTTTTCGTTGGACGATTCCATATAAGTGGTTTTAGATTCGGTGCCAAAAGTATACAGCGGCGCCCGGGCCCGGAATGTGATTGGTAAGACAATACCATGACTTTTGTCAGGTAAAATCCTGAGGGCGCTCATAACCGGAGCCTCACCCCCAACCACCCTCTCCCAAGGAGAGGGGCTTAGAGCCCGTAGCCACAAAAAGTCATACATCCTGACGTTCCAGCATCAAGTATCCAACATCCAGTATCAAGTATCAAGTTTCCAGCATCTGGTTTCCAGCATCTGGCATCATGATCAAAATCCTCCTTCCTCTTAAGTAGGATCAGTATCCGCCAACTTTCAAAAATTGAATTTTGTGTGATGGATAGTGTGACAATAAAACCCCTGCTGGTGCGGAAGTATAATCAGCCTGTTCCACGGTACACCAGTTACCCGACCGTACCTTTCTGGAAAACCGATCTTCCGGCCGATTCCTGGAAACAAAGGTTCATTGAGGAATTCAACAGAAGCAATGCCTCTGATGGCATCAGTATATATGTACACCTACCCTTTTGCGAGTCTTTGTGCACGTATTGCGGTTGTAATAAAAAGATCACCCAAAACCATTCGGTTGAGGAAGAATACCTCGCTGCCATCGAAAAAGAATGGAAGCTGTATCGCAGACTGATGACACAAACGCCGATCATCCGGGAGATTCACCTGGGTGGTGGCACGCCCACTTTCTTTTCTCCAAAAAACCTGCGGAAGCTTATTCAAATGTTCCTCACCACGGCTATCATTCACCCTGTGCATGAATTCAGTATTGAGGGACATCCAAATAATACGACGCGACTGCACCTGACGACACTGCATACGCTGGGTTTCAGACGGATCAGCTACGGCGTACAGGATCTCGACCCTACGGTGCAACGTTTGATCAACCGTATCCAACCGGTAGAAAATGTACAACGAGCCGTGGAAGATGCACGGGCTGTCGGTTTTAGCTCTGTAAACTTTGACCTTATTTACGGGCTTCCAAAACAGACCCTGCAAAGCATGGATAATACGCTAAAGGAGGTAATTACGCTAAGGCCCGATCGCATTGCGTTTTATAGTTATGCCCATGTGCCATGGACAAGTCGGGGGCAGCGATTGTTTGATGAAAACGACCTGCCGGGTGCAGAAGAAAAGATCGGGCTTTACCTGAAAGGCAAAGAAATGCTGATGGCTCATGGGTATTATGATATTGGCATGGATCATTTTGCTTTACCGCATGATAGTTTGTACATCGCAAGGCAAAACGGAAGCCTTCACCGCAACTTCATGGGATATACGACACAGCCCGGTGGGTTGTTGATCGGACTTGGCGTTTCAGCCATCAGTGATCTTGGCAATGCATTCGCACAAAATGAAAAAAGCCTGCATGAATATTATGAAGCGGTTAACTCGCAGCGTTTCCCGGTCAAAAAAAGTCATTTTCTGGATGACGAAGACCTGGGCTTTAGAAAATATATAAAAGATATTTCCTGCAAAGGATATACTGTTTTCAATAGCACGCATTTACCCTTACTTGAACAATATACTTTTCCATTACTCAGGCAGTTTGCTGCAGATGACCTGATAAATTTTGATGCCCAACACCTGGAACTAAAAGCCGACGGGTATTTCTTTATCCGAAATATCTGCAGCGCCTTTGATCTTTACCTGCAGCGCAATGCTGATGTGTTGAAGGGAGAAGCTTTTAGTAAGGCTATCTAAGAATAATTAAGAATCGTTATTGTCCGCGGAAATCTGGTATAACATAAACCACAGCGGGCACGGGAGCACCGCGAAAGGCGTACGTGTTAAAAATTCTGCTACAGAGAACAGGAGATGATGCTAATACTCCGCTGTGTCCGCTGTGTGCGCTGTGGTTCCTGACACATCGAGACATTTGAACTACGACCAGCAAAGACAATAGTCTCCAGGAAAAATCAGGCGAGGACACTATTAAAGTTAAAGTCAAAGAAGCCGTGCGGGGCAAAGGTTTTGACAACAATCCAAAATTTTATTCCGGACAGCAATGATTCCTAACTACTCATTTAAATCGCTCGTGAAAAGCCCGCTCCAGAGATTCCCGGTGATTTGGGTGAGCAATGCTGATCAGGGCTTTTCCTCTTTGTTTTAAATTTTTTCCAAACAGGTTTACGATGCCATACTCGGTCACCACCCAGTGCACATGCCCGCGGGTAGTAACCACCCCGGCGCCCTGTTTCAGAAAAGAGACGATGCGTGATTCACCTTTCGAAGTCACCGAAGGAAGTGCGATAATTGGCTTACCGCCTTCAGATAAAGAAGCGCCACGGATAAAATCCATTTGTCCGCCAATGCCCGAATACTGGTAAGTACCGATCGAATCGGCGCAAACCTGCCCGGTGAGGTCGATCTCAATTGCGCTGTTGATCGCCGTGGCACCCGGGTTTCTCCTGATCACACTCGTATCATTGACATAGGCGATATCCATCACGCGCATCTGGGGGTTATCGTCTACAAAATCGTAAAGCCGCCTCGTACCGACCATAAAGCCTGTAACCGACCGCCCGACATTGAGCTTCTTCATGCTGTTGTTGATCACTCCTATTTCAAGAAGTGGGATGATACCATCGGAAAGCATCTCGGTATGGATGCCAAGATTTTTATGTCCATCCAGGTTTTGCAATACCTGGT
>JAEYOL010000034.1 GCA_023411775.1 Bacteroidota bacterium | reverse complement strand
TGTCCCTGTTTATTTACTTAAAAGGTTTCCTTTTTATTTATTCTATTATGAGAACACGACTTGTTTTTTTGTTGTTTCCAACGATATTATTTTTTCAATCGATACATGCACAAAATCGTTCTTCTTTATCCGGCCGTGTAACAGACGAGTTAAGCGGTACCCCATTACCTGGTGCTTCGATCATCATACACGATGTGAACCGTAACGCTGTCACGGATGAGTCGGGCAACTATAAAACCTCAGCGATTCCTTCCGGCAATTATCTTGTTGAGGTATCATATATAGGTTATGGCAGTATTGTTGAACGCATTTTTGTTGACGGACATACCACGCAGGATTTTGTTTTGCGACCTGCTGTAGTTGAACAGGAAGGTGTAACAGTGACCGGTGTTTCCACCGCAACCCGGATCAGGCAATCGCCACAACCGGTGCAGCTGATCAAGCGAACAGAATTGATGAAGATCAGTTCCACCAACCTGATCAACACGCTGGGAAATATCGCAGGTGTCAGCGCATCCACCACCGGCCCGGCGATATCAAAGCCGTTTATAAGAGGATTGGGATACAACAGGGTATTAGTGGTCCATGACGGCACGCGCCAGGAAGGCCAACAATGGGGAGATGAGCACGGCATAGAGATCGATGACTACAGTGCCCAGCGAGTAGAGGTTTTGAAGGGCCCGGCATCCCTCATCTATGGTTCGGACGGATTGGCGGGCGTGATCAACATTCAAACCCTGGCACCAGTGGCTGAAGGAAGGATCGTCGGTAATGTATTAGGTGAGTACCAGACAAACAGCAGGCTGCGGGGTAGCTATGCATCCCTGGCTGGAACGAAGAACGGGTTTAGTTTCAACCTGTATGGTTCTTACAAAGGCGCGCAGGATTATCAAAATAAATACGATGGCTATGTCTTTAACTCCAAATTTCATAACCGCAATGCAGGTGCGCTGCTGGGATATGCTGGATCATGGGGTCATGCCAATTTCAGGATCAGCCATTTTGATCAGCAGTTAGGTATCATCGAGGGTGAAAGAAATATCATTAGTGGCCGTTTTTTAAAACCGACAGTAAATGGTGAAGTGGATGCGGATGAACCTGATTTCAAAAGAATAGATCCTCTAGTGCCCTTTCAGCATGTTCAACATTTTAAAATATCGTCTGACAACAGTTTTAAACTGGGTGAAAATAAGCTGGGTATTGGCATCGGTTTCCAGCGTAACCAGCGTAAAGAATTTGGCGACCCGGCCGACATACATACACCCGAAGCGTATTTTGATCTCCAAACCATTAATTACTCAGCACGCCTGAATTTACCTTACCAGGGGAATTGGAAAACCAGTTTTGGGGTCTCCGGTATGGTGCAGCATAATCGCAACAAAGGTGAGGAAGCTATCATTCCTGACTATGATCTGTTTGATGCTGGCGGGTTTCTGTTTACACAGTATCACCGCGATAAACTTTCGCTGAGCGGTGGGCTTCGTTTTGATGGTCGTCATGTAAAAAGCAGGCAAATGATGGATGATGCCGACATTAAGTTTGAGGCCTTCACCCGGAATTTTTACAATCTGTCCGCCAGCGCGGGTATCAGCTATGAACTGAGTCCCGACCTCAACCTGAAGTTCAATATGGCGAGGGGATTTCGTGCGCCTACACTGGCGGAACTAGCCAGCAACGGCGCGCATGAAGGCACCAACCGTTATGAAGTGGGCCGGCGTGACCTGCGTTCGGAAACAAGCCTCCAATTGGATGCAGGAATTGATTTCAATAGTGAACATATTACCCTTGGCGCCGGGCTGTTTTATAACTCCGTCAACGACTTTATCTATTATCGGAAAATGTTAAATGACTCGGGTGGAGATTCCCTGGTCACCGATCCGGAGTCCGGTGATTTGCTAAATCTATTTGAGTTCGCCCAACAGGATGCTTATTTATATGGTGTGGAATTCAATATGGATATACACCCTCACCCGCTCGACTGGCTGCATTTTGAGAATACATTCTCCCTGACTAAAGCAAGATTTCGTAGTGCCATCGATGGAACCAGGAATGTACCAGCCATACCAGCGGCGAGGGTCCTGTCACAATTAAAAGGCAATTTCCTGCCCTCGGGCAGGAGTGTACGTAACCTGTACGCGAGCCTTGAAAGTGATTATACCTTCAGGCAGGGAGATGCTTTTACCGGGTATGATACAGAGACCGCAACACCGGCATATTGGCTGATCAATGCCTCCGTAGGTGCCGACTTTGTAAAAAAAGGACAGACCCTTGTTACACTTAATTTTTCTGTAGGTAACCTGACCGATATCGCCTATCAAAACCATTTGAGCCGGTTGAAATACACTTCAGTCAATAACGTAACCGGTAGGCAGGGGGTGTTCAACGCGGGCCGGAACTTTGCCATTAAGATAAATGTGCCGCTGAGTTTTGACTGGAATTGAGTTTGTCCGGAGTTGCGTATTCTGATGTGATCTTTTTGCTTTAAAAAAACCTGTACCAGAAGGCTATTATTTGATGACCTTTAACAGGCATTGCCGATACGTAGTTACTATCACCCTGTAATTATCAAAAGCAAAAAAACACAGTCATGAACACCTCAACTTTTGCATGCCTATTTATCACTGCTGCCACACTGTTGGTCACAACCAGTTGTAATGGCCAGGCCACCAGTAAGAAAAATACCGGCGATGCCCAACAGCAAACCAGGAAAAGCGCCGGCGGAAATTTTACAGCAGGAAAAGATTTTACCGAATTTACAAGAGCAAGGGTGATGGATAAAACTGGATTTTCCCTGCCAGTGGAAGCATTCAGTCTTTTAATACCGAAAGGCTGGACTTTCGAAGGTGAAGTGACCTGGGTTCCTGCAGGAAGCAATTGCGCCGGAAACAATAAAAATTTTAAAGCCATATCTCCTGATGGTAAATACAGTTTTGAGCTCCTGCCACATGCTATCTGGACATTCAACACCGATCCGATGGCCAGCCAGTTTGCTCAAATGAACACCGGCAATGGCTGCAGTTATGGTCAGCCGCTCGATGCAGAGAATTACCTGAAGCAGGTTTTTGTCCCCAATGAATTGAGGGGAGCGCAGATCGTTGAAATCAAACCCAATGAACCCGGCAGGCAGGAACTATTAAAATCTGCTGAAAAAGGTCGCCAGGAAATGATGAACTACGGAGCGGCGCAAATAGCCTATCATCCCAGCGCGCTGAACGCAAAAGTAAAATGGAATGATGGCACCGAAGGCCTGGTAATTTGTGGTGTGAATGTAACAGAGATCACCATGCAGAATATGTATGATGGAAGTCTAAGTAAGATTTACTCCAGTATTGCCGCGCAAAAAGTGGTGTTCCGTTACCCCGCGTCGGAAGCGGCACAGGCAGCCAGCATGCTTACGGTGATCATGGGAAGTATCCGCACTAACAATGCCTGGCAAAAAGAAGTTGATGCCTACTGGCTGGCAGTACGCCAAAAGAAGCACGTGGAACATATAGGCAGGATCCGGTTAATGGATGAACAAACCCGCAAGATGGGTGAGGAGATCGTCAGGAGAGGAAACCAGCGGCTAAGCGATATGGATAATAGTATGAGAAGCTGGGAGCAGCGGCAGCAATCTCAGGATCGCATGCACACTAATTTTATCAAGACCATTCGTGAAGTGGAAAATTATCGTGATGAAACTGGAAAAATCGAATTAGCCGGTGGTTATAACCATGCCTGGAGCCGTAGTGATGGCAGTAGTTTTATCATGAGCAACAACCCCAACTTTGACCCATCTTCCGTATTCCAGGATCCAAGATGGAAGGAGATGAAGAAAGTGGATTAAACGCAGTATTAAAATTGTAATTGAAACGAAGTGCCTTCGCCTTCTACAGAATGTACCTGGATATTACCCCTGTGGAGCATCATGATCTGTTTGCAAAGACTAAGCCCGATACCACTGCCACTTTTCTTGGTACTGAAAAATGGAATAAAGATTTTATCCAGCAGTTCTTTGGCCATGCCGTGACCATTATCCGACACTTTAATTACGGTTTTGCGGTTGCCTGCAACAAACGCTGATAGAATGATACGTGGTTCGGGTTTATCTTTTATCGCTTCAATGGCGTTTACCACCAGGTTGATCATCACCTGTTCCAGCAGGTCGACATCAACTTCGAGGATCAGGTCAGTATCTTTTAAAATGGTCTCTACTTCGATGTTTTTTTGTTCCAGGGTAGGTTGCATCAGCTGGAGCAGGTTTTCAAACAGGTCTCTCACATAAACCTTTTTCAGGTTGAGAGTCGTGATCTTATTGAGGCTACGGTAGGTTTCCGCAAATTTCAGGAGGCCTTCACTTCTTCTTTTTATTGTTTCGATGCCGATCTCCAGGTCATCCACCGCTCCCGAATCATTGTTGAGGACCGGCACTGAATTCTGAAGCCTGTGTTATAATGTTTCGGCCAGGGAGGAAATGGGCGCTACAGATTTCATGATCTCATGCGTGAGCACGCTCAGAAGTTTTTGCCATGCTTTGGATTCGGTTTCATCCAGTGCTTCATTCAC
>JAEYOL010000021.1 GCA_023411775.1 Bacteroidota bacterium | reverse complement strand
GTCGTGAGGCGTGAGGCGTGAGGTGGGTGTCAATTTGCGGGATTTGTAATTAGTAATTTGGCCAAATTCCAAATTACCAACCCCTAATTCCTGTTTCCCTCCGGACTCTCTGAATATTACTACTTTCCTTTACCCTTAAAGATAATCCTCAAGGTATGGATCATGATCTTAAAATCGAGGGCCAGGGAGATATTTTCAATATAGAGCAGGTCAAATTTGCTGCGCTCGATCATTTCTTCAACATTCTCGGCATAACCATACTGCACCATACCCCAGCTGGTGACGCCCGGTTTCACTTTCAGCAGGTATTTGTAGTAGGGGAATTGTTCAATGACCTGGTCTATATAAAACCGGCGTTCAGGCCGAGGTCCCACCAGGCTCATATCACCTCTGAGAATGTTCCACAATTGGGGCAGTTCATCCAGGCGCCATTTGCGCATTGTTTTACCAAACCGGGTAATGCGCGGGTCGTTGTCGGAAGAAAGCGCCGGCCCGTTCTGCTCCGCATCCTTTACCATCGACCTGAATTTATACATCGTAAAGGGTCTGCCTTTGTAGCCAACCCTCTGCTGGCGATAGAGGATGGGTCCCGGTGAACTAAACTTCACCCGAAGTGCAATGAACAGGATAAGAGGTGAAAGCAAGATCAGTCCCATCAGGGCAGTAAAGACATCCAACAGGCGTTTGATATGTTGCTGCCATTCGGGCATCAGTCCGGTCTTGAGATCAATCAGGGCTGCGCCCAGTACATTGTTCGTTTTCACCGAACCTGATAAGATATCGAGTGTATCCGGATGAATTTTTATTTCAACGTCTTTTTCGCTCAGCCGGTTGATCACCGATTCCATCTGCGGTTTTTGTGATTTTTCCATCGCCAGCACCACCTGCCTGATGTGATGCCCATCGATGATCTGTTCAAGTTCGTCGATAGAACCCAGGCGGGGAAACCCTTCAATATCCTCTGTTATATGATCAGGAGCTGCGTAGCCTATATAATGATAACCACCATCCCTGAGGCTGTCAGCTGTTTCCCTGATAATACGAACGGCTTTATCAGGATTACCAACCATAAGTGTGTTGAAACTGATTCGTCCCGACAGCAGCTGATTTTTTACCCTGTCCAAAATCAGCCAGCGCCCGATGAAAATAAATAACAGGTGTATAAAGAATAATCCGAGAAAGGATACATAATAATAATAGTAATTGTCTTTTACATCGTCAATCAGGATAGCGAAGAAAAGCAACACCGATCCAATCAGGCAGCAGATCATGGTTAAGGTAAATTCTGAAAGCCTCGATTTCTTATATAGATCGTGGTATGAACCTACCAGCGCGAAAAGCAGGATCCAGCCCGGCGGAATGATTAATATCCCCAGCCAGAACGGCCGGTCGATGGAAGGATAACCATTATCGTCGACGATCTCAAGCCCCAGCAATGCTTTCCTGATAAAATAAAAAACAGCCCAGGCGAGTACGGCGGCAATATAATCTGCCAGTACATACCAGCCTATGGATATTTGTTTGCCCGCGCTCATGAGTGTGTGATCACGTTGTGCCCGATCCGGTTCAGGATTTTGTGTGCCACATCCATTGCCATCAGGCCATCCATATCAGATACGATGGGTTTGGTGTTGTTGCTGATCGCCGATACAAATTCCTCCAGTTCTTTTTTTATCGCATTTACTTCTGGTACATCGGGATTGGCAACGGCAATTGTTTTCTTACCAGAAGGAGTTTCTATGTCAAATGCGAATACATTGGAGTCCTTTGGTTCTTTCAACTTGATGATCTCCGTTTTTTTGTTCAGGAAGTCGACCCCGATATAAGCGTCTTTCTGGAAAATCCGCATCTTCCGCATTTTCTTCATCGATATCCGGCTGCTGGTGAGATTGGCTACGCAGCCGTTGTGAAACTCGATGCGTACGTTGGCGATATCAGGCGTTTCGGTTAAAACGCCGACGCCGCTGGCTGAAATGTTTTTTACATCACTCTTTACAATGCTCAGGATAATGTCGATATCGTGGATCATCAGGTCGAGGATCACGCTTACTTCAGTACCGCGGGGATTAAACTGCGCCAGGCGATGCACTTCGATAAACATGGGATTGAGTGCAACATTTTTCAGCGCCAGGAATGCGGGGTTGAATCGTTCTACATGTCCTACCTGCACTTTTACACCCGATTCTTCGGCTAGCTTCACCAGTTGCCGCGCTTCTGCCATGGTATGAGCCAGGGGTTTTTCAACAAAAACATGTTTACCTTTTTTGATCGCCTTTTCACACCAGGTGAAATGGTGGTGGGTTGGTGCGACCACATCGATCGCATCGCATGCGTCGATCAGTGCATCCGGGTCGAGAAAGCGTGGTATTTGGTATTTTTCAGATACTTCTGCGGCCGTATCATCATGCGGGTCATAAAACCCGATGATTTCTACTCCGGCAATATCCTTCCAGTTGTTCAGGTGAAATTTTCCCAGGTGGCCAACGCCAAAAACCCCAATTTTGAGCATGCAGGATTAAATTTTGGGCGTAAAGATAGTAAAGCGCCACCAACCCTCCGACCTGCCAGGGCCGACAAACGTTGTATTTCCCCGACAAATGAGAATTTACAGATACCTGCACCGTCTGTCAACAATTTGGGTTTTATATCGATCAATAAGCCTGTAAAGCGATTAGAATTTATAAGCCTTACCATCCATAATAAATTGCTTTAACAAGTAATTATCCATTAAACAACTTGATATGAGAAAGATTTTCCTGTTTACCGGTGTTGTTGCATTCACAATATTGTTTGCTTCATCGCTCGCTGCGCAAAAAGTTAAAGTGGTAAACGACTGCAACCTGGAAGGGTGGTTAAAACAGCCCATCGGAAGTTCTTCGCTTGGTTTTGTAAAAGGCCCTGAGCAGCCGCCGTTGGGAAGAGGAAGCATGAAATTCAACGTGCCCGAGGGAGGTATTTTCTGGCCGGGTGATTTCGTGAGGTTCAGAAACGGAGACTATTCAGGAACGCCACTATCGTCACTGACTAAATTGTCATATTCAACCTATGTAGAAGCGAGAGATACTATTGCGGATATACATTTTCTTGTGGTGCTGGTCGATATCAATGGCGATTCCACAGCAGAGCACAACCTTGTATTCGATCCGCGGTACCAGAACCGAAATTTTATACGAGGCACCATGCCCAACCAGGGCTTCACCCGTGTGGGAGTATGGCAAAGCTGGGATGCTTTGCATGCGGGATGGTTTTATGGGGGAACTCCTGAAACCGATCCCGATCATGAAGGACCATTCTTTACGCTTGCGGAGTATCTCGCACAATACCCCAACGCAGCGATCCGAAATGATCCGAACAAGGGTGGCCCGGCAATCCGACTGACTGCGGGTGGTGTTGTTTTCAAGCCAAACTTTTTCGGGTCTATCGATAATTTCAGGATCGGCGTTAATGGAGCAACAACCATCTATGATTTTGAGCCCGGGCCTGCTGACGCAGGTGCGGATCAGCATGTCATTTATGGGTATGGATCTAATTGTGTCTTAATACATGGAAGGACAACAGGCGATGCCCCGCCATATAGCTTTGCCTGGTCACCAGGTAACCTGTCGCAGGGCAACCATATCAAAGTATGCCCCACCAGCACCACCACGTACACACTTACAGTGACAGATAAGAACGGCTGTGTGAGCACCGACGAGATGACCGTTCATGTGCAGGATGTCCGTTGTGGACCGAAACTCGACAAGGTATTGATTTGCCACAACGGGCGTGAGATTTGTGTGGCCAGGGAAGCGGTTGCGGCACATCTAAAACATGGTGATGGATTAGGTAAATGCGAGGAAAAAATAATCGTGAAAGATAAAGATGGAAAGAGTGATCATCATTCGCGGGATCTTAAACTCTTCAACTATCCCAACCCATTTGCCCATGCGACGGAAATTGTATATGAGATGCCGTTTGA
>JAEYOL010000210.1 GCA_023411775.1 Bacteroidota bacterium | reverse complement strand
TGATCATACACCTGTTATTTTTTCAGAAACAACAAACAATTCAAAGATGGAGTATCCTTTTATTGTATTAGAGAATGTAAAATTTCATTTTTCAGATCAGCCATTTACTAATAGTAGCGCCGGCGCAAAATCAACACTTACCTCCCAGGAGTTTATTTACGGTCGGTTGGAACTTGAGGGCGAATCGCTTGCCGAAGCGTTTAAACTTGGCGCTCAGCCAGACCTGGGTTTTCACTATTTGAATTATGGCGTTTTGATAACGCCAAAGGGCAAGAGCGAACAGGAACTTACTTACGAGCAAACGATCAGTTACACTGTTTACAATAGGAGCAGACCCATTTTAATAAGAGCAGGGGAAGAAAAAAATACCTGGCTCAATTTCGATGTGCTTCCCGCACCTGACAGGATCTCCACATTGCAGGGAGCTTCCACACAACCGCAACATATAAGCGAACTGAAGTTTGCCGCGGGAATGGATGCGTACACGGGAGAATACAGCATAAAACAATATTTCCCCGCCAATGGTATGTACACAGTGCAGGTCGTACTATGGAATTACTCCTTCGACGACTGGGGAAAGCCTTTGGAAAGCGAGAAGAATATTGTTGCCATAGGTGCTTTCGATTACCAGTTTAGCACGAAGGATGGGGCTGTATTGATGGCCAACAGTGAGAAACGTATTGAGGGCGTGCGAATGGCAGAAGACATGAAAAACAAATACACCAGGTTGCCTGACTGGTGGAATGGTAAACCATTTACCCCGGCCGATGCTGTAATGAAACCCGCAACGCTTACCCCTATGATAAAAAATTATTGCAGTAAGTATGGGCTTACTTATATCACGCACAAAGTGTATCCATACAATGGGAATGCCGGGTGGACAATTTACAGGGACAGTCGTACGGGGGAGCCGGTATCGCGTAGAATAGCAGCCGAGGCCTGGACATTATATAAAGATGAAAAAGGCCAATGTCGTTTCGCCGTTGCACGTATTGATCAAAATTATGCAGGCGGGGGTACCTATGGCTCCTCTTATATCTCTGGCCTGAGTGGAGAATACATCGATTGCAGCGTTATCAAATAGTGATTTGCCAAAAACCAAAAGAAAAAAAATAAACACATGAAAATAGAATTGCAGCCCGGCGAATCCAGGATTGATACATGGTCCATACTCTATACGCCACCCGGTGGTGGCAAATTCAATGGCAAGCTAACAGTGACCAACAAAAGGTTGATCTATGATGCCAAGTACGATGTATCGGCAAGAGGACTGATCAGCGAAGCCATGTTTATCAAATGGGGCAGCGAAGGATACCTGGAGATCCATAAAAGGGATATCCTGAACATCGAGGTAAAAAAAGAATTCCTGGCGAAAAAGGCCATACTGACCCTTGCAGACGGTACCATCCACACTTTCAATTATGGCGTTTTAAATATTGATAAAGTCGCAGAAGCTATAAAAGCAAACTGAAGGAAAACCCGGTAAAGAATAGGGCTTAATAAAGAAAACCGTTCACCATGCGTATTGTTTATCTATTATTATTACTGTCAGTTACTATCACTGTCCCTGCGCAGTTTTATATAGGACCTGGTGCACAGGTGCAGGTTACCGGTAGTACAATAATTACCCTGAAGGATATAGACCTGGTGAATAATGGCAGCTTTTCGACAGGTAATGGAACGGTGAATTTCTCCGGTGCTGGCAATGTTTCTGTGGGTGGTACAAATCCGGTACAATTTTTTACGATTCAGATCAACAAAGAACCTGGTAGCAGTGTAGTGCTTCAACAACCCGTTGACGTAAGCGATGAATTGCAGTTTATACAGGGATTGCTTGATCTCAATGGTCACAACCTCGACCTCGGCAGCACCGGGCTGCTTACAGGTGAATCGGAAGATAGCCGCATCATTGGGCCCGCTGGGGGAGAACTGTTGTTCACTGCTTTGCTCAATGCGCCATCAAATTCTAATCCCGGCAATCTTGGTGTCATCATCGAAAGCCAACAAGACTTAGGCAGTGTATTGATAAAAAGAGGTCACAAGTTGCAAGATCTGACTGATGGCAGCATCTTGCGCTACTATGATATAGTCCCTTCCAACAATAGCAATCTCGGAGCTACCATTCGCTTCCATTATTTCGATGCAGAACTTAACAGCCTTCCGGAAAGCAACCTCACATTTTGGCGCAGCACAGATGCTGTCAATTGGTCCGACCAGGGCTACACCAGTAGAGATATAGCACAGAACTATGTTGAGAAAACGGGTATTGATGCGTTTTCGGCATGGACGCTCTCCACATCCTCCACTCCCCTGCCGGTAGTGTTTGCAGGTTTTTATGTACAGTGCGATGGAGGCCGCACCATTCTTCGCTGGAAAACAGCGATGGAAATCAACAGCAGTCATTTTTTTATTGAAAGAAATGCCGGCTCCGGCTGGATGCGTATAGGTGAGCTTGCTGCGGCAGGCAACAGCAGCACGGAAGAAAACTATGAGTTGATAGATAATAATCCGGCTGAAAAGGCCTATTACCGCATTGCACAATACGATATAGATGGACAGGTAAAATATAGCACCATTGCCATGGCAGATTGTGCCACCGCAGATTTGTTACGGGTATGGCCCAATCCTTTCAGGCAGGTACTTACAGTGAAGATCAAAAGCGAGCAAAACAACCCGGTTATACTCAGGATAACAGATGCTAAGGGTGCCAATATCATCACCAGGCAATTGAACCTGATGATCGGACTTAACCAGTTTGACGTGGACTTGCAAAGAGCAGCCGCGGGGGTTTACCTGCTCACGATTGAGTGGCCTGGAGGGAAGCAATTAAAAACTATGCGCCTGGTAAAACAATAGAAATTGTGTCGAAAGGAAAAATGAGTGTAGCCGCATCCCGACTTTAAAAATTTTAATGAAGAAAATGATATACAAGCTTTTTTTTATTGTAATGCTGGCCGGTACTTCACTATCTGGCATTTCTCAAAATGTTGGTATTGGTACTACCGAACCTACCGAAAAATTAGATGTAAACGGCAATGTAAACATTACCGGCAACTTAAAGACAGGCGGTGTTGCAGGCCTGCCTGGCCAGGTGTTAATGATAAATGGCGCAGGTGCCACACAATGGGGCACCCTTCCGTCGCCGGGCGAGGAGTATAAAAATTTTGTGTGCTTTAACCTCGGCAGCGGCACGTGGAATGTACCCGAAGGGGTAACAAAGATTTTAATAGAAGCCTGGGGTGCTGGCGGGGGCGGTTCCGCTTATGGAGGCGGAGCGGGCGGGGGCTATGTCAGATCGTGGATCTCTGTTACGCCGGGTACGCCAATTACCTATACTGTAGGGGCAGGCGGTGCCAGAGGGTCTGGAAGTGGCGCAAGCGCTAATGGCCAGCCCGGTGGTAATACAACTGTCAGCATAGTAGGCGGCGATAGGATTGCGTACGGAGGAGACGGAGCCACTACAACATCCAATCATCTCTTTTTTTCGGTTCATATTGGAGGCAGTTATTATGGAGGCAATAATCAATCTATTGGTTTTGCCGGTGAATCGGGATATCAAAATGATATCAGCTATATAGAAAAGTCTCCGGGTGTTTTTTTACAAACCATACGGGGAGGAAAGGGCGGCGATGGCGCCAACACATTCAATACCGGAGGGCGCGGGAGTTTTGCAAATTTAATTTCAGCAAGTAGTTCTGAAGGGCTGAATTCCGGCCCATCAACAGGCAGGATACCGGGCGGCGGCGGCGGTGGTGGCATAGCGACTAACTCCACGGGGGTATTCTGGGACGGCAGTAATGGCGGTAACGGTAGGGTCATTATATGGTATTGATAATTTGTATTCCTGTGCTTTAATCAAATAGCCTGTTTATGAAAAAATATTTATTCCTGTTGTCATTCCTGGTTTGTGTATTGCAAGTTTTTGCCCAAAACGTCGGCATAGGCACCACCACTCCCGACGCCAGTGCTGCCCTGGATATTAAAAGCACAACGCAGGGATTGCTTATTCCCACCATGACGGAGGCGCAGCGCAATGCCATCAGTGATCCTGCCACCGGACTGCTTATTTATCAAGCTGATGGCAATACAGGATTTTACTACAACAGTGGCACTGCTTCCACCCCGGCATGGGTGTCGATATCCGGCGGAGCGGGCTGGGGACTTAGCGGTAATGCCGGTACCAATCCCGTCAACCATTTTATTGGAACCACCGACATTCAACCTCTTCGATTCCGCATACAAAATGTGAATGCAGGGATTATCGACAGTGCCACAAATAATACAGCCCTTGGTTTTCGTTCGCTGGATTCCATAAGCGGAGGTGTTCATAATACAGCCATCGGCATCAGCAGTCTCATCAGTACCAATACCGGAAGCTACAATACGGGTCTTGGCAGTTTTTCCTTGCGGTATAATACCAGCGGTAATCATAACACAGCCGGCGGTTATGTAGCGCTTCGATCCAATACCACCGGCAGCTTTAATACAGCCATGGGCGGGGCGTCGCTTTATGCTAATACTTCCGGCATTGGTAATGCTGCTTTCGGTTATAGGGCACTTGCTTCGAATACAACCGGAAGCCAAAATACTGCTATAGGAGGTGAATCACTGCTACTCAATACTACCGGTCAAAGCAATACAGGGTTAGGTTTTTTTTCATTGCAAAGAAATACAACGGGTTCAAATAATACCGCACTGGGCACATTCGCATTGCTCAACAATACCACGGGAAGCGGCAATACGGTCTTAGGGATGCAGGCCATGCAATCCAACGAAACCGGAAACAATAATTCGGCCATTGGTACCGGGGCCCTGGCCGTTAATACTACGGGCAGCGGCAATGTCGCGCTCGGTTCAGGTGCACTGCAAAACAATTATACAGGTGAAGCCAATATAGCCATCGGTACGGGTGCTGCAACTAACGGCTACGGCGCTTCTTTCAGGGTAGCGATTGGCGACTCAGCATTATTTAGTAACGCGGGACATTCTAATATAGCCATCGGCGCACAAACGGCACCACACAACAATTTGGGTTCAGGAAATATTTTTATGGGTTTCAGAGCCGGCTATCAGAGTACCGGTGGTAACGGAAATATTTTTATTGGTGGCTATGCGGGTGAGAAGGCAGGAAACAGCGCTGCATCCAATATTGCTATTGGTCAGCAAACCCTTCGCAATAATACAGATGGCTATTTTAATACAGTATTGGGACATTTAAGCGCGGAGAATATTCAGAATGGGTGGGAAAATCTAATACTGGGCAACTTTGCCGGTTCCGGGCTGGTAAGCGGTAGCCAAAATACACTGATAGGTACGGGTGCAAACGTCAGTACCGGGAATATAAACAATGCTACCGCGATAGGAGCCTATGCTACCATCACCGCCAGCAATAGCATCCGCCTGGGCAACGCCGGTACATGGGTGTATTGTACAGGAATCACACAAACCAGCGATGGACGGTTCAAGAAAAATATTACTGAAAATGTCCCTGGCCTGGATTTTATAATGGGCTTGCGCCCTGTAGCCTATCAATATAAAGCGTTCGAATTGGATAAGCATGCCCTGCAACGCAATATGGCCGGGCAGGCCAGGCTGGTAGCCTCCGACTATGCCGCTGCCGATAGGGAAGTGCATACCGGTTTTATAGCGCAGGAAGTAGAAAAATTGATGCAGCAAAAGGGCATAAAAATTAACATGGTACATAGCCCGGAAAACGAAACCGACACCTACGGCATAGCGTACACTCAAATGATAGCTCCTCTTGTAAAAGCCGTGCAGGAGCAGCAACAGAGTATTAAACTCTTGCAAAAGGAAAACGCAGATCTGCAAAGACGTTTAGAAACTATAGAAGCAATGGTTAAAAAATAACAATAAAAATAAATACAGATGGAAAAAATATTGTTATCAGTGGCAGTCTTGTTTGTTGTTACTGTCTGCCAGGCGCAAACGAAGCGTAAAACACAAGTCAAAGATGCAAATGACAAGTTTGCCAACCAGGAGGTAGTCTTTCGTAAAGCAGCTGTTGATGGAAAGATAGTCTATCAAAAAGGGAAATGTATGTGGCTTACTGACAAAACAAAGGTGTGTACTTATTGCGACAACCCGGAGCTGACTGAGAATTGCAGGGAATATATATGTGACAATCGGGGAATGCCAGTCCGGCTAAAGCCAAAAACCGGAGGTGAAGCGGGAAAAGCTACCACCAAAGAAGTTCCCAAAAAAGAAGATCCTGACCAGGGAGGCGAAGTTTTCAGGAAGCCTGATAAAAAGTCAAAACAATAATCAGTTATCATCATTAAACCCATCGCCATGAAAAGAATATCATTGTTGTTACCGGTAGCGCTTGTTGCAGTAACGATCTGCACCGCCCAGCAAGTACGAGATCATCGACGTACATCACAACCCTCTAACCCACAGCCGGGGCAAACATCCGTTTATCAGCCTGGACCGGCAGGCCCGGCGGTAGCCAGTATCGTTCCTGGCAAGTGGTACCATATTAAAAAGGCGGGCACGAAAAGTTATTTGACGATAGATGGTCATAGAAATTTAACCCGTTCCAATGCCGTCCTGGCTCTGGAAGCCATGCAGCAGGATAACACTGCCCAGCAATGGCGCTTTGTAACGACAGAGGTAAATGGTAGTACCATTTATAAGTTAGAGAATAAAAAATATACGGGTGTGCTGCGGGCAGCGCCACGGGAGTTATTCCTGGAGCAGCCACGGGACATCGTAAATCAATTACAAAAGACGGGCATACTATTCATGATGGTATTGAATCCTGACAATTCCTGGTATATGATCACGCGCCCTACAGGAGATAATAGAATACTGGCGCTTTCTTCCGAGATAAAAAACGCACGCCATTGCATGCCGGCGGAGTCTGCCCCTTTGATTGGCGGCCGCGTTTTAAAAGATTATGAATGTGCTGATGATTTTAAACGGGACTATGTAACTCAACCTGCGTTCACGGGAATGAGCAATCAAAAATGGATACTGGAAGAAGCCAGGGACAGGTAAATACAAAAGTTTTTCAAACCTCTAAAAATATTCAAATGAAAGCGTTTATGTTATTAGCCATGTCAATTCTGATTTTTTCATTGACATACGGCCAGCCCAAGAGAACAAAAGAGGGATTAAACGGCAACGGCGATACTACCTGGCATAGTAGTGGACCATACAAGCGCCAGTTGATATCCAACGGCAGGCAGACTGTACATTCCGAGCCAGGCAAATACACGCTCTATGCTATTTATAAAAACAAAAAACTAACGGGCTACCAGGCAGTGGATTCAAAAGGAAATAGGCTCCCGGTTAACACAGTTGCCAAACAGTCTGACGGTAAATTCAAATGTTATACGTGTATAAGAGTCTGCGATGACACTGGCAAATGTGTCGAAAATTGCACCGAGGACCCCTGCCCGGATGGTATGGGAGTTGAACAGGCCACATCAACTGAACGCCCAAAACCAGAAGATCCTGACCAGGGCGGAGAAATTTTCAAGAAGGCGGGTAAAAAGGCTACTAAAGCAACCAGGTCAAACAGGTAAACAGTAATTATGAAACTCGTCAGCTCAATCCTGGTAACCTCGCTGATATATTGTTTCTGGATAGTGATATTAGATATTGGCGCTGCCCTGCTGGTAACTATCCTGCCGGAGCCTGGGGCAATAAGAATAAATGGGAATGCCGGCTTCGGTTCCCTGGCATTATACTATACCGTATGGGCCGTTGCCGGTTTATTCGCTGGATTTTTTTACGTCGGTTCAAGCGTTGACTCCATGAAGGAAAATAAAGGGATGATGAAGGATGCCATTATTGCCCTGGGTGTAGCAGCCGTATTGACCTATGTGGTTATTGAACAGTTGTACAGGCTGAACGAAATGAATAAAAGCGGGATCTATGTTCCGGGAAATGAATACATGACCCTGACCTTTTTGGGAGCATTCTTTTTGGCAATCCTCGTTGGGGTTTATTTCCAATACAGGGAGCATAAGGATGACAGGGATTCAGACAAGGCCCAGGAAAGTGAAACGGCATTAGGTATGCACGCTAAACTTACGGAAGAAGAGATCGATGCATTATAAACAGAAATATTTTTCAATCAAAAGAAGTACTAAAATGAACAAAACAACCACAATTGTAGCCGCCACTTTTATTATCATGGCTGCTGCGGGCTGCAATAGCAAAACGACCGAAAATTCACAGGCATCACCGCGTGCTGTCGCGGAAACCATTTTTAATTCTGCAAAAAGCGGTAACTATGATGGACTTGCCGCATTAATCGACACCGAAGCGGATAACGACAGTAAGATGATTGCCCAGGCTGTTGTCGATAAAAAGATACAGGAAGAATTCAAAACATATTTTAAAAGTGGCAAGGTAGTTGGCGATCCGGTTATCAATGGTGATAAAGCTTCCGTCAACATCCTTTTTGGTCCTGATGGCGATAAAGAAGAAACATTTGAAATGGTGAAGAGAGATGGGCGGTGGTATTTGCAGTCCTTTTAATGTGCTAACCCTTCTGATAAGAGGAAAGATACCGGCTCAACGCCGGAACGACAACATAGCAAATCTCGACTCCGACAACAAATAACTTCATGAACTCCTACCGCCTCTCCCTTGTCACGCCGGGCATTGCACTGAAGAAAGCTTTGCTTTGATGAAAACCAGACCCGGGGCGGGGCTTTTCTCTGCTCCCCCTTTTACCCTCCGTGCCCGGGCTTTTTGGACACTGAGGTCACGATGAAGACACGATGGGCACGGGGGATTTTTTCATGGACATAAAGAAATTCTAATTGAGCTAATCTCCAATCTAAACCTTAATCTCAATCTAAACCTTAACCTTAGTCCTAGCCTAACTCTCTTCCTACTTCGTTCCTAACATTTTGATAATGTTACTATCATAATTTATTAATAGTGCCTTAATCTGGAGTTAATGTGCAAAGGCCACCTTTACGCCAAATATTAAATTATGCGTTTAAGGCTGCAGGTAACTCTTCTTTCTTTTTTGATTTTCTCATTAGCACAAGCGCAGACCACGCGTCTTTCTGGCAAGATCACCAATGAAAAATACGAACCCCTGCCGGGAGTCTCTATAAAAATTACAGGGCAGCAGGGTGGTACAACCACGGATGTCGAAGGTCGCTATTCAATATCACTGGTGGCAGGAATTAAACATGAAATAGAATTTTCCGCGATCGGTTATAATTCAAAGAGAATAAATGATGTCACTGCAAATGGTGGAAATGATGATGAGTTAAATATCGTCATGGAGCACACGGCGAAAAATATGGAAGTAGTGGTGATACGTGTCACCACCCGGCGACAGGAGAATACCGCGGCATTACTTGGTTTTCAAAAAAATAATATCTCACTTTCCAGCGGACTCGCGGCTGATTTTATCAGGCGTACACCGGATAAGAATACCGGGGAAGTGTTGAAAAGAGTCAGTGGTGCGAGCATACAGGACAACAGGTTTGTTATTATCCGCGGATTGAGCGACAGGTACAATTCTGCCATGATCAACAATGCAGCGCTACCCAGCACCGAACCCGATAAAAAAGCCTTTTCGTTTGACGTGATTCCTTCAGCACTGATCGATAATATTATAATCAACAAAACAGCGAACCCTGAGTTCAGCGGTGAGTTTGCCGGCGGTTTGGTACAGATCAACACCAGGGATATACCCGTAAACAAATTCCTAAACCTGGGGATCAGTTTCGGATTTAATACACAATCGGTTTTCAAAGATTTCCTAAGTAATAAGCGCAACTCCACTGACTGGATGGGTTTTGATAATGGCAACCGAAATCTGCCTGCCGGTTTCCCAAAATCAGCCCAGGCTTATCGTTCGTTGGGTAGTACTACGACCGGTATGCAGCAGCAACTTGAGTTGAGCCGCTTATTTAACAGCGATGTGTACCGTGAGAAAAACTATAAAGCACTCCCAACACAATCATACAGTCTTACCTGGGGCAACCGATCCACCGCCAGGAACGGAGGCGTATTTGGAGCGATTGTGTCGTTGCAGTACAGAAGCAGTATGCTGAAATATGATGTGGAAAGAAGATTGCATGAGGACGATGGCGATCTGCTGGTGCAGATGCAGGATCAGCAAAATAAATATAGTGTGAACATAGGCGGACTGGCCAATTTAACTTATGTAAAAGGCCGCCATAAAGTTTCATTCAAGAATATTTTTAACCAGCAATTAGAGGATAACTACTATGTCCGCTCTGGTGTAAGCAATGATCGCATGCAGGAGATCAGTTTTCGATCTTCGATATTAAACCAGCGTACATTGTACAGCTCACAGTTTGAGGGAGAACACCAGTTGTCGGCTGGGGGTATTCGCCTGCGATGGAATGGTAATATTGCGTACAATAGCAAATCCATACCCGATTTGCGCACCTCCGCTTACTTCCGTTTGAAAGGGACCAGCAATACATTTGAACACAATGATGATGATACCCGTCGGTTTTTTAGCAGGCTGAAAGACTTTAGTTATGGCGCCAACGGAAGCCTTTCAATTCCGTTCACCTTGGGATCCGATCAACAAAGTTTCAAAGCCGGTGGGTCTACGCTGATCCGGATACGTGATTTCAGAAGCCGCATTTTACGGTATGAACCAGCCAGTGCTATGCAGTTTGACCCCGCAAAAAACCTGTTGCCATACGACCAGATTTTTGCGCCTGAGAATATCGCGATGGATGGATTCAGGATACTCGATTTCACCAATAACCAGGATAAATATTTCGGTGCATCGGCCACCAATGGCATTTTTGGAATGTTTGACAACAAATTTGGCGGGATGATCCGACTGGTATGGGGTCTTCGGGTCGAAAATTTCCAACAGGTGCTTACCACCAAAGATGTGACTGCGAAACGTGTAGTTGTTGAAACAGAAAAATGGGACCTGCTGCCTTCATTAAACTTCACTTTGTCACCATCCAACAAACACAGTGTTCGAATTTCAGGCAGTCGTACCATCGCACGCCCCGAGTTCAGGGAGATAGCGCCATTTGCCTTCTTTGACTATGAAGTAAATTATGCGGTCAATGGAAATCCCAACCTGAAACGTACTTCAATACTGAACGGTGATATACGGTATGAATGGTATCCCCGTGCCGGAGAAGCTATGACTGCCGGGTTTTTTTACAAGTATTTCAACGATCCTATTGAATTGCGGTTAAATCCGTCAAGCGTACTCGACCGGAGAAATTATGAATATGCCAATGCCGCTAAAGCATATTCAGCAGGTGTGGAGTTTGAAGTAAGAAAAGGGTTGGATTTTCTAAGTCCCGGCCTTGAGGAATACAGTTTATTTGCCAACCTGACCTATCTCTATTCTAAAGTTACGCTGGCCACTACCGGCGGTTCAGGTAGTACAACCACATCAGGCCGCCCGCTGCAGGGTCAGTCGCCCTATCTCATAAATGTAGGATTGCAATACAGCAGTAAGAATAAATTATGGAATGGCTCGGTGCTCTATAATCGCGTGGGGCATCGCGTGACGCTGGTTGGGATCAACGACCTCGGATTCCCGGATATATATGAACGGCCCCGAGACCAGGTAGATTTCCAACTGGCCAGGAAGATTTTCGATAAAAGAGCTGAGCTTAAAATTACCTGGTCCGACCTGTTGAACCGCGCTTTTTATTTCTATGAAAACACTGATAACAGAAAAGCATTTTCCACAGGGGCTGATCGGATGTTCTACAGTTTTAAGCCTGGTTCAACTATTACAGTTGGGTTTACCTATGACTTTAACCTGTGAAATTTAAATAACTAAAAACAACAAAATAAAATACAACGTATGAAGAAGATCCTTTTTGGTACACTGGCGTTGACTTCCCTCTTCAGTGTGCTCTCTTGTGTGAAGGTGAATTTTGAAGAAGAAGGAACAGGTGTGCCACCGGTTAATACCGGAACAGAAAATGTAATTTCGGGCACTATTTCCTCGAGCCGGTTTTATTCAAAAGGGAAATACATACTTAAAGGTTATGTATACGTGTCAGAGGGAGCTACCCTCACTTTTGAAGCGGGTTCCATAATTCAGAGTGATATCACGGAAAAGGGCGCTCTAATTATAGAGCGGGGCGCCAGGTTGATCGCCGATGGTAAACCTAACAGTCCTATTGTTTTCACCAGTGGTAAACCAGTTGGACAAAGAGCCCCCGGAGATTGGGGCGGCATTATCCTGTTAGGGAAAGCTCCCACTAATAGACCGCTTGACCCGGGACCAACCATCGAAGGGGGAGTGGGACGGAAATATGGAGGTACAGATCCAAATGATGAAAGTGGTATACTTCGTTATGTACGTATTGAGTTTGCCGGTATCGCAGCCGAACCAGGTTCAGAGATCAATGGCCTCACCCTGGGAGGCGTAGGCGCGGGTACCATCATTGAAAACGTGCAGGTGTCATTTGGTAACGACGACGCATTTGAGTTCTTTGGTGGTACGGTCAATGCAAAAAACCTGATCGCTTTTGCTACTGCAGATGACGATTTTGATTTCGATTTCGGCTATACAGGAAAAATACAGTTTGGTTTGTCGTTGAGAAAACCTGATTTTGTAGATGCCGGTGATGCTGGCAACGGGATTGAATGTGACAACGATGGGTCGGGAACCATAGCCACCCCCAATACCCGGCCTCAGTTAAGCAACTTTACATTTGTGGGCCCAAATAATGCCACCGGTACGGCATCGAATCACAACTATGCAACCCGTTGGAGGAGGCGATCGCAATTTGTTTTAAGAAACTCGATACTACTTGGTTATCAAAAAGGCGGTTTTGGACTTGAATCGGATGGCACAGCCCAGGCATATGTTGATGGTATTTCGGAATTTAAGAACAACCTTGTACACGCTGTTACCCGCCCCTACCTGATCGTATTATCGAGTGGTAATCCTACCGTACATCCCGATATTCTTACTGAAGATGGAATGAAGACCAAAGCAGAAGCGGATGGTTCAATTACTTATACAAATGGCGACGAGATCAAACTGGAGAATCCTTACTACTCGACTTCACCCAATTTTCTTCCGAAGGCCGGTTCCCCCGCGCTAACTGGCGCTAGTTTCGCCGGAATGAATTCGTTTTTTACCACTACCTTATATCGTGGTGCGTTTGGCGATAAGAACTGGACCGAAGGCTGGACGAACTGGGATCCTCAGAATGCTGTTTATTAATTGCATACTGAATCAAGCCTGGTATAAATTCAACAAGGTAACTGGGAAATGAGTATTATTTGACACATCAACCTCCTCGAATCATTAGTGCATTGTTCTGCCAACTGCATCATTCGGTTGCGAACCTATGCTTACTCATGGTTTGTTTCAGGGGGTTTATGTTTTTGTCATGAATAATTTTTGTCTTATTTGCCAGTAGTTTTTTTATTTCTGCAGTTTTCTGATCCTCTGATTCGGGATGATGTTCAGAAAACAGCTGCTCAGCGTCAAATGCCATATCGAGTTCGCCGGAGAACAGGCTCAGGTATTTGTCCATGGGATTTGTTTTGATTTTTAAACGGTTTGCTTTTTCGGTAAGGCCGGGATGAGTCCATGTTCTGCCATCACCGCACCAAGTTTTTCAATATTGGGAGGGCCGCCGGCATTGATGATCTCCGCTACTTTTTTAAAGAAGTTAGGTCCGAGCACACCCGGGGTGATGATCGACAAAGCTTTGGCATCAACCTGTTGCAGGTTATCAAAACCGTGCACGGCGCCACGCGGTATAAAACAGGTTTCACCAGGCTGTATATCGATGGCTTTACCATCCACGGTGAAAGTGACCGTGCCCGATAACCCGTAAATGGTTTCATCGAAATGCTCGTGGTAGTGGGGGATGGGAACCCTGGCTCCCACCGGCACGGTAAATTCAAAAATGGCTGAAGAGCCGTTTGTGTCTGATGCTTCAAGCAGGAAGTCAATAGTGATCTGTCCGACCTGGATTGTTTCTTTTTTCATGCTTTTATTTTTTATAGCACGAATCTAATTGGCCAAATTGCGAAAGTTCTTGATTTCAGATAAGTAAATTATTTTCCTGAAATTTTTTTTCGGATACGGCTTAAAGTCTCCGGCGTCATGGCCAGGTAAGCAGCGATATGATAAAGCGGTATTCTTTGTAAAAGCGCAGGTTCCTCTTTGATAAAACGCTGGTATTTTTCTTCCGGCGTCTCCACCGTAGCTTCGGCCAGTCTTTTTTTCAACATCAGGTTGGTATCCTGCTGGGCCCGGATAAAACCCATGGTGAACGGACGGATCTGGGTGACGGCATATACCCAGTTCTTTTGATTGATGCGCTGAAGCGTGCTGTTTTCAAGCGCCTGCACACAAAGTTCAGTGGGTTTATTATCCAGGAAACTGACCAGTTCACTGCACCAGCCGTTTTCCAATTTGAAATAAATAGTACGCTCCTCCCCGTTATTATTGATATAGTATTGCCGCAGGCAACCTTTCTCGACGAAGTACACGTATCGCACTATTTCACCCGATCGATACAGGTGTTCATTCTTTTTTACCTCGATGGTTTCAAATAGCTGGATGACTTTGACTATGTCTTTACGCGGTAAGTTATAAACTTCCGTGAGCTGTGAAATAAGCGGGCTGCTATCCATAATAAAATATCAGCGATGTTTTGTAAATGATTCGCCGGATCTGTTCATTTTCCATACGGGTGGGAGTGCGACGATGCGGGGACGGAACAGTCTACCTGCAGCAAAATGGGTAGTGGGATTTGACAAATATAATTTCAAAATCGGAATGCCTCTTTCGCTTCATAACCGTTCCCGAATCCTGCGTTTTTTTGCCGGTTCGTAGGTCGACTGCATGTTTTGCCGAGGTGAAGGTGTTCGATATAGGAATTGAAAGATAGCATTGATGGCAATAAATGCATGTTGGGTCACTCATCAGGAATAGTTGCGATCATGTTTTTTTATTTTTTTTCGTCAATGTTTTCGTAGAAGTCTTTCAGAATATAATGGAATGTTTTTCCCAATGAATTTTTTCTAGTAGCATCACACTATCCACAGTTGACATTAAGCTCAACTCTTACCGTTTTATTTAAAATAAATTTTCCCGACAATGAATTTTTGCACCTAAACAAGATATACATGTATAAAAATCTTTTAATTCCGAAGAAAAACGCAATTTTTTTAAAATCTAGCAGGTTTTTTTTTGATTCATTGCGTTTTTCTGCATTTTCTTTGCGTACATTTATGCCTGCCATATCTAACATGCTTAAGAAGGAAAGACAAACCTATATTCTACAACAGGTGAACCTGCACAATAAAGTGCTATCGTCGTCGCTGAGCCAGGAGATCAATGTGTCGGAAGATACGATTCGACGTGACCTGCAGGAACTTTCCTCTCAGGGTAAACTGCTGAAAGTACATGGCGGTGCCCTTTCCCATTCATTCGGTAATATCCAGATACTTCGTAACGGCGTTTATTCACAGGACGAAAAAAAAGTAATTGCCCGCAAGGCGATCCCGCTGATCAAAGATGGTATGTTCGTGCTCACAGGTGGCGGTACCACCATCGTTGAAATGGCCAGGCTTTTACCGCGGGACCTTAAAGCAACTTTTGTTTCCGGCAGCGTAGCCGCTGTGCTTGAATACATGGAACATCCCAATATCGAGGTGATTTTGATAGGCGACCGCGTGTCCAAAAGTTCGAAGATCACGATTGGCTCTGAAGCGATCTCTAAAGTGAAACAGGTAAAAGCCGATCTCTGTTTTTTGGGAACAAACGCCATCGACCTGGAACACGGTGTATCAGATAATGACTGGGAAGTGGTGCAATTGAAAAAAGCGATGATCGAATCATCCCAAAAAGTGGTGGCGCTTTCGATCTCAGAAAAAATCGACACACGCCAGCCTATTCATATTTGTCCGCTAGATAGTATAGATTGCCTGGTGACAGAACTGGACCCCGGCGACGAGCGGCTTAATGCTTATAAAAAAAGTGGTATTCAATTAATTTAACAACCCATAAACTGCTAAAACAAACAATGCTATGAGAAAGTGTCTCCATTTTGGCATCCTGTTGTTGCTACTGTTTTCCCTTGCATCAACAACGTATGCCCAGCAAAGAACCATTACCGGCACCGTTAGGGACGACAGCAACAATCCGTTGTCGGGTGTATCGGTAACCGTCCGGGGGAGTGCCACCGGAACATCAACAAATAATGAAGGTGTATTCACCATCACTGCTTCAACCGGTGATGTGCTTGAATTTTCTTCCGTAGGTTTCGAAACATCCACCGTTAGGGTAGGTTCGGGTAATACGGTGAATCATGCGCTCGTAAGAACCGACAACACCCTGCAGGATGTTGTTGTCACGGCCCTTGGTATTAAAAAGGAACGTAAGGCCCTGGGTTATTCGGTTTCTGACCTAAACGCCTCGGAACTGATGAAGAACAAGAACACCAACATCGTCAACTCGCTGGCGGGTAAAGTACCCGGTGTGAACATCACGCAGTTCAGTGGTTCCGCCGGTGCAGGTGCTTCCATCACCATCCGTGGTGGTAACTCAACCTCCGAAGGCAGGCAAAACCAGCCATTGTTTGTTGTAGATGGTATTATATATGATAACTCAACCGTTGTAACCGGTAACTCAGGTACAGATGGTATGACCCGTAGCAATACTACTTTCTCAAACCGTGTGATGGATATCAACCCTGAGGATATTGAAAGTCTGTCAGTGCTGAAAGGTGCAGCTGCTGCGGCTCTCTATGGTTCTCGTGCAGCCGATGGTGTGGTGGTGATCACTACCAAGAAAGGTTCAGAAGGTGCGGTGAAAGTGGATGTAACCAGCAAAGTGGGTACTTCCTGGGCAAACAAACTGCCTGAAGTGCAAACCACATTTGGTCCCGGAACTTATTCTGTTAATGGTGTTTTGAATACCCAGAATGTATATAGCTCATGGGGCGAAAAAATTCCATCCTCAGCTACATTATATGATAACATTGGGGAGTTCTTTCAAAATGGCATGATATACGACAATAATGTCAATGTATCGGGTGGTAGCAAGACTGGTTCTTTCTTCCTGTCTGCTTCCAATTTCGATCAAACAGGTATCGTTCCCAATACGAATTATGACAAGACCACTTTCCGGTTCAATGGTGAACAGAAGTATGGTCGCCTGAGCCTGAATGCAAATGTGGCCTATTCTATTGCCAATACAAAGAGAACCCTGACTACCGCAGGTTTATATTCCGGTGGTGGTGTTGGTAGTATGCAGGCCCTGTACAACTATCCTCAGACTTTTAACTTAAAAGATTATATCAATGAGGATGGTACACAACGCCGCGTATTTGAAGGAACCCTTCCCCTCGAAGGCGATATTGATAATCCTTACTGGATCACCAATCAAAACGACCTGACATCTGAAACCAGGCGTCTTACTGGTGGTGTGAGCGCCAACTATAAAATTGCAACCTGGTGGGATATCGTAACACGTTTGGGTTATGACCAGTATACCACGAGCGATTATACCTATATCGCTCCCGGTTCTGCCGTGGCGCCGCTTTATCAAAACGGCCGTCTTAGCCAACCAGTTTATGACTACACATTCATTACAACAACCGTAATGAGTAATTTCCATAAATCATTTGGTGATTTTGATGCACACCTGATGTTGGGTACTACATCTGAAAACACCAAGACTCGCAGCCAGAATCATTGGGGATACAACTTTGTCACAGCAGGTACTATCAGTTTCAATAATATCAATACAGAAAATAAGTTCTTTACCGACAGTAAAGGTCAAAAACGCCTGGTAGGTGCTTTTGGAGAAGTGGGCGTATCATATAAGAATATCGCCTTCCTTACCGCTACCGGCCGTAACGACTGGTCATCTACACTTCCGATAGAAAACCGTTCTTATTTCTATCCTTCTGTGAGCGGTTCGTTTGTTTTCACCGAGCTGATGGGTCGTAGCAACATTCTTTCTTTCGGTAAAGTAAGGGCAAGCTGGGCACAGGTTGGTAAAGACGCTAATGCCTATGCTACCAACACTTATGTATGGGCTCCATACAATATCGGCAACTACGTATTGGTGGGTAACCAGTGGGCAGCCGGTAACCCGATCCTGAAACCAGAGATCCAGCATTCATGGGAGATCGGTGGTGAATTCAGGTTCCTGAGAGGTCGTATTGGTTTGGATTATACCTACTATCATAGCCAGACAAAGAACCAGATCGCTCAGCCCCGCCTGGCACAATCCGGTGGATTTATCTTCAGCTCTCTGAATACCGGCTCGGTAATCAACAAGGGTATGGAGGTTATGCTGAACGGTAAAGCCATCGCTCAGCGCGACTTCAGCTGGGATGTAACCCTCAACTTCTCTTATAACAAGGGCAGACTGGGTGAATTCCTTGCAGGTGTTGCATATTTCTATCCTACAGATGCACAGTTTGGAACTGTAAAAGCAGCTTCTATTCCTAACGGTGGTTACTTCCTGGGTATGACTGGTCAGTCTTACTATCGTGAACTGGATTCCGACAGCAAAGAAATTGCTGATGGACGTTACCAGGTTGATCCTAATACCGGTTTGTACAGGTTGAACACTACCAACCCGGTTGTTGGAAATCGTGAGGTTGATTTCATCGGTGGCATCAACAACAGCTTCCGTTATAAAAATTTCAACTTATCATTCCTGCTTGATATCCGTAAAGGTGGAGATGTGTTTAATGGAACTGAATACGCTTTGGTTGTAAACGGTCTGAGCAAGAGAACACTTGAGAATGACAGGCAATCTGTAACTGTTACCGGTGTTAACAGCCTGACAGGTGCTGAGTTTAACCAGACATACGAAGCTGGCCAGACTTATATGATCGGTAGCACAGCAGTGGATGGTAAAGCAATGATCCAGCGCTATTGGTCTAACTACGCGGCTAACTCTTATAACTTCATTACATCAGTAAACTGGGTGAAACTGCGTTCCGTAACGTTATCATATGATTTCTCCAGCATCCTGAAGAATCAGAAAATTATCAAAGGTCTTACAGCAACAGCCATGGGAACCAACCTGATTACTTTGACAAATTACAAAGGAATGGATCCTGAAGTAAGTGCAGCAGGTGGTACAGGTGGATCGGGTTCAACCGGTATCGATTACCTGGGCGTACCTGCCGTAGCAGGCTTCCAATTCGGTGTAAATGTTAGATTTTAATTAAAGCGACAAAAATTAAGTTATGAAAAAATTAATGTATATCGTTTTGGGTTCTGCGATTGTTGCCAGCCTCGGCTCCTGCAAAAAGTGGCTGGATGTCAACACCGACCCGAACAATCCAAATAACCAAAGTGTATTGGTTCAAAACAGGCTGCCCTGGATCGAACACTTCTATATGTATTCGTCCGGCGTTGCCAATTATCGTACTTCTTTACAGGCTGGTGTATTTTATACAACCAACGGTAATGGTAATACGCTAAGTACAACCTGGGCTGCCTCGAGTGGTAACTCCACCACACCATATCAAACCTGGTTTGTGGCAGTTTCTTCCAACATTCCCGATATGTATAATTCCGCACAAAAGATAGGCGCTTACCATTATATGGCGGCGGCCAACGTCTTCCACGCGCTGGGCTTTATGCAAATGCTGGATATATATGGCGAAATGCCATATACAGAAGCTGCCACTGGTAACCCCAGTCCCAAGCCCGATGATGGTAAGACTATCTACTATGGATGTATGGACAAGCTGAACGAAGCTATCGAACTGTTTGGCAGAACACAGGAGACTGGTGCTCCCGCCCTGTCAGTGGGTGACTATATGAACAATGGTAATGTAGACAAATGGCTCAAACTCTGCTGGGGTCTGAAAGCCCGCTACATGCTCAAGCTGTCAAAGAAAGCTGAGTTCAACGCGGATTCCATTCTTTACTGCCTGTCCAAAGGTCCACAGTCCAATGCCGACAATACCGTGATACCTGGCTTTAACAACAGCACTGTCACCGACTTCCTGTTGGGTGACCCTGTCGTAACCAATGGTCTCTTTAACTATGCGGCTTATGGTAGTACACAGCGCACTTCCAAATACTACTACGACATGCTGACCAACCTGCGTGGTTCTGGTGTGATCGATCCCCGTATGTCTAAGATCGTTCCCGCTTCTATGGCGAATGTAAAACTGGATGGCAACGGTCGCGTATCTTCTTATACCTGGAATCGTTCGATCGGTGTTGATTCATACGGTCCGGCTGAGCGCCTGGTAAAAGGTGGTGGACCTGCTTCTATTGCAACAGCCTCATATGCGGCTGCCAATACCAATATTAATTATACGATCAACGATGACACAGAGCGTGCCAATTTCATTGCCGACCAGGTAGCTCATGGCCGCACCCATACCGTAAACGATAAAGTGGTAACGGTAACCTATCCTGCTGGTTCCATCTACATCAATAGTACCAACTATGTTTTGGCTGGTGATACTGTTTATGTGAATTTGCGATCAAGCGCGCTGGCTACATCAGGCAACCCTAACCAGCCTGCAACGGATGTAAACTGGTATCCCTCCATTGCTGCATTCAATGCGGGTGTGGTGGGTTCTACCGGATCATTCCAGACCCGTCCTGTTTCCGACCAGCAAATCCTGACCTACCACGAGATGTGCTTTATCAAAGCAGAAGTATATATGAGAAAAGGTGATGCCGCCAGTGCACATACCGCTTATCTCGAGGGCATCAGGGCGAATATTAACATGATGCAGGCCAAACTGATCGACTGGCAGGGTAGTGGTTATGCCGCCACAAACCCCGATATGGCGCCGATGAACCAGGCCGATATTGATGCATACATGATCAGCGACGCGGTGGTCCAGAATTCAGGTGCCCTGACAATGGCAGATATTATGCTGCAAAAATATATCGCTATGGGCGCCAGCATCGAAAACTGGAACGATATGCGCCGCTTCAATTTCAGCGCAGGCAACGTAGGTGGTTTTGGCGTAGTATATCCGGGCTACCAGCGTGGTGCTATGTTTACCGGCAACGCGCAGTTGACTGGTGCCGGCCCCACTGATCCCCGCTACTGGATGCGTCGTTGGGCATTACCCCCGGTATACGAGATCCAGTACAACTCTATCAATACCCTGGCCTTGAATGCCCATGCTGCCGAGCCCAATATCTGGAGCATGCCGGTTTGGTGGGATACAGCTACTGATGATGAGTATTATGGATACCTGAAATAGTAGATCTGTTATATCCTGAATCAAAATATAAAGCGGAGCTAAGGCTCCGCTTTTTTTGTGGTTGTCTGAACTATGATTGAATGATTAAATACCTATTAATTTCTGCCCAAAGCATCTCAATTTGTGGTTTATATTGAGAGTACCCGGGATTCAAATCGTCATTATCGACGAGATCAAAATCAATTGCCTCACTGACATTATTCGGGTTGTCTACCACTTCCCCAAAATAACCTACACTCGTCCGGTACACATTATAGTAAACCGGTTTGTCGTTGTAATAAATAATAGTATGAAATAGAAATTCCATAAATCAATTTGCCAAAAATCTTTTGACCCCTGACAGTAGGAGCGAAGAATTTAATCCACGCTATAAAATATAATATATTTGCTATCAATAGCTTAGATATGAAATCAAGTCTTAGCCATTTAAGTCAGGCCAAACAAGAACAGATTCGCCAGATAACTGAAATCATCAGGGAAGCAGCTTCTCCGGAGAAAATCATTCTTTTTGGGAGCTATGCCAAAGGTAAGCAAGTGGAGCACAGGTATACCAGCAAAGACGGGATCAGCTATGAATACATAAGCGATTTTGATTTTCTTGTTGTTACCAAAACCAATAACATCAAGGAATATGAACTAGAGGATATTATAAACAACCGAACCGAACGAATTGAACCATCCATAAATGTTCAGGTACACGAGATCGATTACATAAACGAGGGACTCGAATTTGGCCAATATTTCTTTACCGACATTGTTAAAGAAGGAATACTTCTTTTTGATACTGCGACAGTAACTTTTGCAACACCACGTGTATTGTCACCGAAAGAAGAAAAAGAAAAGGCACAGAATTACTTTGATATTTGGTATCCTCAGGCAAACGAATTCCTGATAGATGCTGGAAATGCCATGGCCAGGAAGAGCAATAAAAATGCAGCTTTTTATTCCCACCAGGCTACTGAAAGTTTGTACTATGCCGCACTCCTGGTTTTTACAGGCTACAAGCCAAAAACCCATAACATCTGGAAGCTGCGAAAAATTTCAAAGATACTCTCAGAAGAATTGTATTTATTGTTTCCAATTGAAACAGACAAGACGGAGAATCATCTTTTCGACTTGTTAAAACGTGGATATATTGATGCCCGGTATAAACCTGATTTTTCAATAACTGGCGAAGAACTGCAGTTGCTGTTTGACCGCATAAAAAAAATGCAGGCTATCGTTGAAAAAATTTGTAGGGAAAAGATTAGATCAATCGGTTAATTACTTTCTTTCTTTTTAGTTGTTGCCGGTCTCCTCCTTATTTGTTTTTTTGCAGCAGTTTTCTTTTTTTGTGGCGCCCTTTCTTTGTTTTTTTCAGTTGATAACCTCATCGGCTTTTCCGGTAGAAAATCACGGGGTGACATATCAAAGTAATCCGCCAAGGCATTAATATGACGGATATTATACTTTGCTCGTTTGTTTAAGTTCTCAACGTCCTTAATGAATTCTCTTGATTTCCGGGTATTAAATTCCTTCAAATCTTTTCTGTTTTCGCAATATGGCTTGTTTACCACCTCCCATGATCCCATTTTAATCTATGCGTTTTTATCTCGCCCATCGGGACGCTTTATAGGCAGCTCCGAGGTGCCAGGAATACCATCCGTCCTGTAGGGACGGTTAATGCAAATGCCTGCAATCCGCCAGTATCGTTGATGAAACTCGTTATAACGGTGTCGAAAATCTCCCATCGGGAGATCTTATGGGTAGCCACAATAAAGCGGACACCCCCATCCGTCCTGTAGGGACGGTTTATACAAATGCCTGCAATCCGCCGGTATCGTTGATAAAACTCGTTATAACCGGGTCGAATATCTCCCATCGGGAGATTTTATGGGTAACCTCAATAAAGCGGACACCCCCATCCGTCCTCTAGAGATGGTTTATACTAATGCCTGCAATTCGCCTGTATCGTTGATAAGGTCGTTATAACGGGGTCGAATATCTCCCATCGGGAGATTTTATGGGTAACCTCAATAAAGCGGACACCCCATCCATCCTCTAGGGACGGTTTATGCGAATGCCGGTAATCCACCGGTATCGTTGATGAGGTCGTTATAACGGTGTCGAATATCTCCCGTCGGGAGATCTTATGGGTAACCTCAACAAAGCGGACACTCCATCCATCCTGTAGGGACGGTTTATGCGAATGCCGGTAATCAACCGGTATCGTTAATGAAACTCGTTTTAGCGGTGTCGAATATCTCCCGTAGGGAGATCTTATGGGTAGCCACAAATAAAGCGGAAACCCCGCGTCCTTTAGGGACGATTTATGCAAATGCCTGCATTCCGTCGGAATCGTTAATGAAACTCGTTATAGCGGTGTCAAATATCTCCCGTAGGGAGATTTTATGGGTAGCCACAATAAGGCGGAAACCCCGCGTCCTGTAGGGACGGTTTATGCAAATGCCTGCATTCCGTCGGAATCGTTAATGAAACTCGTTATAGCGGTGTCGAATATCTCCCTTAGGGAGATCTTATGGGTAGCCACAAATAAAGCGGAAACCCCGCGTCCTGTAGGGACGGTTTATGCGAATGCCTGCATTCCGTCGGAATCGTTAATGAAACTCGTTATAGCGGTGTCGAATATCTCCCGTAGGGAGATTTTATGGGTAGCCACAAATAAAGCGGAAACCCCGCCCGTCCTGTAGAGACGGTTTATGCGAATAGCGGCATAGGATCTCGGCAAACATAAGGATTCTGGTCACAGAGGGTGCTATGTCATGCTGACCATGACAACGATGTAGAAAAAGCGGTAAAGGCCGTAGAAGATAGTCCGATTCCCAAAGAATAAATTGAAATGCCTGGAAAAGGATACTAATTAAAAAGCCGCCCCCTTGCGGAGGCGGCTTTATCATTCCAGCACTATTTAGCTTCCCGAACAAGTTGGTGTTGGGGAGCACTTTGTTTTCTTAGAACATTCCTTATAATCGCAACATTTTGGGTCGCAATTTTTAGGGTCGCAGTCCTTAGGATCACATTTGTCTGCTTTAGATTCAGTCTTAGCCTTTTTCCTGTCTTTCTTTTTACCGCCACCACTGGCAGCAAAGCCTGGTGCAGCCATGAGGGCAAAAAGCACCATGCTCAAAAATATTTTCTTCATTTTTTTGAATTGATTGTTATTAAAATTGATTTCTGTGGATTAAGAAATCAATTCGGGAGGGTGCCAGCAATCGCTCATGCTTTTGACAACCCGGTTATCATCAGTAACCAGGGCTTTTTGGGTTTGCATTACCCAGGTATGAAGTGTAATCTGGAAATGATGAAACACATAAAAATTCCCCGACGAACAGCCTATTGAAGGATTACAACCCTGCGACCTGCATTCGTCCTTACCGGAGGGATCGGAAGGCTTATTACATTTCCCCTTTGAACAGGAAGGCCTGGCAGCTTTCTTTCCGGAACAGACTGCTGTTGCTGTTTTTTTCTTTGAGCAGTCGGGCTTTTTTACCACCTGCTTACCGCATTCCCCATAAGCAGATTTGCCTCCAAAATAGGCAAATGAAGGCTGGACCATCATTATGGTCCAGATTATTGCTAGTATCGTTGCAACAGGCTTTTTCACCGTTGGCTTAAAGATAGCAAATTTCCTTACCAAATGAAACTTGCGAAATCCAGTATGCTGATCGGGGAACCGGGCGAATAACGGATGGCGACGCAACGAAGATCCATCGATATTCTACTGCTGGTACCACAACGATTAAGCAACTATTCGGCGTTACTGACGATGTAGGAGCATTCCGTGTTACGTCAGTTTAATGTAGAAACCAAAGTTCGATAGTAATACGATCGTTCAGCGCTGATTCATATATCACGATAAAGCAAATACGATGTTTTATGCAGTCCTTTATCTCTTTCAGCCCAGGTGTCGCTTAAAGCTGCAAAACAGGAAATTCTGCGTTGTGCCGAATGGCGTAATATGGTCTTCTGTTGTGCAGCGAATTTTGTCAAAACCATTTTGAAGTTGAGCGGTCAGCGTTTCTTCTGAATATTGTTGTATGTCAAGACCACTGCATTTCTTCGGTCCTTTATCGGAAAATGTTCCGATTATCAAAAATCCTTTCACAGCCTTTCGTGCAGTGTCCAGGTATTTTGCAACCTGGTCTTTGGTCGTAAGAAAATGAAATGCGGCTCTGTCGTGCCATACATCATAGGTTGTGTCGGGCTGAAATTCTGTGATGTCGCTAACAATCCAATGCACTTTACCGGCTTTGTCACCTAAACGTTGCTTCGCCTTTTCAAGCGCTTTTGAAGAAATGTCAAGTACCGTAATGTTCTCAAATCCTTCGTCAAGAAGAAAGTCCACAAGCCTGCTATCACCACCGCCGATGTCAATGACTTTAGCATTCTTTGTCAGCCCACAAGAATAAATA
>JAEYOL010000020.1 GCA_023411775.1 Bacteroidota bacterium | reverse complement strand
TACCGGAACAACTGTACCCGACCTTTCATGACCGAGTCGCTGAACACCACGTATTTTGACATAAAAAATCCAATGGGAAACGTGATGCAAAACGAGAAAAACAGCGCCGCGACGTGTGGTTTGAAAGCATAAAAACCAAAGTGAAGATCCTGTTCTTTCAGGATGTATTTATAACTCACAAAATAAACCAGGAACCCGATCAGCGTATTCCCCGCACCCGCGGCGGCATAGCGGAAGGTCTGCAGGTTCATGATCTTTCGGAACGGGGGGTAGAAAAAGTCGATGACCGGAAGTACAAAGTCCCTTACATTATAAATATGTTGTCTCATCGGCAATTAAAAAATACATCGCACAAAATTTGCAACCTTAGAAAGGGCCGGGTTTTTACCAGCCTAGTCTGAACCCGGTAAAAATATTGTAAGTTTCCGGTTTATCGAGCAGCCTACCCGAATCTCATGCAGGGTTTCGTACATTCGCAGCAAATTTTTTAGCTGGATGAGCATTGTAAATAATATCAGGTCGCTATTGAAAACAACCCTGAAAGAGCTGTATGGCCAGGATTTTCGCGAGGAAGAGCTTACCATCAATCTGACGAAACCAGAATTTGAAGGAGACTATACGATTGTCCTTTTTTCATTCGTCAAACAATTGAAACGGTCGCCTGAACAGCTGGGTAAGGAAATCGGTGAAAACTTGGTCAGTGAGCACGCTGTTCTTTTCTCTTCGTATAATGTGATCAAGGGTTTTTTAAACCTGGTGGTAAAGGACAATTATTGGATGAACTTTCTTTTTCAAACCTTCAACGATAAAAATCCCGGTCTGCGGGCTGACAATGGTCAAAGAGTGATCGTTGAGTATTCATCACCCAATACCAACAAACCCCTGCACCTGGGTCACCTGAGAAATAATTTTTTGGGATGGAGTGTTGCGGAGATCTTAAAACTTACAGGGCATACTGTTTTTAAAACGGCGATCCTCAACGACCGTGGTATTCATATTTGCAAATCCATGGTCACCTGGCAACAGTTTGGGGAGGGAAAAACACCTGCGTCGGAAGGAGTCAAGGGTGATCATTTTGTAGGTGATTATTATGTTCTCTTTGGCCAGGAGCATAAGAAACAAATGGAATTGCTCATCGCCAATGGCATGAGTAAGGAAGAAGCAGACAAGAACACACCGATCATGAAAGCAGCGCAGCAAATGCTGGTGGATTGGGAAAATGGTGATCCCGAAGTGAGGGCATTATGGGAAAAAATGAATGGCTGGGTTTATGAAGGCTTTGAGGAGACTTATAAAAAAATCGGAAGCGATTTTGACAAAAATTATTTTGAAAGTGAAACCTACCTCCTGGGAAAAGAATTTGTGGAAGCAGGATTGAAGCAGGGTGTGTTTTATAAAAAGGAGGACGGTAGTGTATGGATTGATTTAACCGCCGATGGCCTTGATGAAAAGATCGTGCAGCGTAAGGACGGCACTTCTGTGTACATCACCCAGGACCTGGGTCTCGCAGAGAAAAAATTTGAAGAGTTCCATTACGATCAGAGTATTTACGTTATTGCCGATGAGCAGAACTATCACATGAAAGTGCTGAAGCTCATTCTTCAAAAACTCGGCAAGCCTTACGCAGACGGAATTTACCACCTTAGTTATGGTATGGTGGAACTGCCTACGGGGAGGATGAAAACCCGGGAAGGAACGGTGGTCGATGCCGATGATATGATTGATGAACTAAAACGTGTAGCACGCGATAAAACCGAGGAATTAGGGAAAGTAAAGGATTTCAATCCCGGCGAGCTCAACGAACTCTATGATATTATCGCGTTGGGCGCGTTGAAGTTTTTCCTGCTCCGGGTCGATCCCAAAAAGAGGATGATCTTTAACCCGGAAGAATCGATCGATTTCCATGGATTTACAGGGCCGTTTATTCAATATACCTATGCCCGGATCCGGTCTATTCTTCGAAAGGAAGAAGCGGCGAATAAAAAACTGCAGGAAATGGATCTGTTCCCAAGGGAAAAAGAGTTGATCGTATTGCTGGAGCAATACGGGGAAACTATTGACCAGGCATTACAGGAACATAATCCCTCATTACTGGCCATCTACGCCTTTAATGTTGCTAAAACCTTTAATACTTTCTATACCGAGCATTCTGTGATGAATGCCGAGTCGCCGGAGAAAAAAGAACTTCGTTTGCAGCTTTGCGAACTGACGGCTGGCATTATTAAGTTAATGATGGCTTTATTGGGAATCAGGGTGCCGGAAAGAATGTAAAGGCAGATTTCTTAAATATAAAAGATGAGGTTGTCACAGCTACTGAGACAACCTCATTGTTTTTTTAGTTAGTCAACCGGGTTTGTAACTTCCTGGATAGTGAAATGTCTTTTTCCTTTTGAAGAATCCAGGGAGATCGTATCCCCTTTTTTTGCACCAAACAGTGCCATGCCCATTGGGGCCAGGATAGAGATCATTTCATGTTTCTGGTCGGCTTTGTCGGGAAGCACAACGGTATAAGCATAGTTTTGCCTTGCAAGTGTGTTTCTCACGATAACTTTAGAGTTCAATCGCACCCTGTCAGACGGGAATCCGCTGGGGTTTATCACTTCCGCATCCCTTATATCTTCCATGAATTCCTGCGCCTTAGCCTGGTCGTATTTCAGCTCCATATTATTGGTTCGCAAATAATGCATTAGCATATCGTGGTCGTTTTTCGCTATCGTCAACCGACTGGATTGTGTAGTTTCCATTTCTTCAGGTTTTAAATGAACAATTCAGCATTTATATGCCATTGATTTTTGTAAAAGAATAAAATGGGCCCCCGAAACAGTGTCCGGGGGTTAATTGCCGAAGGCTTTAAAACTTGAAATAGCGTACATGCGTTTTATAGACGAATGCGTCCATGCATTTTGAACATGCCGGTGCATAGCAATAAATTTTAATTCAGAAATGTTGATAGAAAAATGCAGAATCCCCGGTCCGGCTAGAACGCCAGGCGGGGCTTAACTATTGAAGTCCTTGTAGTTGGAAAAGAAGTATAACCTTATTTGAACAAGTTGCTGCATGGCCGCAAAGATAGCCATTTTTTCGCTATTGGCGAAGCCACCTGATTGCGATCATCACGACATCAGCACTTTGCTACAAACCAACTGGTAATTGCTTTTTTTGTTTCAGGGCAGAAAGTGTGGGATCCATTTCGATCGCTTTGTCGCAGAGAAACTGGCCTTTTTCCTTTTCTCCTTTTTTCTGGTAACTCATCCCGATCATGTATAAAGCGGATGCATTTTCTTTGTCATAAGTGAGGATCTTGTCCCAATAATCGATCGCATCCTGGTATTTGCCTTTATAATAATAAGCTTCCGCTACCAGGTTTAATATGTTCATGTCACTGGGCCTTTTTTTCAGGATCTCATTCATGATACCAACACCCTGGTCAAGCTGACCAAGGTTGAGATAGGCAATACCCAGGTTTTCCAGGTATTCATTGCTGCGTTTAAAACCTTTTTCCCCAGCCAGCAGCATATACTTCAGGGCATTTTTGTCGTCGTGGATAGCGTAATAGATCAGCGCCAGTTCGTATATCCAGCTGTTTTTGGATGTATCCAGTTCTATGGCTTTTAAAAAATAAGGGATCGCCTGCTTATAGTTTTGCATATCCGCATAACTGCGTGCGATCAGGTAAGGTGCTTCCGCATTGCTCTTGTCTTCTTTACCAGCTGCTTCCAGGTATTTGATAGCTTCCCCGTAATTTTCATCCTGGTAATGAATTTTTCCTACATAGAAATTCACCTTCTCAGTTGGATCAGCTTTTTTCAATTTATTAGCATAAGCGATCACATCCTCATTTTGCTTTAAGTTATAGGAAAGATCCATGATCTGCTTATAGGTGTGGGGCGACTGGTCACCGAGTGCTTCCAGTTTAAGATAGGTGTCCTTAGCCTGTGAATACTTGCGGAGGTCCAGGTAGGAAGCAGCTAACTCTCCTACTATCGCTTTATTATTCTGATCGTATTGAAAAGCTTTTTCGAAATTTTTCAGTGCCTCCATCCGCCTGCCGGTTTGCTTTTCCTGTAAACCTTTCTGAAGGTAGAATGTGGCACTATCTGAATTAGGCCCGGTATCCGCGGATTTAGCCTGGGCATGTGTCAGGACACTGACGCCAAGGGCTATGGGTATAAGTAAAAGGGTTTGTCGGATCATGGATTGGATATTAACAGTTCTTCAATACGGTGCAAGTTAGAATTTAGTTATGATAATCGGTTTCATAACCTGCTCAAATAATGGAGGGACAGGGTTAATGTCCCGTTATATTATTTGAGAATAATTGCGGCCAGGGGAGGTAAATTTACCCGTAGCCGGTAAGTATTTTTTTCCTTGTCGATTAATTCTGAACGTATAGCAGGATTATAAACGTTGCCGGTACCCCAAAATATTTTGCTGTCACTATTAAATATTTCCTCGGTATATGCTTTACCGCTGACCTCTACCGCCCAGTCTTTTCTGACCACCGGCGTCATATTCAAAATTATCAGCAAGTCTTCGCCTGTTTGTTTGCTCATCCGTTTGTAGGAGACTACCGACTCTGGGCGGTGATTAAGGTCTACCCATTCAAAGCCGTATGCATTAAACTGGTTTTGATATAAAGCCGGTTCCGCTGTAAGCAGTTTATTCAAAGCGGCGACACAATCCTTTAACAGGCGATGCGGCTCAAACTCCAGCAAATGCCAGTCCAGCTCGGATTTATAGTTCCATTCGGTAGTTTGCCCAAATTCATCACCCATGAACAAAAGTCGTGCACCCGGGTGCGTCCACATATAGGTGTACATCAGCCGCAGGTTGGCAAATTTCTGCCATTCATCCCCGGGCATTTTGTAGAGCATTGGGCTTTTGCCATGCACAACTTCATCATGGCTGAACGGCAGCATAAAATTCTCGTCATAATAATAGGCCATGCTGAACGAGAACTTATCCTGGTGATGTTTTCTTCCCAGCGGGTCTATTTTGAAATAATCGAGGGTATCATGCATCCAGCCCATCATCCATTTCATACCAAAGCCCAGCCCGTCCTGCCAGGTTGGTCTTGAAATACCCGGCCAGTCAGTAGCTTCTTCCGCGATGGTTTGGACATCGGGAAAATCCCGATAGATCGTTTCGTTGAGGTCTTTTATAAAGGCGATCGCTTCCAGGTTACCATTACCACCAAACTCATTGGGCTCCCACTCTCCTTCTTCGCGGGAGTAATCGAGCTTCAACATCGAACTGACTGCATCAACGCGGATCCCATCGATATGATACTTATCAAACCAGAACCTCGCATTACTGATGAGAAAAGACTTTACTTCTCCCCTTTTATAATTAAAAATATAACTGTTCCAGTCGGGGTGAAAACCTTTTCGCATATCGGCATACTCGTAAGTATGTGTGCCATCGAACATAAATAGTCCATGCGAGTCATATGGAAAATGTGAAGGTACCCAATCCAGGATCACACCGATGCCTTCTTTATGAAATGCATCGATAAGTGCCATCAGACCCTGTGGGTTTCCAAAACGCGAAGTGGCGGCATAGTAGCCTGTCACCTGGTAACCCCAGCTTCCGTCAAAAGGATGCTCCATCACCGGCATTAGTTCCACATGAGTAAAGCCCATTTCCTTTACATATGGTACAAGTGCCGCTTTTATTTGTTCATAAGTGTTATAGGTTTCTTCATCATGTCGGTCGGGTCTCTGCCAGCTCGCAAGATGCACTTCGTACACACTCCAGGGGGCATCAAGCGCGTTGTGTTTTTTTCTTTGCTTCATCCACTCCTCATCTTTCCAGTCATAGTACATATCCCAGGTGATTGAAGCGGTATGCGGTCGCTTTTCCCAAAAATTGGCAAATGGGTCGCCTTTATCCGTTTCGCGACCTGCGAAACCCACGATATGATATTTGTAAACTTCACCGAGTTTGAAACCGGGTATAAATCCTTCCCAGATACCACTGTTATCCCAACGTGGTTGAAGCGGATGCGTAGTATCATTCCAATCATTAAAATTTCCCTTCACTGTTACCTGTGTGGCGTTAGGCGCCCACACACAGAAATACATACCCCAGACATTATTTACCTGCAGCGAATGCGATCCGAACTTCTGGTACAGGCGATAATGAGTTCCGTTTTGGAAATTTCTGACGTCTTCATCCGTCAGCAGCGAATAATTCCAGACAGGCTTTGTAGTATCTATAAAATGCGTGGAGGCATAGTCATTACCTGTTTCAGGTTGTACAGCATCGGGCATTTTTTCTATAGGGTCTCCTGTATCTTTATTCAGGTCATTCATCCTTGGGGTTTTTACTTGAGGCTGATACAACTTACACCTTTTTAGTGAAATATTAACACGGCTTATCCGTTGATACATTCTGTAAGCGACCGTAAATCAGCATTTTTGATCCGTCTATGTAAATGAGGGTAATAGAAATAGAGCGGCGACCTACCTTACATTTTATACCAAACCACCATGAGAAAGCAGACCAGACTGACTCTAACCTTATTCCTTTCCTTATTTGTACATTTCGCGTTGGCCCAGGGCAATTCGGTAAAAGGCACTGTCGTCGATAATACCGATCACAAAAATCTTCAGCATACGGTAATATCGCTGCTTCGGGTAGAAGACTCAGTCCTGGTGAAGTTTGATCGCGCTGATAAAGCCGGGAAATTTTTTATCCCCGGTGTCAGGGAAGGTGAATACCTTATCATGATCACACACCCCTACCTGGGCGACTATTTTGATAAAGTTTCTGTCAAAGCCAATACAGACACCGACCTGGGCACGATAAACATGATCCCCAAGAGCAAGTTGCTGGCTGAGGTGATTATCAAGAGCGGATCACCTATTCGGATCAAAGGCGATACAACGGTCTATACAGCTGATAGCTTTAAGGTAAGGGAAGGCGCAAATGTGGAAGAACTACTACGGCGTCTGCCGGGCATCCAGGTTGATAAAGACGGTAAGATCACGGCTATGGGTGAAAAGGTTACCAAGGTACTGGTAGACGGTGAAGAATTTTTCGGTTCAGATCCTGGCATTGCTACCAAAAACCTGCGAGCGGATATTGTGAAAGAAGTGGAAGTATTTGATAAAAAAAGCGACCAGGCTGAGTTTACAGGTATCGATGATGGCGTTAAGGATCGAACGATCAATCTTAAATTAAAAGAGGATAAAAAGAAAGGATATTTCGGCAAGATTGAAGCCGGTGGCGGTCTCAAAGACAAATATGACAACTCCATCATGTTAAATGCTTTCAAAGGAAAGCGCAAGATCGCCACGTATGGAATCATGAGTAATACTGGTCGTACCAACCTCGACTGGGAGGATGCCAATAATTATGGCGGTGGTATGGAGGGTGTTGAAACCGGCATCACCGACGATGGCGGTATGTATATGATGTGGAATGGTGGTGAAGATAATTACTATGGTGGCCGCAAAGGTATCCCCCGCAACTGGAACGGAGGGATGCATTACAGCAATAAGTTTAATAACAATAAGCAAAGCCTGAATGCCGGTTACAAATTCATAAAAGTGAATGCACCGGGTGTGACCCGTACTTTCTCGCAAACCTTTTTGCCTGATACAAGCTGGTCTAACAACAGCACCAGTGATAATTATTCATCCACCCACAAACATTCATTTAATCTCACGCTTGAAACCACAATTGATTCTAGCAACACCCTGAAATGGACGACAAGGGCTAACGAAAATAAAACCCTGACAAGGAATAGTTATTATACAGAAGCGTTCAACGACCAGATGGATTCCATCAACAATAGCAAACGGAATACCAGCAATGATGCCGTAAATGATGCTATCACCTCTACCCTGCTCTGGCGTCATAAGTTTAAAAAGCTATCACGCACCCTATCGATCAATACTGAATTTGGCTGGAATCGTTCAAAAAATGACGGGCTGCTCTATTCACTAAATAATTATTATAGTAAAGGTCTGATCGATTATAGAGATACATTGGATCAGCAAAATATCCGCAACAACGAAACAAAAAATTTCAGTACCAAAATTGCTTACACTGAATCCCTGGCAAAGGATATTTACCTTGAGCTTAGCTATGCGTTAAGCGTAAATACCAATAGTAACGAGCGCATCACCAATGAAAATGACGGTTCGGGTAAATACACAGAGCGTATTGACTCTTTGAGTAATGCTTTTGAGTTCAACCGGCTGGTCAATACACCCGGGCTAAACTTCCGAATAAACAAGAAAAAGCTTACCTATTCATTCGGTAGCTCGGTCGCCTTTAGTCATTTCGTACAGAAGAATATCACTGAACGGCAGAATTACAGTTACGATTTTATCAATTTCTTCCCGAGAGCTAATCTTACGTATAAGCTGAAGCCCAGTGAGAATATTCGTTTCAATTATAATGGGTCAACCACCGCGCCTTCGCTGGAGCAGTTGCAGCCAATCCGGGTTAATACAGATCCATTGAATATTTATATTGGAAATCCCGCACTTGACCAGGCTTTCCGGCATACGGTAAGTTTGAACTATAGCAACTGGAATGCTTTGAAAGAACGGAATATCTGGATGAATACCTATTTTACCTTTACGCAAAATGCATTCTCACAATCGAGTACGATCGATAGCGTGGGTCGTCGTATTTACCAAACCGTAAATGTGGATGGTGTGTATTCGGGAAATATCAACCTGGACTATGGATTTAAAATTCCGGATACTAAGTGGAGGGTCGGCTTTGGTCCCAACGCCAACTTCAACCGCAATGTGGATTTTGTGAGTGATGCAAAGACCAACCAGCCTGTTAAGAATATCACCGATACCCGTTCCTATGGTATGCGTGTTACCTTCAGACAATATGTAAAAGATAAGTACGAATTTTATGTCAGCCCCAACTTTGGCTGGCATACCAGCAAAGCTTCCGTCAATTCCGCCGCTAATGCCGAGTACTGGCAACTGACAGGCTGGGCAAGTGGTAGTGTAACACTCCCCTGGAAACTGGAACTGGGTACCGATATCAACTTTGAAGGGCGTCAGAAAGATCCACGTTTCCCGGCAAATAACAATTTCACAAACTGGAATTCTTATATCACTAAGCGTGTGATGAAAAATGAATTGGAGCTCCGGCTCGGGGTGTATGATATTCTCAACCAAAATCGTGGCTACAACCGAAGCTTTAACAGCTATAGCTTTACCGAGTCTTATTTCAACACGCTTAAACGGTACTGGCTATTTACGGTGACCTGGAATATTTCTAAAAACG
>JAEYOL010000329.1 GCA_023411775.1 Bacteroidota bacterium | reverse complement strand
CTCACGACTCACGACTCCCGACTCACGACTCACGACTCACGACTCACGACTCCCGACTCCCGACTAACACTTGCGATTACAAGAAGAAGGGTTTATTTTTGAAAAAACGAATCCTGGTGAAGAAACTACTGGCTGCCCTTGTGTTCCCTTGCATACTGAAAACCGCTTTCTGCCAAACTGAGAATTACTGGCAACAGGAAGTCAATTACAATATCACCGTTTCGTTGAATGACCGTGAACACACCCTCACCGGTTTTGAAAAAATTGAGTATACGAACCATTCGCCCGATACGCTGCGTTTTATCTGGTTCCATATCTGGCCCAACGCCTATAAAAATGATAAGACCGCTTTTAGCGACCAGCTACTGGAAAACGGGAGTACTGATTTTTATTTTTCTGACAAAGATGAAAAAGGCTATATCAACCGTCTTGATTTTAAAGTGAATGATATCATCGCTGAAATGGAAGATCATCCACAGCACATAGATATCATCAAACTGGTGCTCCCCTCCCCTTTGGCACCCGGAAATTCAATAACGATCACGACGCCATTTCATGTAAAGCTGCCTTATAACTTTTCCCGCGGCGGTCATGATGGCGAGTCATACCAGGTGACGCAGTGGTATCCCAAGCCGGCAGTTTATGATAGAACCGGCTGGCACGAAATTCCCTATCTCGACCAGGGTGAGTTTTATAGTGAATTCGGCAATTTCGATGTGACCATTACAGTCCCCGACAATTATGTAGTGGCAGCAACAGGTGTATTACAAAATGAAGAAGAAAAAGAATGGCTGAAAAAAAGAGCTTCATTTGAATGGGAGCCTGTGAAAAAACGCATAAAAAAAGGGGGCACGACAAAAACAGTCATCCAGGAATTCCCTACTTCTTCAACCGGTATAAAAATCCTTCGCTACAAACAGGCCCGCGTACACGATTTTGCCTGGTTTGCCGACAAGCGATTTATTGTTTCTCAGGATACCTGCCAACTTCCCTCAGGCAAAGTAGTGGAAGTGTATAGTTATTACACCCCGTCAGAAAAAAAGTATTGGGAAAACAGCGTGCGTTTCGCAAAAGACGCCATCCGAACAAGATCTGAGTGGATCGGTGAATATCCATTTTCAACTGTCAGCGTAGTACAGGGCCCCGAGAGTTTTGGCGGCGGCATGGAATACCCCACGATCACCGTCATCTCCCCTACCCGTGATCAAAACATGCTGGATTTTACTATCGCGCACGAGATCGGTCACAACTGGTTCTATGGTATACTGGGCAGTAACGAAAGAAAATATCCCTGGCTGGATGAAGGCCTGGATACATACTATGACAACAGGTATAGTCAATATAAATTTGGTAATAAAGGAGAACTCCAACTTGGAAAGGAAAGAGTAAGTATAAGAAGCGGGGAAAGAATATTGTTTGAAACACGGGCCCTTATGGGGAAAGATCAGCCCATCAATACTGAAAGCGAAGACCTGAACATGATGAATTACGGACTGATATCCTACTACCAGGCCGGGGCCTGGCTGGAATGGATAGAATCAATTTTGGGCAGGGAAACCATGGACCATGCCATGCAGGAATATTACCGGCGCTGGCAGTTCAAGCATCCGCAACCGGCCGATTTCAAAAAGGTGTTGGAGGAAAGTAGTGGAAAGAACCTGGACTCAGCCTTTGCGATGCTGAATAAAAAAGGCCTGTTACCCAACCAGCAAAGAACAGGAACAAAAAGTGGGTTTTTATTCAGTTTCAAATCACATGCGGATTATATTAACAAACCTTCAAAAAATTATATCACGTTTGGCCCTGCCTTCGGGTTTAATAGTTATGATAAACTGATGATCGGTGGCATGATCACCAATTATAAGTTGCCACCGTCACGTTTTCAATTCTTTTTTGCACCCATGTTTGGAACCGGATCTAAAACACTGACAGGAACGGGTTTGGTCAACTATTCTTTTTATCCTTCCGGCATTTTTCAAAAAATACAACTGGGATTGAATGGTTCACATTTTAGTATGAACGATTTTGAAGACGAACTGGGTGAAAAATCATTTACCAGCTTCTCCAAACTCGTTCCGAACTTAAAACTTGTATTCAAAGAAAAAACGCCACGTAGCACTTTACACCGGTTCATCCAATTCAAATCATTCTTCATCAATGAAGAAGCATTCAGTTATTTCCGTGATACTATTGTCGGCTCGGCCAACGATACCAGCATCTTAACCCGGGCAAGAGGGATCAAAGAAAACCGGGTGCTCAACCAATTGCGACTGGTTTCTGAAAATAACAGGGCTTTGTATCCTTACAACGCTGAGTTAAAACTTGAACAAGGCAAAGATTTCGTACGGGCGGGTTTTACGGGCAATTATTTCTTCAATTATGCCAAAGGCGGCGGACTCAACCTGAGATTCTTTGCCGGTAAATTCTTTTACCCGGGTGAAAAAACAATACGCAAAAAATTTGAAACGGATCGCTATCATTTGAATATGACCGGCCCTAATGGCTATGAAGATTATACCTATAGCGATTATTTCCTTGGGCGAAACGAGTTTGAAGGACTGGCCAGCCAGCAACTGATGATCCGGGATGGCGGATTCAAAGTTAGAACTGAATTGCTGGCAGAAAAGATCGGGAAAACCGATGACTGGTTGATGGCGATAAATGTGAGTACAAGCATTCCTTCCAATATAAATCCATTGAATGTATTGCCAATAAAAATCCCCCTTAAACTGTTTGCAGATATCGGTACATATAGTAATGCCTGGGAAAGAAATGCTACGGGCGACAGGTTTCTTTTTAATGCTGGCTTGCAGCTACCTTTTTTCAAAGAGACAGTTAACATCTATATTCCGTTACTATATAGCAAAGTGTACAAAGACTATATCAAGTCAACATTGGAAAAGAAAAACCGCTTCCTGAAAACGATTTCTTTTTCAATCAATATGTCAGCTTTCAATCCCCGAAAAATAAATCGCAACCTGGCGGACTGATGAATCAACAAAGGCGCATAACATATCTCAGGCACCACGACATTGACCTGGTAAAATGGGATAACTGTATCGCCACCGCCCCCAATGGTTTGATCTATGGTTACTCATGGTGGCTCGATAAAATGGCGCGGCAATGGGATGGGCTTGTGCTCAACGACTATGAAGCGGTGATGCCTATTACCTGGCATAAAAAATTTGGAATTGCTTATTTATACCAGCCTTTCCTGACAGCGCAACTGGGTATATTCGGACATAATATTGAAGCGCCTTTAGCTGAATCGTTTCTGAATGCAATCCCGTCGCGGTTTCGCTATTGGGATATTTACCTCAATCATGGAAATGTTTTCTCCCTCGCGAAGTATGAATTATACCAGCGCCGAAATTTTATACTCGACCTGGACCGGTCGTATGAAAAAATTTACACTTCCTACCGGGATAATATAAAACGAAATTCGCGTAAAGCTGAACAACTGGGTTGCAAACCGGTGATCGATTTTGATATAGAAAAGATGATCGCGCTGGCAGTCGGGCAAATGAAAACGTACTCAAAAGAATCAGCCGAAAATACAGCCCGCTTTCGAAATCTGTATAATTACCTGCACAGCCGCCAGCAGGCGATCACATACGGAATCCTGTCCCCCAACGAAGAGTTGGTCGCTTCCTGTGTCTTTGTATTTTCCCATCAGCGTGCCTATTACCTGCTTGTAGGGAATCATCCCGACGGCAGGACCATCGGCGCTTCCCATATGCTGATCGATGCATTTATAAAAGATCATGCCCAAAAAAAGATGTTGCTGGATTTTGAAGGCTCGGATATACCCAGCCTGGCATTTTTCTACAGTAGTTTCGGCGCCGTGGAAGAAAACTATGCAGCGATTAAGGAGAATCGATTGCCCTTTTATTTGAAATGGACTAAGAGATAGGGGCGAAGTTTGTAGTTCGTAGTTAGTAGTCAGTAGTTCGTAGTCATTGCTGTCCGGGTAAACGCTGGCTTCGGAAAACGAAACAAGAAAATTACGGACTAAGCCGTCCTTACGCTAAGGGTTAAGCGGGCGGGCGGGGTGATTGGTAAAACGGAACTCCGTTCCGTTCTTGCTGGCCGGAACGGGAGTTCCGGCATCCATGGACACTGGTGAAAAAGAAGTACACATGCACTACGAAAATAAAGAAAAGCCCCTGTGAGAGTAAAACCCATAGAAGATGCGTTGGTCAAAGCTTTGATTACATTTTAAAAATTTATTCCGGACAACAATGGTTCGTAGTTAGTAGTTCGACCAATATACCCGTCCCTGACGCTATGTTCACCAATGGATCACTTGGTGCCAATCAAACTCTCTGCAATGATGAGGTCAACCGGGCGGGTGATTTTAATATTGCGCTCCTCTCCTTCCACCAGCGACACTTTCATACCATAAGCTTCCACCACAGTCGCTTCATCTGTAAACTTATCTTTATAATCGATCTGATACGCAGGCAGCAGAATTTTACTGTGAAATGTTTGCGGGGTTTGTACCAGCATCACCTTTTCGCGGTCTAAAGGGTCATTGCCTCCTTCATTCACTAAGCGCACACTATCCCTGCAGGCAATGGCTGGAATTGCCGAACCGGTCTCTACTGCCTTTTCATAACAAGCCTTGATCAAAGTCGTTGTCACCAGGCAACGCACCGCATCATGTACAAAGATGATGGCATCCTCGTTGATAAGTTGCAGGCCATTTTTTACTGATTGAAAGCGGGAATCACCTCCAGTGGCAAGTTTAATACGATCACTATCAAAATATGCATCAATGATCTCCTGGCCCATATCCGTATAATCTGCAGGCAACACCAAAATCACTCTCATATCGTCATAAGCCTCGAGAAATGCCCTCAACGTATAATATAGTACCGGCTTATTTTTCAGCATAAGGAACTGCTTGGGAAGTCCTTCTCCCATTCGTGTGCCCC
>JAEYOL010000302.1 GCA_023411775.1 Bacteroidota bacterium | reverse complement strand
GTATAGTACCGAAGATGCTGATACTACTCCGGTGTTGGTTTTATAGTGTATGTAATGAGCATTGCGAATGACAATCGTATTATGCGAAGGCTGAAAATCATCTTTAAAAACAGACAATCTCCGCAATACTGAAATATCAATAACAAGGTCGAAATCTGCAGCGTTCAAAGCAGTAAGCGGAGCTACTGATTTGCCGTTATGCAGTGGATGGTCCATAAACTCAGGCGAAGTGAAAACTTGCACCTCGAATGCAGGGATATGAATTTGAGTTTGAGCTAAATCATTGAGGGTATGCAGCAATAGCGAAAGGTCATCAAATGCCGCTATTGCACATGGAAGGTCTCTTTCTGCAACAGCAATTTTTATCTTTTGCTTGGTGATTGCAGCATCATAATGAGCCATTAAATATTGCAGTACCACCCTTTGAAGCCTTGCCATACCGAAGGGGGCAAGACATAAGGCAGTAAGACTGCTCAATAAATATTCATCGTTGCTGTAGTTACCCTGTGCCTGCTGTATAAATTCTTCCGCTTCAATTGTGCGAATAAATTCTTCTACATCTTTGTACACCCTGTCCTCTGTGATGTGGCTGATGTTTCGTGACAACTGAGCAATTTCAAAATCTTTCAGGTCGTCTAATAAATCGGTATGGTACTTTTTGCCATCGACTTCAATCACATACGTCTTGTGGTGCTTAATCTGCACCTGACTGTTATAACGGTTGGTTCTGCTCTTGGTAAAATCGTAAGGTATTTCCAGGCTAAAATCTACCCTTCCCTGATTGTTGTCACGGGTGAAAGAACTACGGGTTCTTTGCTTTTCTAATATTTGGGTCAAAAACACCTTATCTTGAGTGATAAGCTCTAATAGAAATCTCCTTTCGAATGGGCTGTCAACATCACTTATATTTAAGTATTGGCTTCGGTTCTTTGCTCTTGGGTCAATTGTGTGTAATGCCTTGAAAAGTGACTCTCCGTATTTATTATCTTCATCAACATTCGCGAAAGGGAACGCCACTTTCCCTCTGGCTTCATCATCCTGCCTTTGTGTAACTGCTAACCTATCAGCAAAGTACTCCTCCAAATGAACACTTGCCAATGTGGGTAAGCCTCGTGTAATAATATTAGATGCAACCGCAAATAGGGATGGCGGATTTGCTGGGGTTTCCAGATTAATACCGGTCTGCACCTCAAATGTGCTTAGTGACCTTAACAAGCCATGCAATGCAGGTGACTTCTCATTCCGCTTTGCATAAGCGTTGAGTGCATCTCGAACTGATTCTAATATGTAGCCTGCCTGGAGTTGCACTATTCTATTATTTGTTTTAGGAGCCCTTCTGTCTCGCTTTCCAGCCGCATAATTTCTGAAGTTATTTCCGCCACACTACGTAATGGCTGGTATTTATAAAAGATCTTTGTAAACGAAATTTCGTATCCTTTTACAGTTTTGCTTTCATCAATCCATGCATCAGGCACAAAGGGCCACACTTCCTTTTCAAAATACTCCCGCACATTTTCCTTTACGGGAACACTCTCGTAATCTCGTAATTCAGGATCGGCTTCATAAATCACTTCGTCTTTGTCCTGCTTTTTGATAACAGGTTTGGCTTCTTCATCACGCCATGACAAAGCATCTAAAAATGTTTTCTTCTCTTTAGGCTTCCACTTCATCGACAACTTCTTTAGCTGTGCATCTAAGGCAGACAAAAGTTGATTGAAGTCATTTTGAATATCAGTACCAAACTGCTTTTGCAATGCTTTGAGGATTGGCAAATAGTAATCAGTATCCTCAATTGCAGATAGTCTTTCTTCTGTTAGCTGCCATGCTAAACGCAAAGGCCGCTCTACCGTAATGCTCCAATAAGCGAAATCGTCGTTATCAAAAATTCTACTGATTTCATTTTCTTGAAAATCATTGAATATCTTTGCAATTTGTAGGATATGCGATTCGGTCAACTCGTTTGACTTGCTACCTAATCCTTTTCGCATTTTGCTGTAGATCCCGGAGGCGTCAATTAATTGGACTTTGCCTTTTCGTCTTTTCTCTTTTTTATTGCTCAGCACCCATATATACGTGGCGATGCCGGTGTTATAAAACATATCATTGGGTAACTGAATGATGGCTTCGAGTAAATCGTTTTCAATGATATATTTCCTTATTTCGCTTTCCCCACTACCTGCATCCCCTGTAAATAATGATGATCCATTATGAACAGATGCAATTCGGCTTCCTATTTCGCTATCGGTCTTCATTTTGGAAACCATGTTCATCAAGAATAGCAACTGGCCATCACTTACCCTCGGTACTCCAACATTAAAGCGACTATCAAGTATCTCTTTTGTTTTTGAATCAACAATGCTGTCCTGGTCAACCTTCCATGTTTTGCCATAAGGCGGGTTAGACAGCATAAAGTCAAATTTTAGCTTGGGAAAGCCATCATTTGACAATGTAGAACCAAAAGCAATTTTCTCAGGATCTTCGTCTTTAATGAGCATATCTGCTTTGCAGATTGCAAATGTTTCGGGGTTCACTTCCTGACCGTATAAATGGTATGTTGCTTTGGGATTTATTTCCAATGCAAAATGTTCCGCTTCCGTAAGCATACCACCGCTGCCACAAGCAGGGTCATAAATGAGATAAGTTCCTTCTTTGATTTTGTTTTTGACTGGCTCAAAAATGAGATGGGTCATCAACTTAATGATTTCCCTTGGTGTGAAGTGTTCACCAGCTTCTTCGTTGTTTTCTTCATTGAACTTGCGAATAAGCTCCTCAAAAACATAGCCCATTCCCAGATTACTCAATCCTTCATGCACAATGTTTCCATCCTTATCTTTCACCGCTACCGGGCTCAGGTTGATTTGAGAAGAACAGAATTTTTCAATCAATGGGAAAGTGATATTGCCTTCTTCAAGCGTATCCAACTGATTACGCAATTTGAATTTGCTAATGATGTCTTGCACATCTGAACTAAAGCCATCCAGATAATTTTCAAGGTTCTGCCGAATGTTTGCAGGGTCATTCAATAACTTCTTGAAAGTGTACTTAGAAGTGTTGTAAAAAACATAACCGGAAACCTTTCTAAGCTGTGGTGACTGATTTTCGATTTTCAACTTATTGAGTTGCTCATGCATTTCAATCACATTGTCTTTTGAAGACTCCAGCAAAGCATCCAACCTACGTAATACCGTGAATGGAAGTATTATATCTCTGTATTTGCCTCGTGTGTAAACATCACGAAGCACATCATCGGCAATCCCCCAGATAAAATTGACTATTTGATTATGTTGAATATGGTTCATTTAAGTCTTTTCTTTTTGTAATTTTTCTATTATTTTCCGCCTCACATATTCCGAAAATATCTAGCAGATACCAATCGTTTGGCATAAAAAATTGTTTCCCTATACTTCACGAGAAGCGGTTTGCCGGATAATATTATTCTTGTTGGATATAAAAACAATCCTTTGTATTCATTTACTGAGTAAGCAGTACAACAAAATATAAAAAAGAATAATTAATCAACATAGATAATAAATATTATAGTGTTTTCATAAAAACAGATGGCATCTTCTCACTTCCCAATACAAAACTTCGAAAAAATATAATCCAGCATATCCTCATTACTTACCTGGCCGGTGATCTCGCCAAGGTAGTGCAGGGCGCGGCGGATATCGGGGGCGAGCAGGTCGCCGGGAAGTTGGTTGTCGAGGGCGGCGCGGATATCATGGAGGGACCTGGAGGCTTCTTTTAAAGCATGGTAATGCCGCGCATTGGTGACGATCGTATTTTCGGTTTGGACCTGGCCTTCGAGCACTTCGTCCACCATTCTTTCTTTTAAAACTTCAATATGATCACCACGGCGGGCGGAGATGAAGATGATCCTGTCAATACCGGATAGGTTTTCCTTTGATTTTTCTTCACCAGCCTGGTCGATCTTGTTGGCGACAAGCAGGTATTTCAAACCCTGTTTGTCGAGCCGGGATTTGAAGGCTTCAATCTCAGTAGGGTTGTCTGCGGCGTCAAACAAATAAATCACCAGGTCCGACTGCTGCATCTTCTCCAGGCTTCTTTCCATACCTGCGGCTTCGATCACATCGGCGGTATGCTGGCGGATGCCGGCGGTATCGACCAGTCGGAACAGGATACCATCGATATTGATGACTTCCTGGATCGTATCGCGGGTGGTGCCGGGAATATCGCTTACAATCGCACGGTTTTCATTGAGCAGGGCATTGAGCAGGGTCGATTTACCCGCGTTGGGTTTGCCGATGATGGCTACACTCACACCATTCTTGATCGCATTGCCCAGTCGAAAAGAATCGACCAGCTTGTCGGTGGATTGTTGTAATTGCTCTATTAATTCATAGAAAGCAGCACGATCTGCAAACTCCACATCCTCCTGCGAAAAATCCAGTTCCAGTTCGATCAGCGCCGAGAAGCGGATCAGCTGTTCTCTCAGCTCTTTCAACCTGTTAGAAAATCCACCCCGCATCGTATGCAGGGCTGCTTTGTGCGAGGCTTCGGTATTACTGGCGATCACATCGGCTACGGCTTCGGCCTGGGCCAGATCGAGTTTGCCATTCAGGAAAGCACGCTGGGTAAACTCACCGGGCCTGGCCAGGCGGGCGCCGGCTTCCACGCAGGCAGACATCACCTGCTGCTGTACATAAGGTGAACCATGGCAACTGATCTCGATCACATCTTCGCCTGTATATGAACGTGGTGCGCGGAAAAGGGAAAGCACTACTTCATCCAGCTTTTTATCGCCCTGCACCAGCCAACCTACATGCAATGTATTTGGCTCCTGCTGCCCGAGGTCTTTAGAAGGGAAAAGCGAGTTAATAATTGGGAATGCTTTTTTGCCACTCAGGCGGATCACGCCTATGGCGCCAACGCCAGGAGGTGTGGCCAGTGCAACGATCGTATCATCCCATGCTGCCAGGCTGTTCATCTTCTGTTATTCTTAAGGCATTCAAAAGTAGGCCTTAGGCGTTTTATTAAACAAAAATCCTCCCCACTTGTGCGGGGAGGATTCAATTAATATTATTTCCCAAAAATTATTCAGACTGTACCAGGAAGGTGATGGGCTGTTTACGGTAAGCATTTACCTGCCGTCCGTTCTGGATGGCGGGGGTCCATTTGGGACCTCTCTTAATTACCCTAACCGCTTCTTCTTCCATACCGTAACCATGTTTGGTGAGCGCTCTTACATCGCTGATAGAGCCGTCTTTGCTCACTACAAACTGAACGTATACGGTATAAGTACCTTCCGGAGCGCCATTGTCAACCGGGGCGCTGGGATTGAGGTTTCTTTCCAGGAATTTTCTCCAGGCGCTTTCGCCACCGGGGAAGGCCGCTTCGATCTCCACTTTTTCGAAGATCTTGTTCTCATCTTCTTTTTTCTCTTCCACGATACCCTTTCCTTCGTCGATCACGGCAGGGGCCACAATACCTTCATCCTTAATACCTTCCTGCTTGATCACATCGATCTTGGCTTCCTTGAGCTCCTCCTGTGCGGGAGGTGGTTCCTGTACCTCCTCGTCCTTTACGATCTTGGGAGGCGTAAATTTTTGCATTTCGATCTTGGGGGGATCTGGTGGCTTCGGTGGCGGTGGCGGAGGCAACTCCTTGGGTTTTTCCTCCTCCTGCTTGATATCCGCCAGGGTTACCTCCCTGATCTCGACTTTATTTGATTTGCCGCTATCCAGCGAACTCGCTAGTATTGAGCCTAATAAGGCCAGTAAAGCCAGCGAAGCTGTGATCACCAGGGCCATCACGATGCGCTTATTATAGGTCTTGCGCAACTCGTAAGCCCCGTAATCCTTGTTCCGGTTCTCAAAAACCAGGTCAAGAATATCGGCAGATAATATTTTGTTGGCTTCCATGTTTGAAGTTTGTTTAAAATTAGATGCTTTCCTGTCCTTTTTCCATAACCATTATTGTGCCGCCGGCTCTGCGGTTCCGCTGCCTTCGGTAGCCTTGATGAGATCTTTCTCAGTATCAGCTATTTTCACAATAGCGAAACGCTTTACCTGGTTGATGGTCATTTCGTCCAGGATGTCGACGGTATTTTTGTAAGTGGCTTCCTCATTGGGTTTTATCACCACTACAAAATCCTCATCAGCGCATTCCTTTTGGGGATCTCTTCCCTTTGCCTTTGCCTTTTCTTCGCAGGCCGCGTTTCCGCGGTAATTAGAGATCACTTCCTTTTTCTTGCGGATGATCTCATCACGAATACCCTTGAAAGTGGTCTGTTTAAAGTTGGCACCGTTGGGGTCGAGCTCGCCTTCATAATAATATACCTGGTCGTTCTTACCAAGCATAACAGTCAGGGCGCCGCTTTGCTTCACCTGTGTTTCCTCATCCTTTTTCTCCGTATCCTTCGGCATGTTGAGGTCCATCGTTGTGGGCTCATTCATGGTTGCCGTAAAGATAAAGAAAGTGATCAGCAGGAAGCCCAGGTCCACCATAGGAGTCATGTCCACGCGGGTGGAAAGCTTTTTGGCTTTCTTTACGCCTGGTCCTTTTTTGTGGCCACCGCCGCCATCACCGGTATCTAAACTTGCCATATTAAAAAATTTAAATTTTTAAAATCTATTTGCCTGCCTGACCGCTCTTCCTAAGGATGCCCAGCTCTGAATTGGCAGGCGCATCCTCGGGTGAAGTCACCAGGTTATACTTAAACTCCTCATTTCTTTTCAGTGCGCTTACAACGGCTTCAAAAGTGGGATATTTCGATTTCGAATCACCCTTGATCAGGAATGTGAGCTTCTGGCCTGCAAATGCGTTCTTCGAAGCGGCAATCCATCTCACCAGCTCGTTAGAAGCTGAGTCGAGTACGGGAATACCTTCCTGTTGTACGCTTTTCTGCTGGTCTGCAGGCACCCTGAGCAGGCTTTGCAGCTTAGACAGCGGCACACCTACCATCAAAGTTTTCCTGAAGTTGGCCATTTCAGCATCAGACAAATTCAGGTTGTTACTGGTATTGATCTCCTGTATGATCTGGTCGAATTTCTCCACGCTTTTTTCTGAAAGCACTGAGAAGAACACACGATCCTCAGCATCTATAGACACCATTACCGCATCGTTCTGGGGCAATTCACCCGCCGAAACCGAGTTAGGTGTCGTGATCTCGACCGGCTCGGGTGGCTTGAACTTAGTGGCCATGATGAAAAACGAAAGGATCAGGAACGCGATATCCACGAAGGGCGTCATATCGGTGTCCGTGCTCTTTTTTGCGATTTTTACACTTGGCATTTTCTAAAAATATTTAATAATGAGATGAAAAGGAATCATTTTTCCATACCATCTTCTGTCAAATTATTTGTACAGAGAAGCAAAACTTTGAGTCAGGGTGAAACCTGATTCATCAATGCCATATGTAATTGAGTCAATCTTAGTGGTAAAGATATTGTACATGATCAGCGCGAAAGCTGAAGTACCGATACCCAAAGCTGTATTATACAAGGCTTCAGAGATACCAACCGCAAGTTCGCTGGCTGCACCCGCACCACCTTCTTCACCAAGGGCAGAGAATGATTTGATCATACCGATTACCGTTCCCAACAGGGCGATCAGTGTACCGCATGATACGATCGTGGAAAGGAACACGAGGTTTTTCTGCAGCATGGGCAGTTCCAGCGCGGTAGCTTCTTCCACTTCTTTTTGAATAGCGATTACTTTTTGATCAGTATCCATACCACCTTCGCTGATCATTTCTTTGTAACGGCGAAGACCAGCTTTCATTACGTTAGCAACAGAACCACGTTGTTTGTCGCACTCAGACAATGCAGCGTCTACGTTGCGGTTAGCCAGGTGATATTGCACTTTGCGGATGAAATCAGAAATTGATCCGTTACCCATTGCTTTGCGGATAGTGAGATACCTTTCGATAGAGAACACGATCACCATAAGCAACATACCGATCAGCAACGGTACGATGATACCACCTTCATAAATTCTGTGCCAGGCACCTCTTGGTCCTTTGTGGTCGGGCCAGAAGCCACCTGATGGGTCCGGTGCATCGAAGCCAGATGCGGCACCTATTACAAAACGCCAGATAGCATAACCTGCAAGAATACATACAATAGGCGCGATCCACGAAATAGCGTTGCTGCTTTTCTTTGCCTGGACAGAAGTAGCTTTAACTGATGCGGATGCTGTTGGTTTAGTCTCAGCCATGATCTTAAAGTTTTTAGTGTTTTTTTTTAAATGTTAATGAGCCTTAATTTGCGGTCACAATTCTAATGAAAAAGTAAATAAAAAAATCTTTGGTCCGGATTTTTTTACCACAGGGGTTCAAGTTAAGGATTTTTTTAAAAGCACCAAGTCCCTGACAAATAATTTGATAACAATTTTGACGGGGTACTACAACAAATAATCAGTGAAAATAAGAGGAGCCTGTTTGCCGCAACAATGAAACATCGGTATTCCCTTCAGCTATTCGTAACGCAACGCTTCAATCGGGTTGAGCCGGCCCGCTTTCAACGCGGGATACAGACCTGCCAGCAGGCCTACAATACTGCAGATAATAATGCCATATAAAACCCAGTTCCAGGGCACGACGAAACCGGTGTTTAAAACAATAGAAAACATATTGCCGACCAGGATACCTAATACGATCCCGAATAATGCTCCCATTACGCTGATGATCATGGCTTCAAGCAGGAACTGGCGCCTCACTAGTTTGCTTTTTCCACCTATCGCTTTGATCAGTCCGACTTCCTTGGTGCGCTCTGAAACCGATACCAGCATGATATTCATCAAACCGATCGCAGCGCCGATCAGGGTGATCAGCCCGATCACGGTTGCTGAAATGGTAAGAAACCCCAGGCTGTTCATCGCTTTCTCCGCCACACTGTCACTTCGGTCGAGCGCAAAATTGCTTTCTTCAGTGATTGACAACTTGCGAATAGGGCGAAATGCGGCCTCTGCTTCACCCATCGCGTCATGCACCTGCAAAATATCGTTCGTTAGTACGGCGATCACATATGATGAATTGGCATTGGCAAAATTTCGATGCGCATTGGTGTAAGTGGTGATCACCATATTGTCGCGGCTAAATCCAAACGTAGAGCCGCGACTGGCGAGCACACCGATCACACGATACGGCGTGCCGTTTATTCTTACCATATTATTGGTGGCCCTGTCGATACCACCCCTGAAAAGTTTAAACGCGACATCATAACCCAGCAACACAACATTGCCTGCCGACTGCACATCCGATTTATTGATATTGCGACCAC
>JAEYOL010000235.1 GCA_023411775.1 Bacteroidota bacterium | reverse complement strand
CTTCTGGTCAGTATGTCAACCTCGACTCGGCAAAAGTGGCTAGCGATACCGGATATTTAAGGAAAATGGCACGCCGGTTTGCCACACATAATCCACCCGTATTGGTAGAGATCACGACAGAACCACTTAGTTATACCAAATATTATTATGGCAATTCGCAATTACTCAACGAGGTTCGCTATTACCCACTAATTCAACTGGTGATCGTTGGTCTATTTATCATCGTTACCCTGCTCACCCTGCGTAGCAGCTATCGCTCTGTACAAAACCAGGTTTGGGCGGGTATGGCAAAGGAAACTGCCCACCAGTTGGGCACACCTGTATCTTCTCTGGAAGGATGGCTGGAAGTGATGAAAGATCAGGAGGTCAACGAATCTATAGTGCAGGAACTCGGCAAAGATGTGACCAGGCTACGGCTGGTCTCCGACCGGTTTGGTAAGATCGGAAGTAAACCCCAGCTTGAAGAGATCGATATCATCAAACAGGTCAGCGATATGGTGGATTATATCCGTAAGCGCTCACCTGGTACTGTAAGTTTTGTGACCAATACCCATGGGAAAAGCATGATCCTGGCGAAGGTCTCGGCGCCACTGTTCGACTGGGTGATGGAAAATCTTTTAAAGAATGCTTTAGATGCCATGGAGGGGAAAGGATATATCAAAGTAGATCTGCGGGATGAGAAAAATGCGGTGATCATCGACGTGACTGATACTGGCAAGGGAATATCCAGGCAAAATATCGCTAAGGTGTTTAAACCTGGTTTTACTACTAAAAAAAGGGGCTGGGGCCTGGGGCTGAGCCTTTCCAAACGTATTATCTCACAATATCATAAAGGAGAAATTTTCGTAAGGCATTCTGAACCGGGGAAGGGGACCACCTTCCGGATCGTTCTGCGGAAATAACAAATATTTTTAGACACGATGGGCACGAAGGAAACACGAAGCCCACGAAGAAATACAGACAAAACTCCGTGTTGTCCGTACCCCACTCCATACACACCTTGACCAAAATCTTGTCGGTAAACCTTTCTCCAATTTTCAACTTATCCGCTATATTTGCACTCCTTTAGCCCAGGTGTTGAAATTGGTAGACAAGCCACTTTGAGGTGGTGGTGCCCGAAAGGGCGTGCTGGTTCGAATCCAGTCCTGGGCACGAGCCTCCGTAGACGCGGAGGCTTTGTTTTAATATAAGAATTTCGACTCATATACTAATTAAAAAACCGGGACCATCCGGCCCCGGCTTTATTCACTCCTATTTATACTTCTACTGCTTTATAAGCCTGGTTTGTATCTTTTCATTTCCCGATTGAATAACGATAAAGTAAACGCCGTTCGGCCAGCGTGACACATCAATTTGAGCCTGGCGGTTTACCTGCAGGGTGTACATATTTACACCAGCCGCATTGAACACGTTTAATCTTGCCTGGTTCATCTCCGCTTTCAGCATAATATTCAGCTGATCCCTCGCGGGGTTGGGGTAGATGCTTATTGCTGAGATTGCTGTCGAAGATCTTATGGTCACGATTTTCGAGTATTCAAATTTACCATCAATATCAACCTGCTTCAAGCGGTATTGAATTTTGCCGGCTGACGGGATATTGAAGTCGGTGAATTGGTAGTCCAGGTTTTCGTTGCTGTTGCCCGCACCCTGTATCGTTGCAATTTTTGTAAAGGCATTGCCATCCACACTTCTTTCCATGTCGAAATAAGCATTGTTGATCTCCTGCGCGGTTGCCCATTTTAACAATACAGTACCTGATCTTTCTTCCGCTGTAAAATAAGTGAGTGTAACAGGCAGGGTGGAGCCTACTGTTACCAACCCGGTGCTGGGTTGCGCAATATTATATACCGGTGCTGCGCTTCCATTGTATTCAAACAGGCTGAAGTGATAAGTATTTTCAGTGAGACCAGTTACTGTTACCGAATTGCCGGTGCCCGCATAAACCACATACTCACCCGCTGCGATCTGTGATCCTGCACCAAATACCGCATTGGCCGGGTACACACTGTAATCCGCGGGTGCTGACTGGATCGCCGACCCCTGCCGCATCACGAGTATCCTGCCGGCACCATTACCTTTTTCCCAGCTAAAGTTCACACTATTGTTGTCGACAGTTGTCGTGACATCAAAGCTGGCGGTGGCAGGAGCGGAAACTGTCGCTCCGTTAGCTGATAGTGGCGATGCGGTTAGATATCTGATCAGGCTGCCGGTGCCATTGTATTCAAATACTTTCAGGTAATAAGTTGATGAATGTTCCAGGTTACTGATCTCAACCGATCCTGCAGATCCATTGTACACCACGTACTCTCCACCACCCAGGTCGGCGCCTTTGCCAAACTCGCTATTGGCAGTGTAGTTTACAGCCGAAACAGGAACAAAGCCTGGCGCTTCATCTTTTTTCATCACCACGATTCTTTTTGCACCATTCCCATTGGTCCATTTAAAAGTAAACTTGTTACCGTCTATACTTGAGAAAGATGGATTACTGGAAGGCGTGGTAGGCGTGGATGCTTCCGGAACATCCGGTGTAGTGAAATCGTAAACAGCCGATATATCCCTTAAGTAAGCGGGTGTGTTAGAACCATTGAATTCAAATGCCGAGATATGATAAGTCGTCAGCGGTTTTAATCCAGTGACAGTAAAGTTGCCGGAACCACTTGAAACAAGAACCACAAAGTTTCCATCACCCAGGTTATTGCCTATACCAAATCCACTGCTATAAGAATATTTTGAATAATCCTGTGGCGCTTTATTTACCGCTTCGTTTTCCCGCATCAGTACCAGCCGACTTGCACCGTTTCCTTTTGTAAAGTTGATCGTGACCTGGGTGGCCTGTATATTCGTTGCACCAATAATGTTTGTTTGTACCGTAGGCGTTGTTGCGGTCAATGCAGAACCCTTCAGCGAGCAGGAAGTAAGATAATCGGGGTTATTGTTCGCGCCGACATTATATTCGTACACCGCGAAATGATAAGTCGCGCCTATTTCCAGGTTTTCAAGGTCAACATTTGTACCTGTACCATTGTACACGACAAACTGCCCGTCTTCCAAAACATCACCCTGTCCAAATTTTGCATTCGCAGTATAGTTGACACCATCTACAGGGGCCGCGGTGACGGCTGCGTCTTTCCTGGCTACGACAATCCTGCGGGCGCCATTACCATTGGTCCAGATAAAACGAAGTGAACTGCCTTCAATAAAAGTAGACCAGGGAGCGGTACTGCAATTAGTAGGTTCAACCGGGATCGTAAATGATATCGTTGCAGCAGAGCGGGAGTACATCGGTGCATTGGAACCATTGAATTCATAGATAGCAACATGATAGGTAAACCCGGGTTTCAGGTTGTTGATGGTAAACGGGTTTCCATTGATCGCTTTGTGTGTAACATAGTTGCCGGGTGTGATCTGTGTACCACTTCCGAAATTAGCGTTGCCTGGATAGGTAGTGTAGTCTTCTGGCACGGCATCAACCGGGCTTTCTTCTTTTACGATCACCATGCGCATGCTGCCATTGCCATGCGTTAACCCTATGGAAGCCGTGGTGCCGGTGAGATTTGTGATCTTGAGGTTGCTGCCGATAAGTGTCGGGATCAGCGCAGAACTACCGCTGCTGAGCGCCGAGCTGCTGGTAAGATAGTAGGTATTCCCTGCTGCATCCACATCGTAATCGAAGATGCGGAAATAATATGTGGTATTGCCTTCGAGGTTGGTGACATCCACCGTGTTGCCGGTCAAACCGCCAACTACAAATTCTCCTTCGGCGATCTCAGTGCCTGCTGTACCAAATGCACGGTTCGCCGTATACACCTGCCCGTTTACAGGTACAGATGTGACCGGGCCATTTTTGCTCATGATAAACAGCCGGTGTGATCCGTTACCACGGGTGCAACTTATTCGAAAACTGTTGCCTTCTACATAACTCAAACCGACATTTGAAGATGCGGAACTGGGACCGGCATTCGTTATAATTGAATAGGTGCCGGCTGGTTGAAGGTATATCGGTGAATTGTTGCCGTTGTATTCAAAAACGGCGAAGTGATAGGTTGTATTGGGTTCCAGTTGTTTGACTGAAAAAGAACTACCTGCACCGCGGTACACAACATAGTTATCAATATTCAATTTTGCACCTGCACCAAAATTTTCGTCATATAAATAAAAAGCCAGGTCAGCCGGGCTCGCGTTGACAGCACTTCCTTTTCTTGCAAGAACCAGGCGACCACTGCCATTACCTTTCGAGAGGTTTAGGGTAACGCTGTTACCCGTTTTGGCAGATAAACTGAGTGTTGCCTGCAGCGTGGGGGCCACGGCTGTCATCTGGTTGCCGGTAAGCGGCAGGGTTAGGTATTCAGCGGTGGCACCACTGCCATTATTTTCAAAAACTGCGATATGATAAATAGTTCCGGGTTTAAGATTTTGAACCGTGAAACTGTTCCAGCTTGTCTTGCTGGCGACCACATATTCACCTTCGGGTCCGAATTCGGTACCAGCGGTTCCGAAATTACTATTGGCGGTGTAATCACGGCCATTTTGTGGCAGACCGGTTACCGGGCTGCCTTCTTTTACAACTACGATACGCTGCGACCCATTACCCGATGTAAATCGTAAACTAAGACGGGTGCCATCGATGTCGGAGAAACTCAGACCGCTAGCCGGAACAGTAGGGGGTGCGGCAGCAAATAAGAGACTGGTAAGGCACACGAGTGCCAGGCATGTAAAAAATCTTTTCATACAGGTTTAAGGTTGGTTAATGATTTTTATTTTTTGTTTGCGGAGCAAACTTGTATCAACTGGATGCAGGTACGGCACTAAGTGAAGTCCGGCGGTGAACCCGGTTGATGTAGTGCGAATATATATTCGGTGTTCTTGAGTTTCGTGTCCAACTGTCCTAACCGCAAGAACAATTGCATTAATTGTTCAAAGCAATGTTCTAATTGTATATTATTAATATCTGATTTGTTATAGATACAGGACAAAAAAAATGCCCGCTTGATTCCGGGCATTTTATTGACAGAATTTTTTGTTATTATGGGTTTTCTCCTTGCGTGATATAATTATTCAACAACAGAATAAGATCCGGCAGTGTCACAAAATTATCATTATTCAAATCAGCCTGAGGCAGGTAACCAGTATCGCCGGTTGTTTTAATATAGCTTGATAGCAAAGCAACCAGGTCAGGAAGGGTGATAAAATTATCATTGTTCACATCCCCTTCAGGCAATACTCCAAAGTCGATGTCTTTGGTGGCACCAACACTAAAAGTTTCAAGCGCGCTTACTTTTTTAAGCGTGTGAGCATTTTTTACAGCGACTTTATAAGTGCCTGACGGAATATTTTCGACAGTGAAATGTCCGCTGTTGTCTGTATTCACATTACGCGTAAATGCTGGTGAACTCATATTACCCATCGAATAAAACTCAACTACGAGGGGAACCTGCCACTGCGCATTTGGTGCCGCAGGTCGGCCTTCCAGTGTTACTGAACCATTTAATGTTGCCTGTACGCCCGCAATATTTGGGTGAATTTCCACTGCTGCTGTTGTTGAAAGGCCAGCATCATCTGTTACTGTAAGTTCGATAAGCCAGTAGTACACATCTGATCCAATGAAGCCGATACGTTGAATGATCGTGCTGCTGTTGACTTCATTTTTGATCGCTTCGCGGTGTTCATGCGAATTGTGGCGGAGTGTTGTCTGCCATTCATATTTCAATTGACCGGGTCCATGTTCCGCATCGGTTACATCAGCGATGCAATCTAGTTGAATATTGTCAGGACCTGGATCATAGGTTGTGATACCCGGGCTGGTGATAGTAACAACAGGTGGGGTATTATTGACTGAAATAATTATACTGTCAAGATGTGTGGCACCGCCATTATCGGTAACAGTGAGAGTGACCACATATTTTTTTGGCACACCAGGTTCGCTGGTAAACTGAATATTGCCGGGGTTGGCTACATTGCTGGTTGCTGGTGTGGCGCCATCAAAATCCCATGAATAAGACACGATGCTACCACCCTGTGTAGGATCGAAGGAAGCGCTGCCATCGAAGTTGACCGTCAACGGTGAGGGGCCATAGATCTTATCGGCAGCCGGTTTTGCAACAGGAGGCTGGTTACCGCCGTATACGATTTGCTTCACGCCAGTAGACAAGGCAAGTTCCACTGTAACAATACTTCCATCAATGGGATTGGTCGCAATGCATACCAATTCATTGAAATCGGAAGCGAAATTCTCTACCTGTACCACGTGATCGGTATAATCAAATTTGATTCTTTTTACCCAGGCGCTCACAAACACAGGAGGAGCGGGGTTACCGGCATAATCACCGGTGAAAAATGAATTTTTATATTCAGCTGGATAGGTCGTACCGTCATACCATACACCACCTACGGCGCAACTGCCGGGGAAGGGAATACCTGTTACTCCGGATTCCACAGACCCGATCATTGCCACATCGGGTTCGTTGTCATTGAAGATCGGCACCCTGGCCCATTTATGCGCGTGCGACCATTCAAGTGAAGGACGTTTATGATAATAGCGATTGCCGCTTCCAATTACTTCCGCTGGATTGCAGGGATTGTACACCGTTTTGTCCTGGTCGGGGTTGGCATTACGGATAAGGTCTTTGAATAAAAAATATTGTTGGTTACAGCTACCACTATTATAAAGCGGGTTAGGTTCGTCGGGGTTTGCTACATTCAGGTCAACGTATCTCGGGCCTATGCCGTCAGGAGCAAGCGTGTATTCAATTCCTTCGTAGATCGGCCATCCCATGTTCTGACCACCTTGTGTGATTACGCTAAGTTCTTCCCAACTGGAGAAGCCGACATCGCCATAAAATATTTCACCGACATCGCCGGCTGCAGGATCATTTGATCCGGAACCAGGTTTGATGGAGAAGCGAAACGCGTTGCGCACGCCCAGGGCCCATACCCTTGATTTTGGCGCACGCGGTGCGGAAGGATCATAAAAAGGGTTGCTGGGAATACCGTCGCCGGTTTGCGGGTCGATGCGAAGAATTTTTCCGTTCAAACTATTCACTAGTTGCGAACGAAAAGCGCCAACATTCTCTTCCGCACGGATGATACCGTGGTCCAGGGCATCCTGCCAGTAAGTACCGGGATAACTTCCTGCATCATTGCCTTCATAACTGGCACCATCACCGATAGAAGCCAGCAGTGTACCATCGGGGGCAAAAACCAGGGATCCTACGCCATGCGAATCGTGAAGGATCGGCATACCGGTAGATTTGGTTTCACCCAATAAAATAAAACGGGTTCCATAATCAGCCACCAGGTCGCTGCCGTTTGTGATCGTTTTATAACGTGTTATCCGGCCGATTGTGGCCATACTGCTGTAGGGTGCATTGGGGTTATATTGGTCGGTACCAAAATACAGCAAGTGGTTACGATTGACAACATACATCACATAGATCAGGCCATTACTTTCGAAATTTGGATCCAGGGCAAAACCCAGCATACCATGCGCGCTCCAGTCGCCTACTTCGGGACCGATATCCAGTACGGGTTGTGCTTGTTTGATGTAGGTGCCGCTGCCATTTCGGTTGCATACAAAAACTTTTCCGCCTCTTTCCCAAACAAATAATTGCTGGCCCGTGCTGTTGAAAACCGCGCCTACCGGCTGGTCCCAGCCCGATCCGATGGGAATAGCCGCAAAATTGGGGTCTGCAAAAGTCTGGGCACTAAGTATGCCGCTCAACAGGCACAGACAGGGTATCAGAAATAATGATTTCATTACGCTAATATTTAATGGTCATGGCATTTCCTGCTGTCGAAATGTATGCCTAATAAAAATTCGCCTATACTGTAATTGGCCTGGAGTAATACAACTGTATTTGTATGATCCGGCCGAAGATTTTATAGAATAGAAGAGCGGGTATTCAACGGTACTGGATAAATGGGAGGTATCCAAATATATAAAAGCCATACACTCAAAAGCCGGAAGTTCACAGCCCGGGAATATTTTCCTGAGCGGTGAACTCCAATTGCTGTCGGTAGTTCTTATTGAACCGTCATCTTCTTCACTGCCGAAAAATTTTCTGATTCGAGCTTGTAATAATATATTCCGCTGGTTAACGTCGACGAATTGACCGATACCGCATGAGTGCCTTTATCTTTCGAGCCATTGAAAAGATTTCTAACCAGCCTGCCCTGCATATCATACAAAGACAATTTCACATTGGTTTTGCCGGGGAGTGTAAATCTGATCACGGTCTCAGTACGGAATGGGTTGGGATAATTTTGTTCGAGGCTGAATTTTTCAGCGCTGCCTACTACAGCCGATACGACGGGTGAATATTCAAACCTGCCATCGATATCTACCTGTTTCAAACGATAATAATATCGGTTTGCCTGGAGATTCCCATCAGTGTAATCGTAATAGTGCATGCTCTGGCTGGAGCCGGCGCCTTTTACAAATCCGATAGCAACCCAGTCGCCGGTTTCTGTTTTACGTTGTACTTCGAAACCTTTGTTATTGATCTCTGAAGCCGTGGACCAGGTCAATACAATTGTATTATCTTTTGGTGTAGCCGAAAGACCCAGCAGGCTTACGGGCAAAGTTTCGCAATCGACCGAAGTGATCGGGAGGGTTTGCAGCGATCCTGTATTCACGCATCCATTGGCATCAGTAATACCCGTCAGCTCAAAGCTGTATTCATTAGGTGAAAATAAAACATCGACCCAATAATTATGCCCACCCGAAAAAATAGGAAAGGTTGGTGACGGTCCCTGAATGTACAAACCGCCATTACCAAATGCTGTCAAGGGGCCATTCACGAAATCAGCGCCCAATCCTTCCGATGTGCTGGCATAATACTGTGATGTACCGGTATTATAAGAAACAATATATATAGCACCAGGATTTATGAGTATTGGAGTCGCAAAATGTAATTCGTTCCAACTACCCGCAGATACTGAAGTGAATGTGCCGCTAGCTACCAGGGTGCCTGTATTGGTCCAAAGTTGTCCTGTGTAGTCACTTGGTGTCGCAGATACATCGTCTGCGCCAAAAAATCTAAGGCCTTTTATAAAGCCCGAAACCGAACTTGTAAAACGCGTACCAAGGGTATGTGAACCGTCGTCAAATGTCACTGGGGTAGGGTTATTCCAAATATTTACTACTGGCGGGGCAAACGTTGTAATCGGGCTACCTACAGTGATATTGTCGTAGGTAGCTATTCCTTCGGGGCCGTCGATCGTCACATCAAATGGACTTTCACCTGTTGCAGATGCGAGGATCAGGTTGAAGCCCTGGCCATTACAAGTGGTGGTGCCACAGGGAGCGCTAATCGTGGCTAGTGGGGTAGTACATCCAACTGCGCTGATAACAACTGTACCATTAATGGTTTGGTTCAATGCGTCTGCCTGGTTAAATTCACCCGCTGCAGTTTCGGTTGGGAAAGTTGTTCCAAACGTTAGAGGTGTAGTTCCTCCTGGTGGAACACGAAGCGCCCTAAAAGTAATTGTAAAAAATACAAAATCATCATTTGGGTGAGTGCCATCCTCCATGGGATCACTATTAAACCTACCGTGCCTGATCTGCCCGGTAGAATTCATATTTTCTAAGGAGTTAAACGAGATCGAAACACCGGGCAATAAGTTATTGCTTGTAGCTGTTGGCACGGTTGGCAATGATACCACTTCCAAATCCAAAGTATTAAAAAATACGTATGCGTTAATACTGGCAATTGAACCGGTACCAAAATCGACCTTTACATCCACTGTAAAAGTTTCTCCAACTTCTACGTTTGTAGATGCGGGATCAATAAGAACGTCCACTGAGTTTTGTGAAAACGCATTGTTTAATCCACCCAGAAAAAAGAAGGCGGGAAGCAAAGCACGGAAACAAAAATGAAAATATTTCCTCACAGCAATCTTACCAGTAAAAGTACTTTTCATTTCTTTTTTTTTATTATAAATAATTTTATCAGGTCGATTGAGTCTATGGATTTTCACCTTGTTTGATATAGTTGCCTAATAACAACAAGAGATCAGATATTGTAACAAAATCATCATTGTTCAGGTCGGCGGCAGGTAAGTAACCAGGGTCTCCAACTGTTTTGATATAGGTAGATAACAATGAAACTAAATCAGGCAGGGTTACAAAATTGTCATTATTAACGTCACCTTCCAGCAATTCACCAAAGTCAATTGAATTAACTCCCGCGGCTATAGTCTGCCCCGTTTTGACCCTTTTCAGTGTATGCAGATTCTTAACAGCAATATGGAAGTTCCCAGCGGGTATGTCGGAGACTGTGAAACTGCCATTTTGATCGGTAATTACGTTGTAAACATATGCCGGTGTAGTATTTCCCGGGATAAAAAATTCTACGGTTAATGGTACCTCCCAGGCACTGTGTGGTGCAGCTGGTCGGCCTTGCAGAGTTACAGTGCCATTTAGCGTTGTGGCTGCAGCTATTGTATTTGTAAATATTATATCAACAAAATAATTAGCAGGGTTGTAGACTGAGGAAGGAAATGCAGGCCCTACATCATAGGCATAAACACCATTTCCGCCATCTGGATTGGAGAGCGCCTGTACCGGCCAGATGCCGGGCGACCCTTCGGGGTAACCCGCGGTGGCGAAGAACTGCGGGTCGATCGAGAAATTGCCCGTAGGACTAAAGTAAGACGCAGTATAAACTGTTCCTGCTACCACGGGAACCGGGGTCGAGAACATTGCCTGTTGCCATCCTTCTTCTGTTTCGTCGATAAAAGTCACTTCTGCCAATTTCTGTCCATCACTTGACCAGAGGTTGCCAATATGGGTTCCGTCATTGTTGGGTCCTTTGTAAAAACGAACACCAGTGACAAAACCGTCGATATTTGGCTTGAAACGAACTCCGAGGTTGATCGGTGGATCCCAGAAATGAAGTAGTGGTTTAGAAGTAGGTTCGAAAATCGTAAAGGGGAAACCTGGATTACCAATGGTGATAGATATACCGGTACCAGGGATCTCCATGTTACCGGTATCGTCAAATGCACGGCATTTTACATCCAATACACCTATGGCAGAGGGGATCCAGGTATAGGTCCAGGTTACGTTACCATCCAGTTTATCCAGCTCTGCTACTTTCCAGGTTGCTCCTCCATCGGTGGACACTTCCACACCGGCTACTACCTGCGCATCGGTGGCGGTACCACTGATAGTAACAGGTGCGCGGGCCGCAAAACCGGATCCGCTGGCAGGTGCCGTAATTATTGAAGTGGGTGCAATATTATCGGTGGATGGGCTGGCTGCAACCAGGTTTGACTGCAATGAACCAGGCTGTACACCCATGTCAGCAAACAGGTTGACCGTAGCCTGCTGCATGTTCTTATTGATCTCAGGCGTGCCACCCCAATGTTTACCGTCCAGCCCCCATGCCCATTGAATGGTGCCGGCACCAAAAACCAGGGCGCCGCCGGGATGGCGATAAAGAGAAAGCTTATGCGTAAGCGGGCCGTATGTGGTGCTCGAAAGCGTCATCCGGCCTTTGGGGTAGTAGTCTTTAAATTGTTCCTGCTCGTAATCCCATTCATATCCCAGTGTGCCCGATGCGAGCGTCGTTGTTTGCCCGTCTTGCATGTTGGGGATGGTTGTATGACGCCAGAAACGGTGTTTTTTATAAAAAGCAGGCACTTTTATAGAACCATCTTGTGGAGATTCGGTCCAGCTGATCTGGCCGGTCAGGCTGTTTTCAGGTTTGCCAGCATCATAGTTTTCACCCGTTCTCCATAACCCGGTCCATTCAGGCGAAGTGTCATCACATTTGAAACCGCAGCTGCGTTCACCCTGGGCGCCACTGGCCAGGTTACCTTCTTTATAGCAGACCAGCACGCGATCCTCATCGTCGACAGTTTGTTCCCATCTTGTTTTCCAATACACTTCATTGCCGCTAAAGAACGCCAGGTGTACACCTGCGTCACGGGCGGCTTCTATATTGTCGCGCATGCTCTTTGACCAGTATTCGTCGTGGCCGGTCGATAAAAATATCTTATGATTTAAAAGCTTGTAGCCGTTACGTGCTACATCATTACAACTTGTATAGGTAATGTCGTAACCGTTGCGTTCCAGCCAGCGGATCATAGGGTATTCCGCATTCATATACCAATCGGCACCACGACCATCTGTGTTGAACAATACATTATATGGGAAAAAAGGCCGGTTATAGGAAACTTTGGTAGCATGCCCTTGATCATAGGTTGTATTGCCATCGTATAAAGAAGAACCGCCATAGGCATTATAGGCCTGCCAGGTGGCGTCTGGGAGTTGCACGTATATATCTGAATTGTGGGAATCGTTGCGCACAATAAATAGGATATGATTGCTACCGCCACCCACTCTTTCAATGCGGGCGATATACATTCCCGATACCGCGGAGGAAGGGATTGCCCAGGAGTAAGATTCACTCCAGTTGTCACAGTCGATCATACCCGTTTCCTCGTTATACAAGGGTTCCGGTTGGTCAGTACCGGCTAAAGAACCCGCGTTGTGAATCAGCCTGGCACCATTGCCACTATAGTACCCGATACGATAAATTTTTAATGAATAATTGGCGCCGCCCTGTACATCGATTTTAAAACGTACCGTCTCGCCGCTATTCAAACTCATTTTTGTGCTAAAGCCGGCGATGCGATTGTCGCGAAAATCAGGAACACCCCATTCCGAGATATGATTCCCGGGTAATGCGTTTTCAACAACGATGGGGTTCCCGGTAAGAATAACCTGTGCAGTGGATAAGTAACATGTCAAAAATGCCAGCCAAAAGGTAAACATCTGCTTCATATGTAGGTACGCGTCTTTGTTTATCCGATTACGTTGATCAATAAATTTGTCTTAGGATTAGTTTTATGGTTTCACCGAATAATTGGGGTGATTTTTGCGCGGGATATTGTTTCAGAGTAGTTTCAATTGCAATGCCCGGGACGGGCATGAATTTCGGCGCTTTCTGTGATTTTCTATAGGTGATAAAGATACTTCAAATGCCGATATTTCCAAATCAGCCGGCCCATATAAATGTGGATAACTTCAATATTTGAGGGTATACCCTTATTTTTTCCGGTTCAGGTATTTACCAAGGGATATTCCATAGGCCCGGTGCCAGATCCGGGGGCCGAAATCGGCATTATTCATACTCCCCATCCCGTGGTTATACTGCGCAAAAATGATCAGCCCCGACCCGGTTTCATAACCCAGCTGCATGATCAGGCTGGCGGCGAAACGCCCGTACCGGGTAAAACTGAAAACCATGTCCTGTTCTATGGTTGTCTGATTGCTGCGGTTGAATTTTTCCTTGCCAAAAAGCTGGATATCCAGGGAGGGGCCCAGTTTCACAAAAAAATGGTTTGGCTGGGTGCTAAAGTCATATTGCAAAAGCGGTGCTAGCTCAAATGTATGGAGCCGGGTGTCGTTATCGATCGCCAGCGTATCGGGAGGGAAAGAAGGCAGGCTCAGATCAACTTTATAACCTTTCATGCTATAAAATACAGCCGGTGCAAAATAGAGTTTGTTTTCAAATGGCACTTTTACCAGGACGCCTGCCTGGAAGCCATATTTATGGCCGGGTTCCTGTTTTTTGCTTTGAATCGTATATTTCACAGAGCTGATCTGTGGTCCGGCGAAAATGGCGGTTTGTACCTGTGCAAACAGTGCGGTGGCCAGTATGCACAGCAGGAGTGTAACAGAGAGTTTTCTCATAATAGTCAGGTTACAGGGTTCGGATCGGTGTTTAGTTTTGCGACAAATTTTTACGGAAAATCAGGCCTTTGCACAGGGGATTGCGGCCATCCACTTTCGTGGGGAGGTTGGATTATAAGGAGTAAAAATAGAAATTATATTGAGTAAAGCAAAGGTCAGGTCGAAGTTCGCAGATCGTAGTTCGGTCAGTTCGAAGTTCGCAGATCGTAGTTCGTAGCCACTCCTAACTACGAACTCCCAACTACGAACTACCCTACCACCCCCTCGCATCATCATCCCCGCGTCGGTCGGCGACGGCTTCGAATTTGGGTTTGGGGTCTGTGCGGGCATGGATAACTTTTATCACCTCGGTGCGACCAATACCGCCGCGTTCCCTGAGTGTGTAACCCATGGCCTGAAGAGAATCTGCAACCGCCTTTGGAAAACCTTCCTCGATATCAACGCGATCTGGCAGCCACTGGTGATGGAATTTTGGTTTGTATACCGCATCTTCTGTACCCATATTGAATTCGAGAATATTCACCAGGGTCTGGAAAACGGATGTAGGGATCGTGGTACCCCCGGGTGTGCCGACTACGATATAGGGTTGTCCATTTTTAAGCACGAGCGTAGGTGTCATTGAACTCAGCATTCGCTTGCCGGGGTGAATAGCATTTGCTTCACCACCCACCGCGCCATACATATTCGGAACACCGGGTTTAATGCTGAAATCATCCATCTCATCATTGAGAAAAAAACCGGCTCCGCCCACTACGGTGCGACTGCCATAGGAATTATTGAGCGTAGTGGTCACTGCTACCGCGTTACCATCTTTATCGATCACGCTAAGATGCGTGGTCTCTTCACTTTCAGCAATGGGTGCCGAACCAGGTTTTATTTCCGTGCTGGGTGTCGCTTTAAGCGGGTTATAACTTTGCATTCTTTCTTTCAGGTAGCTATCGCTGGTAAGGGTAGCTACCGGTACATTATAAAAATCTGCATCACCCATATATTCGGCCCTGTCGGCATAAGCCCGTCGTTCCACTTCTATCATGAGTTGTACTGCACGCGTAGAATGGAAACCCATGTCTGCAATGTTTTTGTCTTCGATCATTTTCATCATCTGGTGTAATAAGACACCACCGCTGCTCGGCATGGGCATGCCCAGGATTTTGTAGCCCTTGTAATCAAAACTATGTGGCTTGCGGAACTTTGCTTTGTAATTAACCAGGTCTTCGAATGTGATGATGCCGGCGCCTCTTTTCATTTCTTCCACGATCAGGCGGGCAGTCTCTCCTTCATAAAAACCCGCGGCACCTTTTTCCTGGATTCTTTTGAGTGTATTTGCCAGGTCGGATTGCACCAGCGTATCGCCTTCTTTCCACGGTGTTTCATTTACAAACACCGGCATCACTGTGTTATATTTTTTCAGATCATCCTGCAGGCGGTTCAATCCATTTGCTTCGCGTTTGCTTATCACAAAACCTTTTTCTGCCAGTAAAATAGCGGGTGCAATCAATTTTTCAAATGGAAGCTTTGAATATTTTGCTGCTGCAAACAGACCGGCAACTGTTCCCGGTACACCACTCGAGAGATGTCCATCCTGGCTTTTGTCTGTTCTTGCTTCACCAGTAGAATCGATATACATATCCTTATGCGCTTTGCCCGGCGCCATCTCACGATAGTCGATCGCGATCTCACGTTCGTCTCCAAGACTGCTATCAGCGAGGTGAGCTACCAGGAAACCACCACCGCCCAGGTTACCGGCGTTGGGATAAACCACGGCCAGTGCCAGTTGCGTGGCGATCGCTGCATCGATGGCATTGCCACCCAGTTTTAGAATTTCGAGGCCAGCGCTGCTGGCGAGTGGATGAGCCGATACCACCGCACCGTTCTCAGCCATCACTTTTTTCTGGATAGAATATTGAAAGGGATCGAAACCAGTATCAGCAGTTTTTTGAGAATTCTTGCAGGCAAATAATAACAATGTCAACAATGCAAGAGTGAAAATCTTATTCATGATTTGTTAAAAAATTTGCAGAAAGTTAACTTATACCATTTTAAATGGATGAATGATCTGTTCAATTGGCAACATACTTTATATTCGCCAAATAAATTGCCTTGATGAAAAAAATCCTGCTGCTTTTTGCATTTTGCCAATTGCTCACGGGGCTATCAAATCAACTGCTTGCTCAACCTCCGAATAGCTGGTCATCGGCAGATATACACCTGGCGCTTCGAAAATTAAATGTACTGGGTTCTGTATTATATGTTGCAGCGCACCCCGACGATGAAAACACCAGGCTGATCACTTATTTTTCCAAAGAAAAATTATACCGCACCGGTTATCTTTCACTGACAAGAGGAGATGGCGGTCAAAACCTGATCGGCGATGAACAGGGCATCGAGCTGGGACTGATCCGCACGCAGGAATTGCTGGCAGCAAGAAGAATTGATGGTGGAGAGCAGTTTTTTTCCCGCGCTTTTGATTTTGGTTATTCAAAAACACCGGAAGAAACTTTTAGCAAATGGAATAAGGAGAAAATCTTAAGCGATGTGGTCTGGGTGATCCGTAAATTCCAACCCGATATCATCATCACCCGGTTTCCCACTACGGGAGAAGGAGGCCATGGACATCATACCGGCTCTGCAATATTAGCAAATGAAGCCTTTAGCGCGGCTGCAGATCCAAAACGATTTCCGGAGCAATTAAAACATGTACAAACCTGGCAGGCAAAAAGAATACTTTGGAATACATTCAATTTCGGTGGCAATAATACCATTTCGCCCGACCAGTTCAGGGTAGATGTGGGTGGCTACAATCCATTGCTTGGAAAAAGCTACGGCGAGATCGCGGCCGAGAGCCGTAGCCAACACAAAAGCCAGGGTTTCGGAATGCCTGCTTTAAGAGGTGAATCATTCGAGAGTTTTAAAACAACAGGCGGAGACGAGCCGGGCAAAGACCTGATGGATGGTGTGGAGCTAAGCTGGAAAAGAGTTCCGGGTGGAGAAGCTATAGAAAAGTTCGTGAAAGAACTAATTTCATCTTTCGATCTCGCGCATCCTGAAAAATCAGTGCCCGGCCTGGTGCAATTATATAAGAGCCTCTCGCAATTACCCGACAGCTATTGGAAACTACAAAAGCTCGCGGAGGTGAAAACTTTGATCTCGCAATGCAGTGGTCTTTTTATGGATGCTACAACATCCGTTCAATACGCGGTGCAAACAGATTCACTTCGGATAAACTTTTCACTAAATAATCGCCTCGGAGCCGACGTAGCACTTGAAAAATTAAGCCTGAATGGTTTTGATACAAGCATGCGTCATACACTCTCAGGGAATAAAAATTTTAATTTTTCCAAAACGATCTTCATTCCCGAAATTACACCTGTTACGCAGCCTTACTGGCTGAAGCAGGCCATGAATGAAGGTCACTTTAATGTAAGCGATCCGTTGCAGATCGGTCAGCCTGATGTGGATCGAGCTTTTGAAGTATGGTTTGAGGTGAGGATTGCGGGCGAAACGTTTAAGTTTTCAAGATCCGTACAATATAAATTTACCGACCCTGTGAAAGGCGAAGTGTACCAGCCTGTTGCGGTTATACCGGTTGTAACATTCAGGGATTTTAACCCCATTTATATCAAGAGTGGAAGGAACAAACCTGTTGAGATCTCATTTGTAGCCAATAAAGAAGTAAAAATTCCCAATCCACCGCAAATATCGCAGGCGTCTTTCAGAGGACTTGATACCATTCCGAAATTATTCGGTGCTCTGCACCTTGAAAAAAATAATGCACATAGTGTAAGTATTTCGGAGAAAGATCTTGAGCCGAAAGTGTACCGGTTAAATACCGCCTCTGATTCCCGGCATGGGGGCTCTATCTTAAGATCGATCAACTATGATCATATTCCCGCGATCACCTATTTCAAAGAAGCTGCACTCGCAGTAAAATCGATCGACCTGAAAACCGCCAATAAAAAGATCGGCTATATCATCGGTGCGGGAGATAAAGTACCTGAAGCCCTGGAACAAATGGGTTATGAAGTTGCTTTGTTGACGGAGAAAGAGCTTTCCCGCAACAATCTCGGCCAGTTCGACGCGATCATTGCAGGGGTACGGGCCTACAATACAAACGACTGGATGGGTAAATTCTACGACAAACTGATGCAGTATGTGTACAATGGCGGCAATTATATCGTTCAATATAATACCAGCAATTTTATCAGCTCTATTAAAAGCCGGATCGGGCCTTACGATTTTACAATTGGCAGGACGCGGGTAACGGATGAAAACGCGGCCGTTACATTTTTAAAACCGGCACACCCGGTCCTGAATTTTCCCAATAAGATCACTGCCGCCGATTTCAAAGGCTGGGTACAGGAGCGCAGTATTTATCATGCTTCCGAACACGATCATAAGTTTGAGACGATATTGTCCATGGCTGATGCGGGTGAAGAGCAACACGTGGGTAGCCTGATCACCGCGAAATATGGGAAAGGCTATTTTACTTATACCGGCCTTGTGTTTTTCAGGGAATTGCCAGCGGGTGTGACTGGTGCATACCGGCTGCTGGCGAATTTGATAGCGTTGAATAGTCGCCGTTAAAATCAGCCTAAGCATATTAAGTGAATTTGGGGTTTATAGAATTGCATTGAAATTATGAGTGAAACCAAGAAGACAGGTATAAGAAGGGCAGAGCTGGGACTTATTTTTGCCATTATCCTGGGTGTGATATTGGGCAAACTAATCAGAAACGTTCGGTTTGGAATACTGCTTGGACTACTCATTGGTTTTGTGATCGTGTTCCTTGGCTGGACACGAGGCAATAAAAAAAGATGAGCGAAAAAGAAAACGATAAGATCCCTTTCTTTAAGACCTGGAATGCCTGGTATGTATTTGTCATCCTGTTCCTGGTGTTACTGATCATTTTGTTTTCATTATTTGCCAAACGATTTAGTTAAGAAACGAGGCGACCCGATCATTTTTAATTAATCCGCCAGGCGGATTTGGAACATGAATCAAATCGACTGGATAGTACTTGTACTAACATTGCTTGCCATCATTGTTTACGGTCTTTACAGGAGCCGTACTTCTCACAACCTTGATGGATATTTTCTTTCCAACCGCAGTTTACCCTGGGGGCTGGTACTGCTGAGCATCATGGGTACGCAGGCCAGTGCCATCACTTTTCTTTCAGCACCGGGACAGGCCTATACAGACGGGATGCGATTTGTGCAATATTATTTTGGGTTGCCGCTGGCGATGGTAGTGATCTGTATATTTTTTGTTCCCATATTTCACCGGCTAAAAGTGTATACGGCCTACGAATTCCTGGAATCCCGTTTTGATGGAAAAACAAGAACGCTGACATCCTTTCATTTTTTATTACAGCGTGGATTGTCAACGGGTATCAGTGTATTTGCACCTTCCATTATTCTTTCTTCGCTGTTGGGTTGGAATATCTACACTACAAATATCCTGATGGGCGGGCTGCTGATCATTTACACCATGACCGGTGGCGCCAAAGCGGTGGCCTATACCCAGCAATTACAACTGGCTATCATATTTACAGGTATGTTCCTGGCCGGTTATATGGTGGTCAATATGCTGCCGGAGAATGTAAGTTTTGCCGACGCGCTCACCGTAAGTGGTAAAATGGGCAAACTCAATGTGATCACTACGGGTTTTGAAAATGGGAAATTCAACTGGAGCGACCAGTACAACCTGCTTAGCGGTATCATCGGGGGCTTTTTTCTCGGGCTGTCCTATTTTGGCGCTGACCAATCGCAGGTGGGGCGTTATCTCACTGCAAAATCATTAACGGAAAGCCGTGTCGGTCTTTTGATGAATGGCCTGGTAAAAGTACCGATGCAATTCCTGATCCTGCTGATCGGTGCGCTGGTGTTTACATTTTACCTGTTCAACAAAGCGCCGATATTTTTTAATGACGTACAGATCCGCAAACTGGAAAACTCGGTTTATAAGGATTCATTTGCGCTGGCACAGCAGCAGTATGATCTGCTCGCACAGCAAAAAGAGAATACCGTTGTTGCGTTCTCGGCGGCGACGGATGCAAAAGACGAGGCATTGCAGGAGCAAAAAATAGAAGAGCTGCGTTCGCTGCAGTCAAGCTCCGACAGCCTGCGTTCAAAAGTGAAGGAATGGATCAAGACCAGGGAAGTTAAGGGCGATAACAACGATACCAACTATATTTTTCTGCGTTTTGTGGTGGACCACCTGCCAGTGGGATTGGTAGGACTGCTGATCGCGATCATCTTTTTGGCTTCCTGGGGCAGCATAGCCGCGGCGATCAATTCCCTGGCTTCAAGTACCGTTGTTGATTTTCATAAGCGATTTAGTAAAAAACCGCAGAGTGGGGAACAGGAATACAGGTGGTCGAAATGGTACACGCTGGGATGGGGAATATTCTGTATCGTGGTGGCGATGTTTACTTACAATATTGGCAATAGCCTGATCGAAGCGGTGAATGTGCTCGGCTCGCTGTTTTATGGAGTGATACTGGGTGTATTCCTGGTGGCATTCTTCTTAAAGAATATCCGTAGCGGGCATGTTGTTTTCTGGGCGGCTGTATTGGCTGAGATCCTGGTGCTGACTGTATTCATTCTGACCCGCACCGGTGTATTCAAAATGGGTTTCCTCTGGCTAAATCCCAT
>JAEYOL010000099.1 GCA_023411775.1 Bacteroidota bacterium | reverse complement strand
GTCAAGGTCCGGTCGCTCTTCCCGGTCTATTTTAATATTGACGAAACTTTCGTTCATGATCCGGGCGGTCTCCTCGTTTTCGAAACTTTCTCTTTCGATCACATGACACCAGTGACAGGCCGCGTAGCCTATACTTACGAGTATAGGTTTGTTTTCCCGCTTCGCTTTTCCCAGGGCTTCTTCTCCCCAGGGATACCAGTTCACGGGGTTATGAGCATGTTGCTGGAGATAAGGACTTGATTCATGTATGAGCCGGTTGGTAAATGGATGCATGCTGCAAAGTTCGGGGTAAATGCGTTTGTGGCGGGAGCACATCAATACAGTGGGCCAGGATCAATCAGGTGACAAGAAGAAAGCATCATTTGAAATGATGCTTTCATATAAGAATGTATTGCTATTTAGATTATTTCTTTTTAACCGTTTCCGCCAGAAACCTGTCCAGGGCTGCCACCATGCTGGGTGCCTGGGGTTGGGGTGCTTTGATCTCAAGTGTCAGGCCGGCTTCCTCGGCAGCTCTGGTCGTATTACCACCAAATGCACCGATCACGGTTCCGTTTTGTTTATACTTTGGTAAGTTATCAAACAGGCTTTTGATCCCGCTTGGCGTGAAAAAGCAGATCACGTCAAAATGATTGCTGGCCAGGAATTCCTTTACGTCATTGCTCTGGGTGCGATACATAAAAGCCAGTGCAAATTCGCAATTATTGGCCTTTAACCAGTTTACGATCTCGTTGTCCTGCTGGTTCTCGGAACATACATAAAGGAATTTTTCATTACCCTTATGTTTGTTGATCACGTCAAACATGCTTTTGTTGGTACCATCGGAACCATAAAACACTTTGCGTTTGCGATAGAGTATAAATTTCTGGAGATAAAGTGCTACCGCTTCTGTGATGCAGAAATACTTGGTATCCTGCGACACGCTGACCTTCATTTCATCACAAGTCCTGAAAAAGTGGTCGATCGCGTTGCGGCTGGTGAATACTACACCGGTATGGCTTTGGATATCGATCTTTTGCTTCCTGAATTCACGGGCCGGGATTCCTTCAAGACGAATAAAAGGCTGGAATTCCAAATCGAGACCATATTTCCGGGAAAGTTCGAAGTATGGCGACTTGTCACTTTCTGGTCTCGGCTGAGTGATCAATATCTTCTGAATCGTTTTGGCCTGGTCGTCGACCTTTTTGACCCCATTTTTTATCATGTGGTGTGGCTAAATTTGTGTGCAAAGCTAAGTTATTATACTTAGAAAAAGAACAATAAGAGCTTGTAAATCAGCAGCAGGGGTGCAATTTCGAAGGCGCAGAGATACAAAAAAAAGTGAAATAGGTTGAACCTGACCTCGTTACGAATAGCAGCAAATCCTAAGATAAACCGGTACAGAAAAAGGGCTCCAACCGTACACCAGGACAGCACGAGGGCCACATTATACATGATCTCATCGCTAAATGCCAGTAAAACAATGAACGGAACCAGGGCGATCCCAATCACTTTGTTGATGATAAAAACAATAAAAATATAGGAATCGGCAGCTTTACGCATGTTAAAAAGCCAGCCGCAAATGATCAGTCCCACGAACTTGACCAGGTAGATCACAGACAACCCGATGCAACAATAAAGGTACAAGAGCCAGAAATTTTCGATAGGCGTGATCTCGAAATGCTGGAACAGCAGGGTAAGGTACAGCCCGGCACTCGCGACAAAAAAACCATTAAAAACCAGGGACGGGAAGGGTGTCTGCATCAGTTGCTCCCGGATCTGCCTTTGTTTGAGGGTGGTGCGGAAGAAAACCCGGAACAGGTCGTTGAAATATTTTGAAAACCCGAGTTTCAGCAAACCAAAAACCATCACCAGCGCCGTCACTACATAAAATAAGAGCTCCTTACCCTCAAATCGCCTTATATCGGAATAACTGCTTACGGCTGGGGTGTTGAAACTATAAAATGGATGTTTACTCATCAATTGGTAAGTCAGGGGCAAACTATCGATCAGGTTGCGACCGGAATTGGAAAAAAGGGTGATGGGGCGGCGGGAAACGGTATCAACCGGATAAACAGCCGCACTGGTGTCGGGAGAGTGCAGCGTGTCAGCCCCTGTGGCAGGAGTGGGCACAATACTGACTTGTGCTGCCAGGCATGAGGAAATAATCAAACCAATTAATAAGAAAAAGATCCGAAGCAAGTAGTAGAGGTTTAAAAGGTTTATAGAGTCGAATTGGTTTTAAAAGTTAAAAATAGTTGACAAAGCCGATATGAATTTTTGATTGACGTAAATTAAACTCGAGGTCGCTTCTTTTTCCCACTGCCCAGGCCAGGTTGAATATACCAACCTTGGTTTCAAATGCAAGCCCCAGCCCGGTTCCAAAATAAGTGTAGTCTACATCGGTATTCTGACTTTTATTGCGGCCCCAGCCACCATCGGTAAAACCATAAAAATAGGAGTTTTGACCAACGAGGTAACGAAACTCAGCCGTACCGATCAAAAAATGCGACAGGTACTGGCTTTCCTCGTCAAAACCCCGCAGAAGCTGATAGCCCCCGATCTGGAAAAGTTCATTCCTGAAAATGCTGGCGCTTTGAAACATCCCACCGTTGAAACCTATTTTTATCGTGGTCCGCCGCTGGCTTCCCAGGGGAAGATATTTCGCTGCCGTGGCCCTGGCCCTGAACTGGTAGGTTTTTAGTTTGATGGTATCATATAAAGTCCCAAAATCAAAGGAAGGGTTACCGGGATCTTTCAGCTCCAGTATTTCGCTATTCTTCTTGATCTTCCTGGTACCGATAGAAGTAATGAGACGAAATTCATTCCCACTGGTTGGGTTCAGACGATAGTTTGTATTATTAAACTCATAGTCCACCCCAATATTTGTAGAACTTACATCAGCTTCATCAGGGAGTCGATATTGTTGCAAGATGAAATTCTTATTAACACCATTTACTATTGACTGGCTTTTTTGAAGGAAGAGTTTCCCCGACTGGTTTACATTCAAAATATACTGCGCACCCAGCCTGAAGTTCACATTAAGGAAAGTACTGTCTTTCCGAAACATGTCGAAAGCAAAGTCTAACCCGATCGGCGAACTAAAAAGATATGGATGCTGGTAAAGAATATTCAGCCTGGGCGATTTTACCTGCAATTGCTGCCAGTTCAAACCGATTGTCTCCCCCGCTCCAAGCGCATTTCTCAGTAGAAGGTTCGCCTCACCGGTGATGAGTATTTTTTTGGAAGAAAGCTGGTCGTTATTGGGTAAAAATCCAACCAATACATTTACCTGGCTGCTTTTTTTAGGTTTCAGGTAAAGTTCCAGCACCGATCCTGTACCCAGCCAGACCAGCCGGGGAGGATATTCTTCTTCAACGTAAGTTAGTTCGCGGATGCGGCTGCTCACCCTGAGCAGTTTTTCCTTATTATATAAACTGCCATTCCGGATCTCCAGGTATCGCTGTAAAAATTCGTTGGAGATTTTTGTGTCCCCGAGTACCCTGATACTATCCACTTTATAGGAGGGTCCTTTCTCAAGTCGCAATCTTGCCGAGACTTTTTCGCCAACTACCTGCAGGCTATCCAGTTCGACCTTTGCAAAAGGATAACCTGAATTCTCCATATAGTTGAGGATTTTCTCCTGCCATATATTGACCTGTGAAAAATCCATCGCCTTGCCGCTAAAGACACGGTCGCGCCAACCGACGGCCTGCAACACGTTGGGGTCAACACCATCAACATTAAGCTGGGCCCATTCATAACGATCGCCGATATATAATGTAACTCGTGCCCACAATGAATCGTACCAAACAGAATCAACGGAAGCGGTGACATAACCCAGTGATTGCAGGAATTGGGGGAGTTGATCTATATAGGCCACACATTCATTGCGGTGGTTAAAAAGGGTTTTTACTCCCAGCGATTTTATGAAATTGGAGTCCTTATCTACGCCATCAATTCGCAGCGGGTACAAGTCCTGCCCTGCTGCTTTCCCACAGAACAATAAAAAAAACGGGGCCAGTATATGAAGCCTTAATTTTGTCATGCCTGGTCAACTATCATAGGTATTCATTGTTTTAAACCCGAGGAAAAGAAATTAAAAATATCCATTAAATCACAAACCTGGTTGAGCGGCATTTATATCCATATTCCCTTTTGCAGGCAAGCCTGCCACTACTGTAATTTTCATTTTTCTACTTCACTGCGGTATAAAAACGAATTAATATCTTCTTTATTGAAGGAAACTGACCTGCAATATGAAAATTTCCGTGATGAAACCGTTGGCACCGTGTACCTTGGAGGCGGCACGCCAAGCCTGTGCAGCCCGGAAGAGATCAGCCGGATACTTGACAAATTAAGATCGCGGTTCCTGATCACCGCCGATGCGGAAATAACCCTCGAAGCTAATCCCGACGATATCCACCAGCAGAAGCTGGAAGGCTGGCGGGAGGCAGGTATCAACCGGTTGAGTATTGGTATACAAAGTTTTTTTGAAGAAGACCTTCGCTGGATGAACCGGGCCCACAGCGCCAGGCAGGCCATCGACAATTTGCGCCTGGCGATCGGCAGCTTTGACAATATCACCATTGACCTAATCTATGGCACGCCTGACCTAAGTAACGAGAAATGGAAACAAAATGTAGAAACGGCCTTGTCCCTCGGTATTCCACACCTCTCCTGCTACGCGCTGACGGTAGAACCTAAAACACCACTCGACAAAATGATCCGTGAAAAGCGGGTAGCTGAAGTGGATACTGACAAACAATCAGAACAGTTTTTATTACTAATGGAATGGCTGGCCGCAGCGGGATACGAACATTATGAAATTTCCAATTTTGCAAAACCCGGATTACGTAGCCGGCATAATTCTTCCTACTGGCAGGGAAAAAAATATCTTGGCATAGGTCCTTCGGCTCATTCTTTCGACGGGGATGCCAGGTGGTGGAATATTGCCAACAACAATAAATATATCTCCTCCATAAATGAAGGTGTGCTACCCCTGGAGAAAGAGTTACTGACACCGGTCCAAAAATTGAACGAATACATCATGATCTCATTGCGAACCATGGAAGGATTGGATGTTGATAAACTTGATGAACCGCGTCGCGCAGCGGTATTACAGCGTTCAAAGAAATACAGGGAGGGGGAAATGCTGTTTGTTGAAAACAATTTTCTCAGACTAACCAGGAAAGGGAAACTAATGGCAGACGGCATCGCGGCCGATCTTTTCTTTGATTAGTGCTGTTGTTGCTGCCGGCGTTTGTATGCCTTATAAAGCTCGCCAATGATCACCGAAACGATCATTATCAAAATGGCAGCGGGACCAAAACCATGATAAGACAGAGGCATAATTAAAAGTTTAAGTTCCGGCTCTGAAGTTTACTGGAACTTATACTTCAAAACCTACCTGTCAGACCAACACTTCTTCTATCTGTTTAAACCCATCGGCGGGTTTAACATTTTCCCAAAGTATCTTATATATGGACTCCGCAATAGGCATGGGTGCGTCAACAGATTTGTTAATATTATAGATACATTTTGCCGCATTGTATCCTTCAGCCACCATATTCAACTCCAGTTGCGCTGCTCTCACTGAGTAACCCTTCCCGATCATATTGCCAAAAGTCCGGTTTCGGCTATGCAGGGAGTAACAGGTAACCAGCAGGTCGCCCAGGTACACGGAAGCCGCATAGTTCGGCGTACGGCGGTGAGTAATGGGATCTTCACCTTCATGTTCGCCCACGACAATATGCTCGGCTCCAAACTCCCGTAGAAAGGAGGCCATTTCATCAGCACTATTGGCAATATAAACACTTAAAAAATTGTCTCCATAATCCAAACCATGCGCGATACCAGCACCCAACGCGTAAATATTCTTCAATACGGCCGCATATTGTACACCCAGTATATCATGATTGATAATGGTATTGATATAGCCGCTTGAAAAATAAGACGCCAGTTCCGCAGCGGTTGTTACATCAATACCGGAAATGGTTAAATAGGAAAGTTTTTCCGCCGCCACTTCTTCCGCATGACAGGGCCCCAGTATGGCGAAATAATTTTCAATCGCAAAACCGAATTTTTGTTGCAGGTAATAATTAAGGAGTATGTTTTGTTCTGGTAAAATCCCTTTTACCGCGCTGATGATCTTTTTATTTTCGAGGTCACCAGGCTGCAAATGCCCAATACTTTGTTCAATAAAAGCAGATGGAATACCAATGATCAAAACTTCAGAAGACCTGATGACATCATCAATATCACTGGTCATATTGAGCAGCCTTGCATCAAAACTGACGGATTGAAGATAGCTGGGATTGTGATGACGCCTGCTGATGAATTCGATGTTCTTCTCATTGCGTATCCACCAGTTGAGGGCATGGCCGTTATCGGTCAGTATCTTTACCAATGCTGTCGCCCAACTGCCGCTTCCGATAACACCGAATTTACGAGCCATACTTTTAAAGGTTGAGGTTGAGGCTGAGGCTGAGGCTGAGGTTGAGGCTGAGGTTGAGGTTGAGATTGAGGATTCACCCCGGGCAACCTGTTATTTCTTTTCGAACAACTTTTCCTTCGGCACTACATTAACCTTTGACCCGTCTTTCAATGTTTTACTCACAGCATTGTAAGGTCCGATCACAACTTCCTCCCCACCACTAAGTCCGCTGACGATCTCGATATAGTTAATATCCTGTATGCCGGATTTTACAACTGCCTTTTTAACGGTGCCATCTTTCTGAAGTACAAATACCACTTCTTCGAGTTCATCGGACATAGTCACCGCATTCGATTGGCTTTCCTCGTCGTTGCCCATAGCCGATTCCTGTTTTTTATCCGAAAGGCTCTTGTCGCTTCCTCTTACCCTGGCATTCACCGCGGTGATCGGCGCAGCCAGCACATTATCCTTGCGGCGTGTCTTTATATCCGCGTTGGCATTCATACCGGGACGGAAAGGAAATTTTTTTGGCCGGGAAGGATCAATCAGGTCTTTGTAAGAATCGCGATCGAGGCGGATCCTTACTTCATAATTGGTTACATCATTTGTGGCAGCCGTGGTAGCCGTGGCATTGGTGCTGCTGGCGATTTGCGTTACGACACCTTTAAACTTCCGGTTATTATATGCATCAAGTTCAATATCTGCTGAGTCACCGATATTCACTTTTACGATATCATTCTCACCTACATCCACTCTTACTTCCATTACGCTCATGTCTGCTACCGTCATCATCTCCGTACCCACATTAAAACTATTACCGGCTACTCTTTCTCCTTTCTTTACTTTGAGGGAAGAGATCACGCCGTCCATCGGTGCTACCAGGGTGGCGCGACCAAGATCTTTGTTAGCACGTGTAAGTCCCGTTTGAGCCGCAACCACATTAGCCTGCAATCCCCTGATACTTTGCAGGGCTGCATTATAGTTGGCCTGGGCGGAGCGGTAGTTTGTTTCAAATTGCTCAAATTCTGCCTGTGAAATGACTTTCTGATCAAACAGCATTTTGTTGCGGTCGTAAGCCTGTTTGGCCTGGTCGAGTGTCGCTTTTGTTGCTTCAAGTGCAGCTTTGCTATTTTCTACTGAAGCCTGAGTCTGTCCTACCTGCGATGCGGCTTCATCTCTTTGTAAAGCATAGATATCTGAAAAGATCCGGGCGAGGACGTCTCCTTTTCTCACACTGTCGCCTTCCTGTACATTCAGTTCGGTGATCTCACCGGATATATCCGGGCTGATCTTAACTTCCACTTCGGGGTAGATGTTTCCGCTGGCTGTTACCGATTCCACAATAGTGCGTTTGCTAACTTTCTCCACCGCCACCTTTTCGCCTTTGCCGTCATTTCCTCCCAGCAGTTTAGCTACAATCAATACAACCACTAATACGCCTGCAATGATCAGTACCCATTTTAAAGTTTTGTTCATACGTGTAGATCCGTTAAAGCGGATAATTAGTTTCCTGCTATGATTTTCTAGTTCGATAGCTGGAAGGTTAAAGAAATATTTTTGACCGCGCTCTACAGTTTCAGTCCCTGCCCTTTATAAAACTCCAGTAATTTCATTTTAAATACATAGTCGGCCTGGGCCGAAACCATATTGATCTTTGCCCGGAATAAATTATTCTGGTTTGTTATCAGGTCGATCGTATTTAATAAACCCACGTCAAATCTTTTTTTCGCGAAATCATAGGCTTTTTGTGCCGTCTCAACAGACTTACTTTGCGCGTTGAATTTTTGCATAGCGGCAACAGCATTCGCATGTGCCTGGTAAATATCCTGCTTCAGGGTTTTTGAATCAAACTCCTTTTGAAGTTCTACGCTGATCACGTTAAGCTTTGCTTTTTTCCAGTTGGTTCGAGCTGCGCCGCCATTAAATATCGGGATATTCAGGCTTAGCCCGACTCCCTGGCTGAAGTTGTTGTTCAGCTGTCGGAAATATGTATTCTTTGTAAACGCTGTCGGTACTTCCGTTTGGGTATTGACGATATAGTTGGTGCCATTCACGTCCACAAAACCAATGGGCACAACACTATTGATAAAATTTCGCGGGAATAATTTCTGGGCATTGGAATATCTTGAGTCCAGTCCGCCAAAAAGTGAAAGCGAGGGAAACATGCCACCCTTTGCCGCAGCTACATTTTTTATGGCCGCCTGCAGGTTCAGGTCATTTATTTTTTGCTGGGGCATATTGGTAGTTGCGAGCTGGTACACCACAGCGGGATCCAGTTCGGCCAGTGGCTCGACAGGTATCAGTTCAACTGGTGGTATCGCCACATCAAACGCCGCATCAGCGTCAATATTCAGCAGGGCTTTTAATTGCAATACAGAAAGAATGTAGTTTGAGTTGGCGGTGATGAGGTTAGCACTATCTGTTGCCAGTTGGGTTTCCATTTCAGCCAGGTTCAGTTCCGGCAATGCCCCCGCCGCTACCTGCTTCCTGATGATATCCACCTGCTCCATGCTTTGTTTCACCTGCACATCGCTGATCTTAATTTGCTCCGCGTTTAAGACAATTTGTAAAAAGGCATTGGCCACATTCAGAGCAATATCATTTTTTGCCTTTTCAACGCCTTCCGTATAAGCCTCTGCCTGTAGACGGTTGGCAGCGATCGTGTTTTTCTTACTGAACCAGTTGAACAGGTCCAGGTTTACATTCAAAGCATGATTGGCAAACAAGATCCGCTCGTTGGTAAATTCGTTGGTAGAGGGGTCGATGGATCGCCCAAACTGGTAACCAGAACTATTTTGTAAGAAAATCGAGGGGTATTGCGATAATTTGCTTTGTTCATAAGTCAGGGCGAAGATCCTGGCCTGCACATCTGCCTGGCGGACGGATATATTGTGTTCAAGCGCATATTCAACACATTTGCGAAGATCCCATTTCGCCGGTTCCTGCGCCTTAGCGAACAGGCTCGTCAGAAGAAATGAGAACAGGCATGCACCCAGTTTTATAGGAAATTTGATCATTGCGCAAAAATAATTTAATTGAACTCGTATCAATGCTCTTTTTGTTAAACAGGATAAATTTTTATTCCATGGCGGCGAATGCCTGTTCCAGGTCGGCCACAAGATACGAGGGGTCTTCGAGACCAACATACATTCTCACCGAACGGTGCAGGGGTTGCGATGGATCATACTGAGCCGCGCCAATGGCTGCGCATTTGGGAATCACCAGGGATTCATGTCCGCCCCAACTCACCGCCATCAGGAAATGCCGAAGCGACTCGCAAAAAAGGATGATCCTATCCCGTTCCGTTGCTTTTAAAATAAACGTGAGAAGCCCACCAGCGTCTTTCATCTGTTCTTTGGCCAGTTTGTATTGCGGAAAGGATTCATCGAAAGGGAAAATAACTGATTCCACTTTCGAATGTTGTTTCAAAAAATTTACCATGATTTTGGTGGACGCGTTGATCCGGTCAAGTCGCATGGGCAGTGTTCTCAATCCGCGGATCAGCAGCCAGGCATTGAAAGGTTGTATACCGCTGCCGATATTCAGGTATTCACTGTCAAATATCTTTTTGATCATATCCCGAGATCCGCTTAGTACCCCGCCCAGGGTGTCGCTATGCCCGCTGATATACTTGGTGGCCGTTTGCATGGCCAGGTCCACACCCATTTCAATTACGTTTTGCTGCAGGGGTGTACAATAACTATTGTCAATAAAGGAAACAATATTAGCCGATCGCGCCAGCTTTGCCACCGCACGGATGTCCTGCATTTCAAAACTCCAGCTGTTGGGCGATTCCAGGTAGAACAGCCGTGTATCAGGCCGCATGGCATTTTTCCAGTTGTCGATCTTAGTTCCATCGATATAGGTCGTGCGGACACCAAATCGTGGCAAAATGACATCAAACATCTTTTGCGCCCAGGAATATGGTGAACTTACAGAAACGATATGGTCACCGGAACTGACATTAGCCAGTACGCCTGCGAAAATCGCTGCTGCGCCGCTATTAAAAACAAGACAATCCTCCGCTCCATCAAGTGCCGCCAGCTTTTTGCGTAGTATGTCAACAGTAGGATTGATTCCACGGCTATACAGATAACTGCCCATCTCATCTTCAAACGCCCGCTCCAGGTCAGCAACTTTTTTAAAAGCGAAATTACTGGTCTGGATGATGGGCGGCGCTATGGCCTGGAAATAATCTTCCCTGGATTCTCCGAGTTCATTTATAATTTGAGAAAATTCCATACTCATTCTTTTTCGGTGTCGGGCCGCAATTTTTTAACCAAAAAATACAGGATCACAAAGAACGCCAGTACACCTAATCCTATCAGGGCCGCGTAATTATTATTGCGATAGTCGAGCGCGATGCTTATCGCCACAAATAAATAGGCGATAATAAATATGATCGGTAGCAAAGGATATAGCTTCATACTGAAAATACCTGTATCATTTAAGTAGGAAGTTCTTTTGCGAATGATAAAAATGCTACCCGCTGACAATGCCATGCCAAAACAATCGAGGAAAATCGTAAAGCTTAAGATCTTATCAAACTCCTGCGCCCAGAAGACGATCAACGCACCAGCGCCTGCAAACAAGGTCAGGGCCAATGTTAGCGCTTCCCTGCTGTTTCGTTTGGTAAAGCTTTGCGGCAGAATCTTGTCCTGGCTCATAGCATACATTACCCTTGGATTACTTAGCAGTACGGCATTGATATATGCCAACACGCCTAAGAAAATGAATACCGAAACAATCTTTTCCGCCTGCGCACCAAAAACTTTTGCTGCCATGATCGCCGCGATATTTTCACTTGTTTTAAGTTCTTCGAAACCGATCACTTTCACATAAGCGAGGTTGATAAGCATGTACAGGGAAATGATGACAAAGATGCCGATAAAGATCCCGCGCGGAATATTTTTATTGGGTTTATCGATTTCTTCACCGAAGTTGATGGTCTGCTGGTAACCGCCATATGAAAAACTAACGGCGATCAGCCCAATGCCAAAGGCCTTGATGTATTCCCGCAAAGCTGGTTCCATATCACTTCCGATCAATGGGGAAACCGCTGCGGTTTCATTGACGGCGAAAAACAGGGGAGCAATCAACAGCAGCATCATCCCGATCTTAATTGCCATAAGAACGGTTTGTGCACGCGCACTCATTCTTAATCCCAAAAGATTGACCGTATAAAAAATAGCGATGGCCACCAGCGCGATCACGATCTGTACGGTTTTAATATACGCCGCGTTGGCTTCCACCTGCATATAAGCCGCATCTTTGGAAAGTGGGAACAAAACGCTGGAAATATACTCGCTACCCACCAGCGCTACGGCAGCCATTGAAGCTGCGTTTGAGACGAGGATGATACAATTGATCGCAAAAGCGATAGATGGATGGTAAGCGTAAGCAAAAACTTTATAGTAACCGCCTGTGACCGGTAGTCTCGAACCGATTTCTGCATAGGTTAAGGCGCCACATAAGGCAACAATTCCGCCGGCGATCCAGCAGAGATAAAATATAAATGGAGTTGGTGTGGCGGCGGCTACATTTACGGGAGTACGGAATATGCCCATCCCGATCACAAAACTGATCACAATCATCGTGAGATCGAGGAGGCCCAGCTTGTTTTTTGTCATGCGTTGAAGATAGAAAAAAGCTGCGAGCTGTAAGCTTTGAGCTGCGAGTCGCAGGCTTAAAATTAATTGGGCAAATTAAAACAATCTTCTCCCGATTTTCTTCTTTGGTTTGTTCCTACATTTGCCACCGGTTTGGTTCCCGGGTTAAATGCCGGGATGAAAAGGGAAACCGGTGAAAATCCGGTGCTATCCCCGTAGCTGTAAGAAGCCTCCTGACAAAGGAGATCAGACAGGTTGAAGAATCGCCACTATTCGCTTTGCGTTTGGGAAGGTTTCAATCATCGCTTCAAGCCAGAAGACCTGCCAGGCCGTTAACATCATCATTCAATGCTTTCGGGTGAAAGGCGGGAATGTATTAGCGTTAGCTTTTATATTTCTATCTTATTTAATTTCCGGAAGCAGTCACGCAAAAACTTTTTATTTATGAGGAAGTTGTTTTTTGTTGTGGCTGCGATCAACATCGTCAGTCAGCTGCAGGCGCAGGAAGATACCCTGGCCAAGTCCCTGGATGAGGTAGTCGTTACTGCTACCCGTTTCCCCAAAAAGATCAGCGAAACCGGTAAAGTCATTTCAGTGATCAGCAAAAAAGACCTGGAACGCGCAGGGGGAAAAGACCTGTCGCAGATACTCAACGAACAGGCGGGCCTGGTCGTTAATGGCGCCAATAGCAATCCGGGCAAGGACAAAAGTGTTTTCTTACGTGGCACCAGGACTTCTTATACCGTTGTACTCATCAATGGCGTACCGATAAGTGATCCCACAGGAATCGGCGGTGCATTTGACCTGCGTATGCTACCGGTAGAACAGGTAGAAAGAATTGAAATTTTAAAAGGAGCGCAAAGCACACTTTATGGATCCGACGCGATAGCGGGAGTGATCAATATCATTACCAAAAAAGGTGAAGGCAAACCCGCCAATATTTACGGCGGGCTGTCTGTAGGCAATTATCAAACCTTTAAAGCAAATGCCGGCCTTAGCGGTGCCATGGAGGGATCTTCATATAATATTACGTTCGCGCATCAGAATACTATTGGGGTGCCCGAAGCAAAGGATACGTCAGGTTCAGATCAATTTCCAAAAAATGGATTGATCAGCAACGCGGTGAGCATGGATTTTGACGGAAAGATCACAACCGGCCTGCATGTAAAACCATTTTTCCGGTATAATTATTTCTCGGGTACTTATTCTGAAGGAGCATTTTCACCAGCACAACATCGATTTCGTTCCAGCCTGCTCAGTGGGGGTAGCCAGGTACAATACAGTTTTGCGAAGGGGTCGGTCACGGGGATCTATTCCTATGATGAAGTCGCCCGGACTTATATCAGCAACTACGGCACCTCGGTTTATGATGGCAGCAAAAAAACCGCCGAGGTATTTGGACAATACAATTTTGGTAATCATATACAGGGCCTGGCCGGGTTCCGCTACGACCGGTTCATGATGAAAAACCCCTCTCCTGCTATCGCCGATACCATTACCAGTATCAGCAGTCCATATGCATTACTATTCCTGAAGGATCTGAAGGGTTTTAACCTGGAACTGGGGATTCGTTATAATGATCATTCACAATACGGAGATAATTTCACTTATTCAATCAACCCATCCTGGCTTGTCAATGAAAACCTGAAGGTATTTGCAAACTATGGTACGGCGTTCAAAGCCCCGGCTATCTCGGAACTGTTTGGTCAATACGGTGCCAACCTGAACCTGAAGCCTGAAAAATCAAACACCTTTGAGGCAGGCATACAGGGTTCGGCATTCAAAAATAAGTTTGAACTGAGAGCGGTTTATTTTAAGAGAAAGATCAAAGATGTTATCACATACGACGCCAGCTTTACTTATACCAACTACGATCGCCAGGATGATCATGGTTTTGAAC
>JAEYOL010000058.1 GCA_023411775.1 Bacteroidota bacterium | reverse complement strand
AATTAAAAGAATCCTTGTATCACCTGCCAGCGGAGAAAGTAAAAGATATTGTGATTGCTTACGAGCCCATCTGGGCAATTGGCACGGGTAAGACCGCTAGTACCGAACAGGCGCAGGAAATGCATGCACACCTGCGATCGACACTGGCAAGCCAGTTCGGAAAAGATACTGCAGAAAAAATTTCCATACTTTATGGTGGTAGTGTTAAGGCCGGCAATGCCAAAGAATTATTTTCCTGCCCGGATGTGGATGGCGGACTGGTAGGTGGGGCATCACTGGTAGCCGCGGATTTTATCGAGATCATCCGGGCGTTGAAATAATTTCCCGTTCACTTAAAAAGGTCTGGATTACGCAGGATGATATTTTCCTTTGTATAGATCAACGAAGCCTGGTAGGCATTCTGCTGAAGCGCCTGGTAGCGTTCAGGGGTCAGTGCTTTCAAAGTGCCTGCCAACTCTTTTATATCTGTGTAACGCGTGCAGGCTTTCTCCAGGCCATTATCAAGGGACAGGTGTTCCGGTGAGAAAAATGGCCTGGCATGCCTGATCGCGTCTGCGATATTGCCTGAAGTAGTACTGCGACCATAAGTTTCCGTCACACCATCCGAAATCATTGTCTCATGTTGCAAAGGCATCCAGATAAAATGAGATTCGCTGATCACTTTGTCAAACTCGGGTTGGTTCACAACAGGGGTATGAAATATGACGAGGTTATTATTTTTCGCTAAGTAATCCCTGCAGCGTTCGAGGATATGTTCACTATATCCTTTTTTAAATGCACCCAGCAGTGTAATTTTTATATCGATGTCTTGACGTGCAGCTTCTGCCAGCATATCAAATACCTGTTCATAGTCTCTCCTTCTTTTGTCAATAGAGCCTGGAATTGTCAGCTTTAGTTGCTCGCCTGCTGAAAAACTAATGGGAGTGTAAATTCCCGGATCAAAAAAACTTCCAGGTATATTGAATACCTTTTTTGAGTTGGGAAGTTTTGGTTCGAGGTATGTCCTCATGGTTTCGGAAAGTACATTGAACATGGGAATCAACTTTATCAATTTTCTTTTGCCCCAGTATCTAACCAGCCGTCGTATGCTCAATGCCGGTTTATATTCAAAAAATCCGTTGATGTCGTGAAGCGTTAATATTGTTTTGTGGGAGTTTAATCTTTGTAACCAATTGGCGTAAACGATGAAATTATCTTCAATGGTATCGAAATAATAAAGATCGAAGTTTTCATCCTGTAGCGTCTTAAAGATGCGGGTAATAAAACCCCGGTTGGGTTCGCCTGGTTGTTGAACCACCCAGGTGTATTCACTTATTTTATTACCAAGCATCAGTTCGAGTTGCTGGTAAGAGTCCTGGTCAATAAAGACGGTAATTTGATTTTGGCCATCGTCAAATAAAGACAGCAGGGTATAAGCAACCTCGAAATGACCTTTTTCTATAAGTGCGATGTTCATCTTTGCTGACCTTTTTTAAAGATTCATTTTGACCACAATTTCAAAATGGGTAATACGACTGACCGCAAGCCAGTTCCGGATTTCGTCAAATGAAACAAATTTCTCAAACAGCAATTGTTCATATTCCGCGACATTAAAACGTGCATCAGTATCCAGTCGCTCGATCTGGGCAAGACAGTTGTGGATCGCCTCGAGTCCGTCAGGCAGCATGGCTTCAAACGTTAGGCAGGAAACCCTGCTACTAAGTCCCTGCAATACTTTTTCTTCCAGTCCTTCCACGTCTATTTTAATAAAATCAGGCCGGCCGTATTTTTCAATGAGCTGGTCCAGCGTGATGGTCTCTACCAGTACGCGCTCAGGAAAGCTTATCTTTTCATTCCATTTTTCAACATTGTCGCTTTCGAGAATGTCTTTCCAATTATCACTAAGCGTATTGAATGCGGAAGCCGGGTGGTGTATATGCATATAGCTGGTCCCCGCAACATTGCTCACCGCTTTATTTTCCAAATACACCCGATCTTTTTTGTGACGAAAACGTATGCCCAATACCTTGAAATTTTCTTTGTCCGGCTCCACGCAAACAACTTTCCTGGCGATATGAAGAAAAGCGGCAGTTTTGTGACCATCATAGGCGCCGATATCGAAGATAAGATCAATGGATGATAAGAAGGACTTATAAAACAAAATCTCTTTTTTTTCCGATTTTATTACACTGGGTTTGAGAATATTTAGATATAGGCGAAAGAAATGTGAATACTTAAAATGATAAAATAAATTACATTTTATTAATATCGATTTAATTAGTTTTTTCATTGCGTGTTACAATGTCTTTGCCATCTTATAGAGAATATTCTTTATCCTGGTTCGAAGTTTTAAATTCCATTTAATCCTTTTTAATAAGTTCACGTTTAAATGGAAATCTAATTCATCCATAAACTGGGATAATTCTACACCATCTTCTTCAAATACAGATTTATATTTAGTTAGGTGTGGTAATAATAAAGGGTCGTGTCCTCTTAAAATTTCCTTTGCCAATATCTGGCTAAAATGGATAAAAATTATCGGATATTCTCCATTTATTAAAAGTATTCCATTTTGTAATTCTCTTTTACATTCTTCTACATTCCATGACGATATATTACATCCTTTATGACGTAATATTTTTACTGTTTCAAAGAGTACGGGCATTGCGTCAAGATATTTCTGGTCATCATGTATACCCATTGACGGAACTTCGCCCATTTTAAAATGGCACGCATTTGCCCACCATTGTAATGCGTCAGTCCCTTTTGGTGATGCTCCGATAAAACCTGCATTGAATATCCCGGATGTAAATAACAATTTAAAACTTGATTCATTAATAAGTGGATCTTTTGTGTGCCAGTGAGGTGTTAGAAGTACACCCGCTGAATTAAGCTCTGCAAACAAAAAACTAAAATCGTTGAAAAAAAAGATATCGCAATCCAGGAAGATGACCTTGTTATAGCCTTTATTTAGTAAGTGCAGAATGAATAAAGGCTTGGCTGCCCACCTGAAAAAATCCATATTGATATGAGCATACTTGTTATATATTTCGGTGATAGATATATCTTCTGCTAGCTCTTGCGTTTTTACAAGATGAATACCGGAGTATAGAGGAAGGTGATCATCAATTGCTTTATTATCGGAAACTAGAACATGGAGTGTTACATTTTGACTATACTCGCGTAGTGATTTATATAGGGCGACCGAATAAGGATAGTAATCGGCAGTTATTATAGTGCAGAATGTGTTCATTGTAGTTGTGAATACCAGGATGAAGTTTCGTTGATTTCAAATTTGGCCTTATAACGCTTATTAAAAAGTTTTATTTGAAGAACTCTCAGAATTACCTTAAATGCTAAAGTCTTATCTATTGCAAAATAGTTTCTTGTAATGGCGAACATTTTGCGGGGTCCGTCCTTTAAAATGCCAAATGCCAAATAGTTATATGCAAAATGTGTCAATAGCTTTTTCCTATTGGTGATCATGTTATTATAATATAATAACTTTAGTATTTTAAAATACTCTTTTGTCGAAATTATAAGGGAGGTTTCGGCATTTAAAAGGCTTTGGCTGTGAAAGCGGTATGTATTTAAGGCCTTTGGGATGTAACTTATGCCAGAAAGAAGGCATAATCTTAAGAAACAGTACCAATCGGCGTAATAACGAAAGGTTAATGCTCCATCAAGTATCTGCAATGCTAATTCTTTTTTGAAAACCGCTGCACTTACATTGTTAACGGTACAATCATATTTGAGGCATTCATTAATCTCATGAATTCCGCTTTGCCAGTAAGCATGGCTCCATTTTACGGTTTTAAAGATTGAGTTTTTCCGATCGGAGAATCGTCTGGAAGTTTGTTGATGGACTACATCAAATATATTACTGTCACAATAGACTAGTCCGGTTTTCGGGTGGCTATTTATGCAATTGGCGCATTCTTCCAGGAAATGAGAGTCTGCTATATCATCGCTTTCTGCTATCCAAATCCAGTCGCCCTTAGCAAGATGTATTCCTTTTTGCCACTGGGATACCGGGGAGCCACTGTTTTTTTCATTGACAATAAGGTGACTTATTTTATTATTTGAGCAGTATTCTTCCAGAATCTCTTTGCTGTTGTCTGTAGAATTATCATCAAGCAGAATAATTTCCAAATCTACATATGTTTGGTTCAATATAGAATCTATCCGTTCTTTGAGGAACGGTGCATGGTTAAAATTGGGTATAATGACCGAGAAAAGGGGCATTAGCGGTTGAATCTTTTTGAAAATATTTTATATGCAAGTTTTGCCGGAAACAATATTGTATGCCCGATCCTGTAACTTAAGGAGTTTTTTACGGAAAGCTCTTTCTCTCTTATGGCAGTTTCGAGAGTTCCTTTACTGGTAAACAGGCTTGATGGTAATGCCGGAAGTGCATGATCAGAACAGAGGGCAATAAAGTATAAGGGTTCAATCGTATCCATCGTCCTTATTTTATGATAGTCTCCTTCATAAAGTTTCAGAGAATTGCCGGAAGAGTTTATTATAAGAGAAGCTGTATGGATGCTTTGATAATGTATTGAATAAAATATGAAGTGTTCGTTTAATAGCTTTTCCAATTCTTGCAGGTATAGTTCCTTTTTGTGAAACGGGTTTTTATAGTCATATAGATCTGAATAAGATTTTTTATTGGGTGTAGATAATATTAGGAGCCCGCCTGGTTTCATTACCCTTTTTATTTCACTTAGCATAGATGTATGTCCCGAAACATGCTCCAAAGTTTCAAAACTTACTACAACATCAAAGTGAGCATCTTCAAAGGGAATATTTTCAACAGAGCCACGTTTAAAAAGTAAATTATCTTTCTTATATTTTTGCGAAGCATGAGCGATGACTGTGTTGTCGATATCTATGCCGGTTACAAAACGGGCTGACGCTGACAACAGGCTACTTCCATAGCCTTCACCACACGCAATATCCAGCACTACCTTGTTTTTTATAAATTCATTTACAATAGCGTATCGGTGCAGATGCTCAATGGTCGAGTCATTATGAACGAAAGTCTCAAGCCTTTCACCGGTCCATTCATTTGCCATGCTTAGATATTTTTGATCTCCCATTTCAGTAAAGGTCGTACCACACCCGGAAAATCCCCGGCGCTGTCGCCCCTGGCTGTTTCTTCATCAAACGCTTCGTGTATGGTAAAAGTCAGCACGTCACGTTCATGGAAATGGATTATATTTTTAAGGTGATTAAAAATAGCGCTGCTCACCACATAGGTTCCCAGGTTTAGCAAATTACCCGGTATCCATACAACAGAAGTATAAATACCTTTTGGATGTGGCTTACGATAAAATTCTGTCTGTACACTATGTGTGTCAAAAACGTTTACACCCTGCTCATTGTAAATATTATGACCCAGCCAGAGTGTCTGGCCTTCTTCCAGCACTTCGTATTCCATTGTGATGCCCACTTCATCAGTCACCCTGAATGTCCCGGTACTATCGTTCGACCTGTTGATAGCTTTTACCGAACGTAATTTTACATATTGATTGCCGGGCCGTTGGTCAATATCATCCGACTTCTCTGTTTTCGCATTGATCCAGGAAAAATAAGTCTGGATGGTTGAAGCGGGGCTGCCCTCAAAACTTATTTTGCCGCGGTCGAGTAAAATACTTCTTGTGCAAAGGGACGTAATATAGGACATGTTGTGACTCACAAATAATATCGTTCGCCCTTCCTTCTGGCTTACCTCCTCCATTTTGCCAATGCATTTCTTTTGAAATTCCATATCACCTACTGCCAATACTTCATCGATCAACAGTATTTCCGGTTCCAGGTGAGCGGCCACGGCAAACGCCAGCCTGAGTTGCATACCGCTACTATAATGTTTTAACGGGGTGTCGAGGAATTTTTCTACTCCGCTGAAGTCCACTATGGCATCGAATTGTTTGATGATCTCGGCTTTTTTCAATCCGAGTATGGAACCATTTAAGAATATGTTCTCACGCCCTGTTAATTCGGGATGAAACCCTGTGCCTACTTCAAGCAGACTGGCCAGCCGTCCACGGATAATGGCTTCACCTGTGGTAGGCCAGGTCACACGACTGAGTATTTTAAGTAAAGTACTCTTCCCGGCTCCGTTTCTGCCGATGATCCCGATCCTTTCCCCGCGTTCGATTTTGAGGTCGATATCCTGTAAGGCCCAGAAATCCTCGTGCTTGCTTTTGCTTTGAGAAAAAACGGATTTTATTCCATGGCTGATCACATCTCGCAGGGCGAGATAGCTCTCATTGCTGCGAAGTCTGTATTTTTTACCGAGTTGTTTTATTTCGATGATCGGTTTCATGGCTTATACAAGGTCGGCAAAATAAGTTTCTGTTTTCTTAAAATAAAATAAACCAACTGCCACAAAAAACAAAAGAGATACAAGGCTGATGAAAACTCCCGGCCAGTAGATAGCCGTATCACTCAGTGGCTGACGGAAGATCTCCAGGGCGCCATTGAGGGGATTGAGATAAAACAAAGACTTTGCCCAGCCAGTGGTAATATTATGGATAGAATAAACTATCTGCGAACCAAAAAAAAGAAACTGTATCGAGAAGGGGAGCAGGTACCGAAAATCGCGGTACTTCACATTCAATGCACCAATTAGTGTGCCCACGCCAAATGAGGATAGGAAAGTCATGATAATGGCAAGGGGAAAATAAATCAATGCCGTCCAACTCAGCGCCTGGCGAAAGATGAGCAGTAATACAAAGAGTACAAAAAAGGCAAAAAGGAAATCAACCAATGCTGTTAAAAGCGAGGACAGTGGTATGAGTATGCGTGGGAAATAAATTTTACGGATGATAGGCGCATTGGTCAACAGGCTTTCACTGCTATTGGTGATGCCTGATGAAAAAAGCCCCCAGAGTATGAGCCCTGAAAAAGCATATACGGGATAATTGGTTCCGGTATCGATGTGGAGCGTACGTGAAAAGATAAAATAAAAAATGGCCATCAGTAACACCGGCTGAAGGATAGCCCAAAGGATACCAAGCCAGGTTTGCTTGTATTTTACTTTGATATCACGCCAGGTAAAAAAGTATAGCAATTCCCGGTTGTCCCAGATCTCCGAAAGCTGGAAGGAAAGCGATCTGGCCGGCCTGATTCTTATTTCTGCTTCCTTCATCAGTGTATTGGGTTTGATTTGTAAATATAGGGAAAAGAGATGCTTATCTTCGGGGCAGTTAGCATCCATTAGCATGGCGGAAAAATATTTTATACAACAATATCTCGGTCAACACTACCAGCATGGTGGTGCAGGCCTGGTGGATGCAGAACGAATATTGTTGAGCGAGGGATACCGGCCTCTTATTTTGCCACACCAGGAAAACTTCACGTGGATAGCTAAGGCCGTCCGTTTCTTAAGCCTGTTCAAAATGGTGATTAAGGTTCGGAAGGGATCTGATATTGTTTTTCTGTACCCCGGCTATGCACGGCTGACCCGGATGCTCATTAGATTATTACTCAGGCACCGAAAGGACACACGGCTCATTTGTTACCTGACTGATATTGATGGTATCAAAGATGGTGATCACAGGAAACTAAGTACGGAGATATCCCTTTTCAAAAGACTTAAATATTTTATAGTTCATAACGAACGAATGAAAGTCTGGCTTCATGAGACGGTTGGCCCGGTCCAGTCGGTGGAGACAGACTTTTTTGACTTCCTATCGAGTCCATCCGTGCAGCCGCGAATAATTTCACCCAATATCGTTTTTGCTGGAAATCTTTCTAAAAGTCCATTTCTGGAAAAGCTTGGACAATTAAGTCCGGAACAACCAAATCTGCATTTTGATGTTTACGGCCCACATCAAACGCAGCAGATGCTGGCCCAACCAAACCTTGCATGGCACGGCGTGGAAGATCCCCACGGGTTGCCGCAAAAACTAAAAGGATCCTTTGGCTTGTTATGGGATGGAACAGGCATCCATGGGATGGATGGCAGTATTGGCAGGTATATGAAATATATCAGCCATCATAAGTTGTCGTTATATATCCTCAGTGGTTTGCCCATCATTGTCCCTATGGAAAGTGCAGGTGAGTACCTGGTCAATAAATATAAGATCGGGTTTGCTGTCAAGGACCTGACCCGAATCGAAGAAGCCATCAACGCTCTTTCAGAAGAGGAATATCAGCAGATGCGAAAAAATATGCAGCCACTCGCGAAAAAGATAAGCACGGGTGGCTGCCTGAAAGATGCATTACAAAGATTATTGGCAGGTGAATAGTTTCATTTGCCTTACCTAGATCTTTAAATTCTTCATATATGCTGCATTGGCTTCCACCGATTTTAATGGGGTGGTGCCTTCATATTTTTCCTGCTCAACAATATAATACTCCATGCCGTTTTCGCTGGCTGTTTTCAGCAATCTAGAAAAATCAAGGCTGCCCTTTCCAAGGTCAACTGATGCATCATGATCAGCCGGTGTGGCACCTTTCGCACGGTCTTTTACATGGCAGAGCCGGAAGCGATTTTTGTATTTTTTCAACCAGGCCTCAGTGTCCTGTCCTGCCGCAGCTACCCAGTAAATATCCATTTCGTAGTCCACCAGTTCAGGATCGGTATTGGTCATCATTACATCCTGTCCCAGTTGTCCCTCGACCGGCTCAAAAGAATATGCATGATTGTGGTAGGCAAACCGGATCCCGTTCTTCTTACATATCTCTCCACGTTTGTTGAATTCGTCAGCCGCTTTCTTAAAGTCATCAATTTTTTTCTGTGGCCCGAGCCAGGGGCAAACCAGGTATTTCATACCGATCGCTGCGGCATCAGCTGCTTTCTTCTCGAAATCTTTATTGATATCACAATGGCTGGATACGATCACCATGCCCAGGTCATCCATGTATTTTTTAAAATCGGTATTACTCATTCCCCAGAACATACCGTCTTTTCCTTCATAACTTTCGATCTGTTTATAACCAAATGATGCGACCTGCTTCAATATTCCTTTGGGATCTTTAGGCAAATCATCACGCAGCGTGTAGAGTTGAAGCCCAAATGCAGCCAGTGCTGTGCCGGCCGTCACGGTGCCACTATTAGCAGCTGTGGTATCTTCCTTACTTTCCTTTTGATCATTCGATGAAAGTTTGCAGGCCATAGGGCCGAGGGCGAGCAGGGCAGCCAGGTTGCCGCTCATTTTTAAAAATTGTCTCCTTTTAAAATCCATTGTTGGTTTTTTTGTAATGAGTGAATTTATTCAGCCCAGGCCCTGTCTCCTTTTTTGTAAGGAAGAGCGCCATCATATTTGCCGGGTACAGCTACATGCCGTAAAGCCTGGGTAGCTCCTACTTTAGAAGTAAAGAAACCAAGCAGCGTCAGTTGTTTCATCATTGTATAGTAATGAGATGGTGAAGGCTCGAATTCCTTCATCTCGCGTTTTGCCTGGTCGCGCTGCTGCTGCTCCTCCACTGTTATCTTTTTATCATATTCGCGGGCTTCGTCGTCAAGTTTCAGCAGCAGTTCCTGCCGTTGTTGCGGCGTCGATTCCATGAAAGATTTGCCATTTAATTTCTTACTGGCCTCATCCACGGCAGAGATACCTTTTGTAAAAGCTTCCTGTTGGCGGGCGGTATAGCAGTCGGTAACATATACCTGCATAAACTTTCCTACCTCGGCTGCTTTGGCGCCAGGTGATGAAGTGGCGGGCAGGATCGTTTCACCAATCTCATCCAGTAGTGAAATATTAGCCGGTGTAAAACCAACATCGGCTGTCCCGGGTGATTTACATCCTGTCAGGAATACTTCGCCACCAATAACAGCCCCACCAGTTACCAGGGCGATCATTTTTAATAGTTCTCTACGGTCCATTATAAAAAGTTTAATGTGGTTTAAATTGATTGAAAATGGTTGAATGTTGTTAGTAGTTTTTGCTACAGGTTTCCCTTTTTCAATTCTTTCACCGCGAAATCCGCGGCCCTTGCTGTCAATGCCATATAAGTGAGTGACGGATTAACACAAGATGCCGAAGTCATACAGGCGCCATCTGTCACAAAAACATTAGGTGCATCCCAAACCTGGTTATTGCCATTTAATACAGATGTCTTCGGGTCGCGACCCATGCGGGCAGTTCCCATCTCATGAATACCCATACCAGGTGCATAACCGCTGTCGTAAGCATTTACGTCTTTTACGCCGGCTGCTTCCAGCATCTCTTTCGCATCCTCCATCATATCCTTGCGCATTTTCATCTCATTGTCTTTGATCTCGACATCCATTTTTAAAACAGGCAAGCCCCATTTGTCTTTTTTATCCTTATCGAGTGCAATGGTATTTTCATGATAGGGCAACATTTCTCCAAAGGCCGTGATCCCGATGGTCCAGTTGCCCGGTTCGCAGAGCATGTCTTTGAAATCAGCACCCAGCCTGAGTTCGGCCACTTCACGGCCCCAGCCCTGCCTGCTGGCCCCACCCTGGTAGCCAAAGCCACGCAGGTAATCGCGTTTGTCGTCATAAATATTTCTGAACCTTGGCACATATACGCCGACAGGTCTTCTTCCGTATTCATATTTATCATCAAAACCTTCTACACGCCCGCCGGCGCCACAACGGAAATGGTGA
>JAEYOL010000049.1 GCA_023411775.1 Bacteroidota bacterium | reverse complement strand
CCAGTAGGTGTTGACACCTCTTTGTACAGCTGCAAGCCGGTTTGAATATGTTTCTCTCAGAACAGCATCCGCATCAGGTCTTATCCCGTCTGCATAAGTATTATACATACCCGCCAAACGTTCTACTTCCAGTTTTTCCGTTGCATTGGTTAGATCATAGACATTGAGATCCGGTCCAGAAATCTGTAACATACCGCTATAGCTCAGCCGGAGTTTACCAGCTTCCGGTTGTTTGGTATCGACTACGATCACACCATTGGCGGCGCGACTTCCGTAAATGGATGTTGCGGCGGCATCTTTTAATATGGTAAAGTTGGCGATCCGTGTCATGTCGAGATCATAGATCTTCTGTATGCTAACCTCGTATCCATCGAGGATAAACAAGGGTTGGTTGGGATTGGTACCATAGCTAGCCATAAAGTCAGCACCGGAGGCTGGTGGGATATTCCCAGTTTGCTGTGGAAAATTGTTGGTGCCTCTAAGCGTTATAACCGGCAGGCGATTAGGGTCACTACCGAAAATATTATTGTCCGGAATACGAACAGAAGGATCAAACACCTTGAGCGCATCAAGAACATTAATATTATTAACCCGGCGAAGTTCTTCACCTGTAACTGAAACGGCAGCCCCGGTAAAACTTTCTTTCGGACGGCGAAATAAGCCGTTTGTTACGACTACATTTTCCAATTCCTGTGATCTTGCTTTTAATTTTACAATCGTCATGTTCCTGCTATCTGCGAGGATATTGCCTGGGATATAGTTCACATGGCCGAAGCTGATCACTTTTGCCTGGGCAGGCAATTTTAAAGTGAAATAACCTTCGGCATCTGTTGTTGTCCCGGTGCCGGTATTAATCACTGTCACACTGGCGCCTGAGATGGGATCTTCATTTTCCGCAGAAACAACTCTTCCTTTTACTATTCTCTCCTGGCGGGATGTATCGGTTAAACCATCCCGGGGATTCGTATTAGCATTGTTGGGAGAGCCCTGGGCCATATCACCCTGGTCCGCTTTGTCGTTTGCCGGTTTGATCGCTACAATGCTATAGTTTTTGTTGTCCAGTTTTGCAGCCCTGAGTCCCAGCGGGGTCAGAACTTCTTCAAGCGTTTTATTGAGTGTTGACTGACCTGGCTGGAATTTGTAAGAAGTAACTTTATTTTGAAGGAGACTATTTTCATATACCAGGTTGATGTTGTAATGGCTGGCAATCGCATCCAGGACAGATTTCACCGGCAGTTGTTGTTGCCAATGGTATTTGAAATCGTTGTCCTTTGCGTTTACGGTTGCGACACTTGTCAAAATGGTTGCAGTAAAGGCAATACAATAGCTTATGCCTCTAATGAGCAGTCCTTTCATGAGCAGTTGTTTTGTAGTTATTTTTTACTGATCGTGGCTTTTTTCCCCGATATAGAAATCTTTAAATCAAGCATGGACTCCAGGGCTTTGAACAGCACTTCTTCGTTTTCGGAGGAAAGTGTGCCGGATATGGTCCGGTGCAGGAGGCTTGAGTCCTGCAGGACTACCTGGTATCCATAGTTGTCTTCGATTAGTTGAATTATTTCGCTTAATGGTGAATTTTCAAATTTCAGGCGGTTATCTTTCCATAGCACATGATCACGGGCATTGATATTTTCCCGGGCAATAGTTTTGCTGGTCTGGTCATACTGCACCATTTCCCCTGGCTTTAAATAAAATTCCTCTTGGTTATTGAGATTTACTTTTATACTGCCCGTTTCCAGTACAACCTGTTCGCCGCTGCGTCTTGTGTTGATGGTAAAACGTGTTCCCAACACTTCCACTTTCATATGTTTCAAATGAACGATGAAGCGATCGGAGGGTTTGACTTCAGCACCTGTTGAATGCTTATGTGCCACATCGAAAAAAGCTTCACCTTCCACCCATACTTCCCGCGGTGACCCGGCAGGCCAATCATTCTTATATTCTATCCTCGAGGCCGCATTTAGCACTACGGTACTGTTATCAGGTAGCGTAATGGTTTTTTGTTCACCATACGCAGTTTGAATGACCTCGTTCTTAACAGCGCCCAGTTTCAAAAAGATAGCACCTGAAACTAAAACCAGTACTGCTGCTGCCGCCGTAAGCCATCTGCGCCGATTCATGCTCAATACACGTGGTGATGGGGATGCTTTTGCCTGGATAGCAGTCCATACCCGGTTCCTGACCTGGTCATCAACAGTTTCCCGTTCTGGTTGCAGGTTGCTTATGATCAGTTTCGCCTGTTCTATGGTTTTTACCTGCCCGGGGTAGTATTTCAAAAAGCTTGTCCAATACTTATCCTGCTCTTCATTGGGCTTTTTTACCCAGTTCGCGAAATCCTCATCAAGCACAAACTGGCTGACGCTGAAATCGCGATATTTATCAAATACATCACTCATAAAAGATCATTCACATTGTTTCGAAAGGATAGAGGCTACTTGATAAACGAAGGTTTAAAAAAGATTACCCCACCGATTTATAAAAATTTTAACCAAATTCTAAAAATATTTTTGCGAGCAACAGGGAAGAGCCAGTCAACAGGTGATCTTTCAGGGCATCGATAGCCCTGGCCATGAGTTTGTAAGTTCCTTTGGCTGTGAGTTCCATGGCGTCTGCAACCTGGTTATAGGAAAATCCTGCAACGTATCTAAGGAATATAGCTTCCCGTTGGCGGGGTGTGAGGTTTTTCATAGCCGAGGCTAGTCTTTCTTTTAATTGGATGGCGTCCTGCTGGTCAACCAGGTTTTTTTCAGGGCTTAGTTCAAAAAGGAATAAATGATCACCGGGGTTGTCTACCAGTTGCATCCTGTTTTCGCGCTTCAACTTATCCAAGACTACTGTTCGGAGTGAGCGAAACAAATAATATTTGACCGAAGTAGTTTCTGAGAGCGATGACCTGTTTTTCATCAGCTTTATAAAAAGATCCTGGATCGCGTCCTCGGTAAGAGGTCCGTCGCGAAGCCATTTTTTACCATAGTTATAAAGATCATCGAAGTATTGCCGGTACAGCTTTTCAAGGCTTTTATCATCCCCGTGGATAAATTGGGACCATAGGGATTGCTCGTCAGTATTTGGTGTTTGGTTGCCCGGCATTATCAGTCTGAAAAAATTCAATATAAAATAAAAATAATAAACAGGATGAATTTTCCGGAAAACTTAAGTCATATCAATTTCCGCGAGTCGTACCATGCAGGATCAGGGATTGATAAGGTCGAATACCACCCTCGCATTCTTCTGTTTGCTTGAGCTGATAGAAACTCTGTAGCGATTTTCAGGCGTGGAGATTATCATGATGGAGGTATTGGGCGGGATGGACCCAAGGTTTTCTGCAACCATCGTTAGTTCGTGATGCGGTTGCGTGGGATCGATCCGGATTGAGAGTGAGATTGGTTTTTGAGACAGCCCCTGGCGTGATTTTATCAGCGTATTATTG
>JAEYOL010000022.1 GCA_023411775.1 Bacteroidota bacterium | reverse complement strand
TATTTGTGCAACTGGGAGTTAACAAGATCCGTCTCACAGGTGGTGAACCGCTGGTCAGAAAAGATGCTGCTGATATTATCCTGGCGCTTTCCAAATTACCGGTAAAGCTCACACTCACCACCAATGCGACGCGGCTCCATCATTTTGTAGATGTGTTGGAACAGGCGAATATAAAATCACTTAACGTCAGTCTCGATACCCTACAGCCCGATAAGTTTATATTGGTAACCCGCCGAGACCAGTTTAACCAGGTATATAATAATATCAATACCATGCTGGATCATGGCTTTCACGTGAAAGTCAATATGGTGGTGATGAAAGGTTTTAATGAAACTGAGATCAATGATTTTGTAGCATGGACAAAAGACCAGCCCGTGCATGTACGGTTCATCGAATTCATGCCATTTACAGGTAACAGGTGGACAAGCAACCAGGTTTTTACACACCGGGAGATGCTTTCGCTTATTGAGACAAAATATCCATTTCAAAGGCTCCAGGATGATGCGCATGATACTGCCAAGGCCTACCAGGTGCCTGGTCATACAGGAACATTTTCCGTGATCAGCACCATGAGTGAGCCGTTTTGCAGCGGCTGTAACCGGATCAGGCTGACAGCGGATGGCAAAATAAAAAACTGCTTATTTTCTAAAGATGAAACCGACCTGCTCACGGCTTTTAGAAACGGGGAAGACATTGAACCCCTGATCCGCCAAAGTATTGCTTCCAAATCCAGGGAACTGGGAGGACAGTTTACAAGCAATTTTGAACAGCTCCACGCTGAAGAAATCGACAACAGGAGTATGATCACGATCGGCGGTTAACACCAACAATACTACACTAACATATCTTTTCTACAGAAAAAATAAAATGAACGTAAAATCAGCTTACAACACCTGGGCAGAACAATACGACACTAGTGAAAATAAGACAAGAGACCTCGAAGGGATTGCCTTAAGGAAAGTCTTGTCGAGTATTCACTTCAATAGTTGTCTTGAGATCGGTTGCGGCACAGGAAAAAATACAGCATGGCTTGTCACCAAGGCCGGGCAAATATTAGCAGTAGACCTTTCCGATGAAATGTTGACAAAGGCCAAAACTAAAATTCAGTCGGACAAGGTCGAATTTATACATGCAGATATAAATCAGGAATGGAATTTTCTGAATAATAAACAATTTGATCTAGCTACATTCAGCTTGGTCCTGGAACATATAGAGGATTTGGACAGCATCTTTAAAAAACTAAACAAAGCTGTAAACACCCACGGACACGTGTATATCGGCGAACTACACCCATTCAAGCAATATAATGGAACGAAAGCGAGATTTGAAACAGAAAGCGGCCTGCAAATTGTAACCTGTTTCAACCACAATATTTCTGATTTTACAAATGCTGCAAAAAATCATGGCCTTGAACTTGTATTGTTAGAAGAGTTTTTCGATAACAACAACAAAACAACTATTCCCAGAATTTTAACATTGCTATTAAAGAAGTCAGGCGAATAATTCAATGGAATCCCTGAGACCAATAGAAATATTCAATCTATCTTAGATCAAAATGCCTTCACAATCGCCAGGTACTGATTTGATTTCCGCCAACGAAGCGAAAGAGACGATAATTCGCCATGCCCAGCATTTAACACCTAAGACGGTTCCCCTACTCGATGCGGCAGGCCTGGTATCAGCTGAAGATGTCATATCCCCTGTCGACATCCCGAATTTTAACCAGTCATCGATGGATGGCTATGCCATATCATGCCAGGACTGGAAGAGGGATCATCCTATGAAAATATTGGGTGAAATGGCAGCAGGCAATGGTGCACAATTTGTGCTAATACCGGGTACTGCCGCGAGGATATTTACGGGTGCCCCTGTACCCGATGGTGCCGATACGGTCATAATGCAGGAAAAAACCAGGATCGAAGAAGGTTTACTGTTTATCGAAGATACAATGCTACAACCCGGCTCAAATATCAGAGTGAAGGGAGCCGAAATTAAATCGGGGCAGTTGGCGATAAAAGAACATAGTTTACTAACACCAGCCGCCATTGGTTTCCTGGCTGGCATTGGCATCACCCATGTCTCCGTGTACCCACAGCCGAAACTGGGTATTATCGTCACCGGCAATGAACTCCAAACACCGGGCGAAGCCTTACTGTATGGGCAGGTATACGAATCAAATTCATGGTCGCTGCAGGCTGCGCTTCATCAAATGCATATAAGAGAGATTAACCTTCATCGCGTGGAAGATTCACACAGCGCTGTTGTGGGTACTTTGCAAATGGCCCTGGCAGAATCAGACGTGATATGCCTAACCGGTGGTGTGAGCGTGGGCGATTACGATTTTGTTGCCGCAGCCGCAAGGGAGCTGGGGGTGGAAAAAGTATTTCATAAGATAAAACAGAAACCAGGCAAGCCTTTTTATTTTGGTAAAAAAGGGAATAAGCTTGTTTTTGGATTGCCTGGCAACCCCGCATCGGTGATGAGCTGCTTTTATATGTATGTGGAACCAGCTTTGAAAAAGATCGCCAGGTTGAATTCCGCCATCCGGAGTATTCGGGTACCTCTTTCGACGGGTTTTAAAAAAGCACCCGGACTGACGCATTTTTTAAAGGGGTTTTACGATGGGCAGTCAGCCATTCCACTCTCTGCGCAGGAGTCATTCCGGCTTAGCTCATTTGCAGACGCGAATTGCCTGATAAGGATAGAAGAAGACGTCAGCGTTTGCGATGCAGGCGAGCTCGTCGAAATTCATTTATTGCCTTAATTTGCTGCATGGATATTTTTATCCTCTTCTATGTCCTGCTTTTCCTGGTGGCGTTTTTATATTCATCGGTCGGCCACGGTGGAGCGAGTGGTTACCTGGCGCTGATGGCTATTTTCTCGGTTGCGCCGGATGTTATGAAGCCCACGGCTCTCCTGCTCAATATTTTTGTATCGCTTATCTCTTTCATACAGTTTTACCGCGGCGGACATTTTAACTTCAAATTATTTCTCCCCTTCGCGATCGCTTCGGTTCCCATGGCATTTATTGGAGGATTAATAAACGTAGATGCGTTTATTTATAAAAAGATTTTGGGGGCTTTGATGTTGATACCGATCGCCCGCTTTTTGCTTTTCCGGAATATCCGGGTTGATGAGATAAAAAAATCAAGCTTGCCAGTCGCGCTACTGACCGGAGCCGGTATCGGGTTTTTATCGGGTCTTATCGGCATAGGTGGCGGAATCATTCTTTCACCCGTATTGCTGCTGTTAAAATGGGCCGACATGAAACAGACCGCAGCCATCAGTGCGCTGTTTATTTTCGTCAATTCCCTATCCGGGCTTGCGGGTCAATTCACAAAAGGAGTTCAGTTCAGTTCCGATATGTATGCTTATGTAGCAGTGGCTCTTATTGGAGGAGTCCTCGGCGCTTATTATGGTTCTCTGAAATTCAGGCAACCGATCCTGAAATATTTGCTCGCAATCGTATTGATGGTGGCTGCTTATAAATTACTTCTTACGAAAGCATAATTGTAAGCAGTATATTACATGAAGACATTTTATTTCCCTCCCAGGGCTGTGGGAAGTCCGTCCATGCTCAGCAAATTTTTCTCCTTTTTATAGTCTTCCAATCCCTGGGCTCCTTTCTTCTCCGCCCATTTGTGTGCATGATCCCTTTCCCCGGTGTATTCATAGTATGGTACACCAAAGCCGCAGGAAGTCTGCACGCGAGTTATATCCGCCACGATAATCTGCCTGGTGGCAGGCAGCAATGTAAACTGGGAAGACAATTCATCCCACTCACCTTCTCCCGGCAATACTGTTTTTCCCTGTCCATATAAGCGCAGAATATTCGGTGGCCCGTCAAACGCGCAGAACATGAAAGTAATTCTACCGTTCTCCAGGAGGTGGGCCGAGGTTTCATTACCACTTCCAACAATATCCAGGTAAGCGACACGGTTGGCTGAAAGCACCCGGAAAGTATCCAGCCCTTTTGGAGAAAGATTTATATGCCCTTCCGCACTTAAGGGCGCTGTACTAACGAAGAACATATGCTGGGCTTCAATAAACTCGCGGTGGTGATCTAAGATAGTATCACTAAATTTTCCCATTCTGGATAAAATTAAGGTTAAGCTTAAGGCAGATAGCATGCAAAGATATTGATCTCGTGCAAGAGTGCGGTCTCCCATAGGTGAGGTGTATAAAACCTATCCCCCATCCTTACCAGGAACCTAATTCGTAAATAAGTGAAGACTAAAGTAAATTCGTGGTGATGAAGATTGAGATCCTATTATTTGGCCAGTTGACCGACCTGCTAAAAACAGGTTCGATCTCTGTGGATCCCGTCCATGATACAGACGAGTTAAATCGTCAGTTGCAGGAGCGGTATCCCGCCTTGCAGTCGGTTAGCTATATCATGGCTGTAGACAAGCAGACTGTAACTAACAATGTAAAACTTACGCCAGGAAGCGTGGTCGCCCTGCTTCCCCCATTTTCCGGTGGATAAAAATTTTCCATATGAACGTTACCAGCGCCAGACCCTTCTAAAGGAATTTGGCGAAGAAGGTCAGCAAAAGCTGTTGAATGCAAGCGTGCTGGTGATTGGTGCCGGCGGGCTCGGTTGCCCGGCGCTTCAGTACCTCGCTGCTGCGGGAGTGGGCAGTATCGGAATTGCAGATCATGATATCGTTGAGTTGAGCAATCTTCATCGTCAGCCATTATTTACCAGCGAAGATTTAGGTTTGTTTAAAGCAGACCTTGCAGCCGAAAGACTAAAAAAGATTAACCCCGGTATATCGATTTACGCATATCGCGAATATCTTGATGTATCCAACACGCTGGAGATCCTGAATAAGTTTGACATCATCCTTGACGGCACCGACAATTTTGCAACAAGGTACCTTATCAATGATGCCTGTGTTTTACTTGGTAAACCGCTGGTGTATGGTGCGATTTCCCAATACCAGGGCCAGGTAGCCATTTTCAATAACAGTTCCGCCGCCAGTGAAGCGGGTCCCGTAAACTACCGCGACCTGTTTCCCCAACCTCCTGTTGATGGCGAAGTACCAAATTGCGCAGAAGCTGGCGTCCTGGGCGTTTTACCCGGTATCATCGGCACGATGATGGCGTCTGAAACTATCAAACTGATAACCGGCATCGGCCAGCCACTTATTTCTTGTATGCTTAGTTTTAACGCTCTTAGCAACCAGTATTATGTTTTTCAAATAACACCCCGGGCTGGCACCCGATCGCTGATACCACCCAATGAGAAAGCTTTCCGAAATATGGACTATGCAGGGCTTTGCGCTTCTTCAGCGATCGTAACAGAAATTGATTTGGCTGAGTTTGATCAAATGCTAAAAACCGGGCAGGCAGACCTGATCGATGTGAGGGGAGAAAATGAATTGCCCGCAATTGACGAATTCAGCCATCTACGGATACCACTGCATGATCTCGAGGATGCAATACCTGAACTTAAATACGATACCGTGATCGTATTTTGCCAGACCGGCAAGCGGAGCAGGACAGCAGTATCGTTACTAAGTAAAAAGTTTGGAGGCTCTAAAAAAATCTACAGCCTTAAAGGCGGTATTGCCGCCTGGAAGAAATTGTACATGGAGAATACACAATGAAAGAAAAGAAATTGAAGAACATTTTTATGCAGGGACCGATCCCACCCGCTTTTATCGCTGAAAGTATACAGAAGCATAGCAGTCGTACTGATATTGGTGCGCATAGTATATTTCTTGGGCAGGTGCGCGCCGATATAATCGAAGATAAAAAAGTGACCTCCATTGAATATACAGCCTACGAAGAAATGGCGCTGGTAAAAATGCACCAGATCCGGGAAGAGATTTTTGAAAAATATGAGCTCACTTGCATGCATGTTCATCACAGCCTTGGCAATGTAGCCGCGGGAGAAATATCACTTTTTGTATTCACTTCCTCGGTACATCGCAAGCCTGCGGTAGATGCATGTAAAGAAGTGGTGGAGCGGATAAAATCCGAGTTACCTGTTTGGGGTAAAGAACTGTTTGGCGATGAGGGTTACCAGTGGAAAAAAAATACAAACTAGGTACAGACGGTATAAAATAGAAGTTTCTGAAATTGTATGGTAAATATTACACATAAAACAAGTACACTTCGTCAGGCTCTGGCCTCGGCTATCATTACGGTTTCAAATCATGAAACGATCGAAGCAGTAAAAGACAGGAAGGTCCCCAAAGGAGATATTATTGAGTTTTCCCGTGCGGCCGGCCTGCTCGCCATTAAAAAGACCAGCGATGTAATCCCAGACTGCCATCCACTGCCCGTAGAATACGCGTCTATCAGTTATGAAATTGAGGACATGCAGATCAGGGTCTTTGTCGAAGTTCATACCATCTACAAAACAGGCGTGGAAGTTGAAGCCATGCATGGTGCCGCCATCACAGCGCTAACGATCTACGATATGCTCAAACCGCTTGACAAAGGAGTGGAGATATCAACGATCAGGCTTGAAACTAAAAAAGGTGGCAAAACTGATTTCCGTAAAAGCGAAACAACTGACCTTAAGACTGCTGTAATCGTTTGTTCTGACACTATCACAAAAGGCAAAGGCGAGGATACCAGCGGGCAAAAGATCATAGAAAAGCTTGAACAGTTTAGCATTACAGTTTCGACCTACGAGATCATTGCAGATGACAAGGATAAAATACAA
>JAEYOL010000010.1 GCA_023411775.1 Bacteroidota bacterium | reverse complement strand
GTTATGGCCATGCTGGTGATGGTAACCTGCATATACGTATCAAAAAAGAAGGTGTACCCAATAGCTATGGACATCCTGAGATGACCAAAAGCCTTCGTGCACTTTTTGAACTGGTGAAAGGCCTGGGTGGTACCATCAGCGGCGAACACGGTATCGGGCTTATTCAAAAGGAATATCTCGACATAGTTTTTGAAGAAGCGCAACTGGAACTTATGCGGGGTATCAAAAAAGTTTTTGACCCCAACAATATCCTGAACGCGGGGAAAATATTCGATGCATGAGTAATAAAGCCACTGGAACAGCGGCGGCTGAGATGCGGGTGACAAGACTTGTTTTTTTTGCCATCACGGGTTTTGTCATATTATTTTTTTTCGCGGCGCTTGTCATTGTACAATACCGACCGCCTGCTGAGGCTGATATGGAACGATACGAAGTGTGGAGATGGGTGGCAACTGGTCTTTCGCTGTTTGTTTTATTCCTGGCCAAAAGAGTTTTTTATAAAGGCGTTAACGCTGCTAAAAATTCTTTAATTCCGCTTCCCGGTAAACTAAGAATATATCGCCGGGCGTTGCTGGTGTACCTGGCCCTGATGGAACTGGGTGCTTTTCTTAATATTGTTCTTTTTATTTTGAGTGGCAACTTTATTTTCCTGGCTTTTGCGGCGGTTTTGCTGGGATTCATGCTGGCGATGAACCCATCGCGTCGCAGGGTGGTGGCTGATTTGGGGATCGATGCCAATGAAGAAGTTGAATTGCGATAAGCCATAGTACTAAACTTATATTATGAAAAAATCAATTCTTACTCTTGTATTTGCCGGTCTGGCATTGTTTATTGCCCAGGCACAGGATGAAGACCCGGAAGAAAAGGGTTTTAAGAAAGAAAACCTGTTTACCGGTGGAAGCATCACCTTATCGTTTTTCAATGGTCAGACAGTGCTGGGCGCAAATCCCGTATTTGGTTATAAGCTTTCCGACTGGGCCGACGCAGGTCTCGCGCTTAACTTTTTATACAATGGCGCCCGCGACTATTATGAGTTTGATGATAAGATCAGGCAAACCGTTGTAGGTCCCGGTGTATTTGCCCGCCTGTACCCTGCACGTTTTCTTTTTATACAAGGTCAGCTGGAACACAATTTCACCACCCTGAAATATATACCGAGACCCGGAAGTGTGAATTATATCGCCGATAAGAATAAAGTTGATGCTACTTCCTTATTATTAGGAGCAGGATTTGCGCAGGGACGCGAACCCGGATCTACTTCCTTTTATTATATCTCGTTATTGTTTGATGTATTGAAGGATATCCATTCCCCGTATGTGAATGTAAATTACGATCCCAACAATTCCCTGCGACAAAGGGTGACCATGCAGCCCATCATTCGCGCCGGTGTGAATATCGGTTTGTTCCAGGGGAGGTACAACAGGTATTGATTGAATATTGTGGCCGACAACACAGTTTTGCGTAATTCTTATTTAAAATATGTTTCGAGATCAGCAGGTTCATCCAGGATGATAATACGTTCCCGTGCCTCTTCATATAAAAAATTCTCTTCTTGCATTTGGCCGATATGTGCGATAAGATGGTTATAAAATCCCCCGGAGTTAAGGATAAATATCCGTTTGTCATGGATCGACAACTGGTTCCAGGTAACCATTTCAAATAATTCATCGAGTGTTCCAAATCCACCGGGCAGTATCACTGCGGCATCGCAGAGATCATACATTTTCTTTTTACGCGTATGCATATCATCTACAACTAATAATTCGGAGATAGAAGTATGCTGCCTTTCCCAGGCCACCAGTACCTTTGGAATCACTCCGATCACTTTGCCACCGTTATTCATCACTTCATCGGCGATGATGCCCATTATACCAACATTGCCACCACCATACACCAGCGTCACACCATGTGTTGCCATGAGCTGCGCGAGGGCAATCGTATGTGTTTTGAAGAGGGGATTGTTACCAAATTTCGAACCGCAAAAAACCGCAAGCGAACGTATGGCCATAAACCTGTTAATTTGCACAAAGGGAATATAAATTTGCCTATCTTCAAAAATTCATAATACAAAAACAAGACTCCTAAAAAAATCTATATGTCGGCCGGATTATTGTTCTCGTTTGTCATCGGTTATTTCGTTCTTTTATTGATTGTAGCCTGGTATACTTCACGCAATTCAAATAATGATTCTTTCTTTATCGGCAACCGCAGCAGCAATTGGATGCTGGTGGCATTCGGGATGATCGGTACATCACTGTCGGGTGTAACGTTTGTTAGTGTGCCCGGTACGGTAGGTGATTTTGCAGGCGACGCTTTCAAAGGGTTTAGTTATTTCCAGGTAGTGATCGGTTATTTTATCGGCTACTTTGTGATTGCATATGTACTATTGCCGCTGTACTACCGGCTCAATCTCACATCTATTTATAATTACCTGCAGCATCGTTTTGGTTTCTTTTCCTACAAAACCGGCGCCTTGTTTTTTATTTTATCCAGGACGGTCGGCGCGACCGCGAGGCTGTATCTCGTGATCAACGTATTACAGATCTTTATCCTGGACAGGATGGGCGTGCCTTTCACCGTTACGACACTCATCTTTTTGGTGATGATCCTGCTGTATACATTCGAAGGTGGTGTGAGAACGATCGTTTATACCGATACGCTGCAAACCTCATTTATGCTGATCGGGCTGATCGTTTGTGTGGTGTATATATTGTTCAATCTTGATCTGAATATGGTGAGCGCCCTCGAGGTGTTGAATGCAAAAGGGTACACGGATATTTTTAATACTGACCCCGGCAGCAAAGGATTTTTCCTAAAGCAGATCATTGGTGGTGCATTTATAACGATCGCCATGACGGGGCTCGACCAGGAGATGATGCAAAAAAATATCAGCGTCAAAAACCTGAAAGACTCACAGAAAAACATGGTTACTTTCAGTACCATCATCGTTTTTGTAAACTTTTTATTCCTGCTCCTGGGAGGTTTGCTCTACCTGTTTATGCTGCAAAACGGCGCAGGATATGAAGGCAACCAACTCGTCGCCAATGGAACCAATATCATCGGGGATGACCTGTTCCCGACGGTAGCATTACAATACCTGCCTGAGGCCATCAGTATCATTTTCATTATTGGCCTGATATCAGCGTTGTTTCCCAGTGCCGATGGTGCCCTTACCGCGCTCACTTCATCATTTTGTATCGATCTGCTGGGGCTCAAGCGCAGGGAAGACTGGACTGAGAA
>JAEYOL010000278.1 GCA_023411775.1 Bacteroidota bacterium | reverse complement strand
TTTAAGATGAGCGGTACGGGTGACTATGTATTAAAAGTAGAAGAGGCTTCAAAGTTTTTTGGCAGCATTCAACTAAAAGGGTATACATCAGACGCCACCACAAAATGGAAAACCTATTCACCTCCTTATGGTGGATTTGCAGTTGAACTCCCGCATTCACCCCACGTAAGCAATGACGGGTCCTGGATATTTGATGCGGAAGACCCCGGGTCCAGGGCAAATTTCCGGGTTATTCGCACCGATATCCACAACTATAATTTTGCGGAAGAAGATAGTTTTGATCTGGAACTGATGGCAGGAAGTTTTGAGTCATCGGAATTCGTCGACAAAGCGGAAAGCCACCGTGCCATAATTCACCAGGGTTATCCGGCCCTCGACGGCAGGTACAAAGCAAAAAACGGATCCGTATTCCTCACCCGATTTATCATCCAGGGGCCTCACTACTATACGCTGGTAGCATATGGACAAAAGGAAACGTCATCCATGAAGAAATTCCTGGAATCCTTTGTCATTAAACCTTACAACTACGATAATGCGTCAGCACGTCACGATACGAGTTTGTATTTTACGGTGAACAGCCCGGTGTTTCCAACTGGATCAAAAGAAAAACTCGGCATCCCACGATTTAACGATGAAGAAGAGGATGAATCCAGCGAAAATACACGCCTTGAGGATGGAGCTTTCAGAAGCACAGTGATCGAACACGACTCTACTGGTGAAAAAATCTATGTATCATTTTTTAAGATGCCCCGTTACCAGCAGGTAAAGGACAGTACAAAACTGGAAAATGAAAGTCCTGTCTTTTTCAGTGATTCCTCGGGTATAGTCCGCAACAGGAAAAATTTCGAATTGCCGGGAGGTATCAAAGTCTGGGAAACGGTCCTCACCGACACCGGGAGCAGCCGCACCATCTGGTCAAAGACATATTATAAGAACGGGATCGGTTATGCCTTGATGACACAGTCCGATACATTAAGTAAGCCCAGCTTATTTGTAAAAACATTTTTTGAAAGTTTTCAACCCGTCGACTCGCTGAAAGGGCTTGATCCTTTTGCTAAAAAATCAAAACTTTTCTTTGATGATTTCATGAGTGATGATACCACCATTCACAAACGTGCGGTGAAAGGGATCCATACCGTCCGCCTTGATTCCGCAGATCTTCCACAACTCAAAGCGATCATCAATTCCCTGGACTGGAAAGAGAAAAAATATCTCGAGGTTAAAAAAGATCTCGTGGGCAAGCTTGATGGTATTAAAACAAAAGCATCGTCTGACTTTTTACGGCAATTGTATTATGCGGCAGGTGATACGGTTGAGTTGCAATATAAAGTCCTGGAAACTTTGCTGGAGCAACAAACATCATATGCATTCAGCCTGTTCAGGGGCATTATGGAAAATGATCCGCCCGTACTGGAAACAAATTCAGGGCGCTCGCGTGATCTGCTCGATCGTTATTACCGGGATATTGGTCTGAAAGCAGGCTGGCAGTCGCCAGGCGACGATGGTTTCTTAGGAGTGCTTAGAGATTCACTTCAGCTAACAGCCGGTATTTTCCAGGGATTATTACCGTTGATAAATATCGACGATTATAAAGCCGAAATGATGTCGCTGCTGGCTGAACTGATCGATAGTAACCTGGTGCATAAAAACGATTATGATTTTTACTTCAGCAAATTCCTGGTGGAAGCCAGGCAGGAACTGAAAAAACAGTCTATTGCGGAGAAAAGAAAAGCAATTGAGCGGGCGGAGAAGGAAAAACTGGACAGGACAACCATCGAGCTATTGGCCGATGATGCTGATAGCCCGGTGAATGAGAAACTTGATTTGTACACGGTTTTACTCATGCCTTATTGGGACACAAACCCTGCTGTTAAAACATTCTTCAACCAGGTATTCAGCACTAACGATAAACGTTTGAAATATAACACCATGATGTTGATGATCAGAAATGGTAAGCCATTCAATGATAGCCTGCCGAACTATTTTGCCGCTATGGACGAGTATCGTTATGGTTTATTTACTGATCTCGAAAAGCTGGGTAAGCCGAGTTTATTCCCGGCTAAATTTAAAGGCCATGTAGAAATGGCTAAGAGCAGACTACTGTATGAAAGCTGGTCCGAGAAACCGGATTCCCTGTTATTTCTCCAGAAATTGCCGGCGTCTGTAAAGAATAAAAAAGGGTTTATCTACTTCTTCAAATACAAATCAAAGAAAGACGATGCGTTTTGGAAACTGGCTTCAGTAGGACTGGTACCAGATCAGCCAGGCGTCTACAAATATCAAAGCGCTACAAACAGCACAAATGACTACACATCTTACAGATCGCGGAATATCGATCCAATAGAATACACCGCGTTTTCAGATACCAGGATCAACGACGAAACCTCACTTGATGAACAGCTCCGTAAAGAGTTGAAACGCCTGCTTTATTCACGCCGCAAAAGCGCAAGGGAATTTTATGATAAGTCCGATGGGAATCCTTACGCCGGTATTTCGATAAACTATGACGAGAATTAATCGGTAATTCCTTTTGGAATCGAAGCAATAAGTTTTTGGGTATAGGCTGTCTGCGGGTGATAGTAAATATCATCGGCCATACCGCTTTCCTGTATCTTACCCCGGTTCATTACCATGATTCGATCGCTGATATATCTCACCACCGAAAGATCATGTGAGATAAAGATGATCGTAAACCCAAACTCCTTTTTAAGATCATTCAATAAGTTTAGCACCTGAGCCTGAACGCTCACGTCAAGTGCAGAAACTGATTCGTCGCAGACGATAAAGTCTGGGTTAAGCGCCAATGACCGGGCGATCACGATACGCTGTCGCTGGCCACCTGAAAATTCATGTGGGTAGCGGTTAAAATGTTCGGGCCTGAGATCCACTTTTTCAAGCAGATCAATTACTTTTTCTTTTCTTGATCTTTCCGTAGATAATATGCCATGAACTTTTAATGGCTCTGCGATGGCTGATCCAATAGTGAGTCGCGGATTCAAAGAAGAGTAGGGGTCCTGGAAAATGATCTGCAGGTTTTTTCGCAGCGATTGAAGCTCATCTTTTTTCTTTGAAGTAAGATCTACATTGTTGTAAACGATCTTCCCCCCGGTAGGTTCTACGAGTCGAAGCAAAGCTCTGCCCAACGTTGTTTTACCACAACCACTTTCCCCAACCAATCCCATCGTTTCGCCTTTAAATATCTCAAAGCTGACATCATCGACGGC
>JAEYOL010000267.1 GCA_023411775.1 Bacteroidota bacterium | reverse complement strand
ACTAACCTAACGTCCCCATCCAAACCAATCATTCCCATTCGCATATAGCATCAGCAACAGCAACAAAATCATGCCAGCGACCTGCGCATATTCCATGAATTTCTCATTGGGTTTACGACCGCTTACCATCTCATACAGGGTGAACATCACATGCCCGCCGTCCAAAGCCGGAATAGGCAAAAGATTCATAAACGCGAGGATGATGGAAAGGAAAGCGGTAATATTCCAAAATGCTTCCCAGCTCCATTCAGTCGGGAATACTGAACCGATGGCTTTAAATCCACCAAGCCCCTTGTATCCTCCTGTTTCGGGATTCAAAATCAATTTGAACTGGTCGATATACCCGCTAAGCTTCTCTACCGATTTAGCTACTCCCGCTGGAAATGCGGGGAAAAAACCATATTTGGTATGAACGATCTGGTACACACCAAGGCTATCATATTGCTCGTCGGTCAACAGCGCCAATTCCAATCTTCCGTCTTCATTGACTTTACTTTTCAATTGTAAAGTATCTGTGTTGCGCATCACATCCAGCACTACTTCCCCATTTTTATACCGGCTTCCGATCGAATTGATCTCATCAACAAACTGGACAGGCTCACCATTGATTGCGAGAATACGGTCAAAAGCCTGGAGCCCGGCTTTTTTACCAAGTAGGGCGCTGTCCCTTTCCCGATAGGTCCCTACGATGGCTGGTAGCCGCTGGGCCATCAATATTCTTTTCTTATCCTTGCGGGTGATCACTTTATCGATCACGTCAACAGGCAAAGCCAGGTTCATGAGTTTCCCGTCTCTTTCGAGCAACACATCCTTGCCTCCTATTAATACTTTTAACTGGACATCGTCGAAATTCTTAATAGTATCTCCGTTGATCGCAATGATCTTATCACCGTTCTGAAAACCGAATTTGTGCATCACCGAATCGATCACCCATATACCATTCTTAACACTTGCATTGGGTACTTTTTTCTCACCCCAGATCATCAGCACAAAAGCGTAGATAATAAAAGCGACCAGCACGTTCATGATGATCCCACCCAGCATAATGATCAGTCTTTGCCAGGCGGGCTTACTTCTGAACTCCCATTCCTTCGGGGGCTGTTTCATGGCTTCTTTATCCATGCTTTCATCGATCATGCCGGATATCTTCACATAACCACCCAGTGGAAGCCAGCCGATACCGTAAACGGTTTCGCCAACTTTCTTTTTCACCAGTGAAAACCAGGGGTCAAAGAAGAGAAAGAATTTCTCCACCCGACATCCAAACCATCTCGCGGTTATATAATGCCCGAATTCATGAAGCACGATCAGGATTGATAAAGCCAGCAATAGTTGTCCTACCTGCACACTTACCGCTGCCCAATTGATTGCTAAAAAATACATAGAGTAAAAACTTCAAATTTTTAAGAACCGCAAATATCTGCTAAATATAAACGATTTTATTACCGCCGGCCATTTATTTGATCCCCGGAAAGCCACCCGCCATGTTCATGAAAGTTTGGTATTTATCTGACCCATAATGTCTTGATCTGGTATCGCCCCAGCCGGTTTATCCAAAATGACACGCCTATTACGGTATTTGGTTGCGGAAATAAGGGTATAAAATGCATTATAATTTTATCAGGTCCGCCGCATAATGTCTGGCTTCACCATCACTTTCATAATACTCCTCCAGTGTAGGCTTTTCCACAAACGAAACCTTCTGCATGGTCTTTTCTATCACATCGGTCATGTCGAGAAAATTAACCCGGTTGCGAAGAAATGCAAACACAGCGATTTCATTGGCAGCATTCATTACTGCCGGCAGGTTACCTCCCTTGTTGAGCGCTTCTATGGCAAGACCCAGGTTGCGGAAGGTTCTCAGGTCGGGTTCTTCGAACGTGAGTGTATTCACCTTCTTGAAATCATAACGTGGAAACTGGTTAGGAATACGTTTTGGAAATGCAAGGGCATATTGTATCGGCAATTTCATATCCGGTAGTCCCATCTGTGCCTTTATGCTGCCATCTTCAAACTGTACCATACTGTGTATGATACTTTGCGGATGTATGATTACCTGTATCTGGCCGGGTTGCAGGTTGAAAAGCCACTTGGCCTCGATCATTTCCAGGCCTTTGTTCATCAGTGTAGCCGAGTCGATGGAAACTTTCGCGCCCATATTCCAGTTAGGGTGTTGGAGGGCGTGTTCACGTTTTACGTTAACGAGGTAGTTTGGCTTTCGTCCGAGGAAGGGTCCGCCGGAAGCTGTCAGGATGATCTTTTCAATACGATTGCGTCCTTCACCCACCAGGCATTGAAAAATCGCGGAGTGTTCCGAGTCTACCGGAATGATCGGTACCCTTTTCTCCACCGCTTTCTGCATAATGATATCACCGGCTACCACCAATGTTTCCTTATTAGCTAAAGCCACCGGCTTTCCAAGTTCGATCGCTTTCAAAGTTGGTCTCAGGCCCGCGTATCCGACGATGGCGGCCAGCATCAGGTCGTAGCAATCAACAGCCGCAGCCTCTTCAAGCGCTTTTTCACCTGCAAAGACTTTTACATGCGTAGATGCAAGCGCGTCCTTGACCTTTGTATATTTTTTTTCATCACCGATCACCACGATATTCGGATTGAAACGAAGTGCCTGTTCAATTAACAGCTCATCGTTGTGATTTGCGGTAAGTATCTCCACAGAAAAAAGATCGGGACTACCGGCAATAACTTCCAGCGCCTGTGTGCCGATGGAGCCAGTTGAACCAAAAACGGCTATCCGCCTTGCTGGTTTCTCAGGTGTAACCCGCTCACTACTCTTATTCTCTTGCTCTTTCATTGTGTACATCTTACTTTGTTTGCCGGATTAAGAAAATTCCTGGTGCTCCATCCACTTCATTAATTCATCCGCGATGCTGCGATCATTGCTCAGCCTCGGTACTTTATTTTGTCCGCCAAGTTTACCAACCGATTTCATATAATCAATAAAGCCATTCTTTTTCACCGTCGTCAGCTTCAGCGGTCTTAAGATATTACCACTGATAAGGTCGTCATAATATACATTCTTTTTCCGAAGATTCTCGTCCACCTTCCGGGCAAATTCTTCCAGGTTGGAGGGTTTGTTTTCAAACTCTATAAACCATTCATGATAAGACTTGCCCTCCCCCTCACTTACATAAGGCGCTACGGTAAATTCGGTGATACGCACCTTCTCTTCTTCCGCAACTTTTAAAAGGCTTTGTTCCACTTCTTCCCCAATCACATGTTCTCCAAATGCGGAGATAAAATGTTTGGTACGCCCGGTAACCACCAGCCGGTAAGGATTGGTCGATACAAATTTTACAGTGTCGCCAAGGTTATATCCCCAAAGCCCTGCATTACTGCTGATGATCATAGCATAGTTCTCCCCCACTTTTACGTCACCTAGTGAAAGCCGGGTAGGGTTATCGCTATTAATTTCAGCTGCGGGAACAAATTCGAAAAAGATCCCGCTATCTGTATTGAGCAACAAGCCCGCGGCATTTTGTGAATCCTGGAATGCAAAGAACCCTTCGCTCGCAGGGAAGAGTTCTATTGTGTCTATCTTTTTCCCAATGCTCTCAAATAATTTTGCCCGGTACGGTTCAAAATTCACACCGCCCTGTACCATCAGGCTAAAGCCGGGGAAGATCTCTGAGACTTTTTTACCCGTGCGTTTGATCAGTTCATCAAAATACATCTGCATCCAGGGTGGTATGCCACTGATCAGGGTCATATCCTTGTTCAGTGTTTCGTCGACGATCCGGGATAGTTTAGTTTCCCAGTCTTCGATACAATTGGTTTCAAATGATGGGAGCTGGTTGGTTCGCAGGTAACCGGGTACATGGTGATTGACGATTCCGCTCAGGCGGCCGGTTGGAATACCGCCTACCCTTTCCAATACCGGTGAACCCGAAAGGAATATCATTTTGCCGTTGGCAAACTGGGTATTACCAGTTTCGGCCATATAGCAAAGCAGGGCATTCCTGGCGGTGTTAATATGGTTGGGGATGGAATCTTTGGTGATAGGAATATATTTTGTTCCGCTGGTCGTGCCCGAGGTTTTAGCAAAATAGATCGGGCGGCCCTTCCAGAGGACGTTGTGCTTGCCTTCCTTGATCTGCTCGATAAAAGGTTTGAATTGCTCGTAATCCCGGATAGCCACGGCCTCCCTGAATTCGGCGTATGTATTCACTTTATCCAGCCCTGCCTGTTTGCCGAACTCGGTGCTACGCCCGGTTTTTATGAGGTTTTTTAAGATATGCTCCTGGTCGGCAACCGCTGTGGTCATACCTTTGCGGATACCTTTATATATATAGGATGCGAACGGTTTTGCAAGCAATGATTTGATTTTCATCTGCATATGTCTGTTTACCAAAAGAAATTGATAAAGTACAACGGCTTATACCGCAATTCGCAAAGATAAAGGAAGGGCGGTCAAACTGCTTGTATTTTGGTATTTAAAACTTTGAGTTTCCGTTTGCTGGTTGAAAAAATCCCCTTACCTTTGCCACCCTCCGAAGCAGTCCTTCGGGCAAAATTTCAGACTATGATAGCAGTTGTAAAAGTAGCCGGTCAGCAGTTTAAAGTGGAAAAAGACCAGACCCTGTACGTTCCCCACCTCGAAGGCAAGTCAGGTGATAAAGTTGACCTGGAAGTTTTACTGGCAGATGCCGATGGTAAACTTTCCGTGGGTTCAGCACTGACCACAAAAGTTTCTGCGGAAATTCTGGACCAGGTTAAGGGTGATACCGTGATTGCTTACAAGCAAAAAAGAAGAAAGGGCTTTCACAAAAAGAAAGGCCATCGCACGGTATATACAAAGATCAAAGTAACTAATATAGCATAATCTCATAAACTTAATATCATGGCACATAAGAAAGGTGAAGGAAGTGTAAAGAATGGCCGCGACTCACAAAGCAAACGCCTCGGTGTAAAAATATTCGGAGGCCAACCTGCTATTGCCGGCAATATTATCCTTCGTCAGCGTGGTACTGTTTATCATCCTGGTAAAAACGTTGGTGTTGGAAAAGATTTTACATTGTTTGCATTAAGCGATGGTATCGTTGAATTCAGAAAAGGACGCAACGATAGAACGTATGTATCGATAACTGCTGCGGAAGCCTGATAAGTTCGATTGTCATTTTTGTGGAAAAAAAATTTGGGTAGTATAAAATAATTATTATTTTTACTAACGATAACCCATTTCACTAAACATTAAATTCTAAAAAATGGCAACAAAAAAGAAAGCCGCTAAAAAAGCAGCTCCTAAAAAAGCAGCTAAGAAAAAAGCAGCTCCAAAGAAAAAAGCGGCTCCAAAGAAAAAAGCCGCTAAGAAAAAAGCAGCTAAAAAGAAATAAGTTAAATTTCTTAGAAGTTAATAGAAGTCTCTCGGTAACGGGAGACTTTTTTTATGTGACCCCTCTCCTGTCATGCAATCAATTAAAAGATCGCTTACCATTCAAATTCCCTTATAGAAAAATACCGGCTCAGGGCCGGTGCGACAATAGCAAAAGAAACGCTATCGTTCAGGTTGATCAGATACAACGAAGGTCACCATGCTGTCACCCCGGGCGTTGCACCCGCGTAGATTTTGCCAGGAGAAAACCAGACCCGGGGACTTTCTCTATTTTCTTGTAACGTTAGAAAGAGTAATACCATCAAGGATTGAAAAATTATTGTCATCATTTGAAACCCGATTGAACTGCCAATTTGGAATATTTTAAATCTCAAGCCCCATCGGGGCGCCGCTTTGGTAACCAAGCGATCCCAGGGTTATCCGAGTGCCGTAGGCACGACGTTTTGTTTCATCCATACCGACACAAGGCGGCATGACAGTAACAGAACAGAGTAAACAATTCAGCATCCACCATGAAATCCAATCACAATTAAAACTAAGTTTTAAATTGCGGGCATGGACAATAGCGCTATTGCCGATAATTTTTCACTCCTTTCAAAACTGATGGACATCCATGGAGAAAATTCGTTCAAAACGAAAACATACTCCATCGCGGCATTTAATATCGACAAACTTCCGCTTCAGCTTAAAGACACCCCACGCGAAAACCTGTTCAGCATACAGGGCATCGGAAAAAGCGTTGGCGAAAAAGTAATCGAAATGCTTGACCAGGGAAGGCTGGGTGTACTAGACGAGTACAT
>JAEYOL010000257.1 GCA_023411775.1 Bacteroidota bacterium | reverse complement strand
ATCTACCACAACACCGTCCAGCATTTGTGGATTGGCTTTACCCGCACGAATCTTGATAAGTTCTGCTTCAAGGTGGTTGATCGCCTTTTTCATCAGTTCTTCAGCACCCTGAATAATTTTTGATGTGTCGTCTGTCATAAGATTCAAAAATTGAGAGGCAAAGCTAATAAAATATGCACATTAAAAATGCCATGAAAATTTACAGGACGAACCGGGTCCTGTTTAAAATCATCAATTTGCGTAACGGGAATCAATCTCAATTATGATCTGCCGTAGCAGCTTCCTGGGTAAACGTTACCACTTTCGAAGCGGGTTTGAGTTCGGTAGTACCCATACGCTTGGCAATTGTAATAGTGGTACGTCTTGGCCTGCGATAATACAGGAAACCAAAACCCAAAAATGATAAGCAAAGTATACTCAGCAAAAGGTAGGTAGGACCGATCGACCGCGAAGTATAAGCCATTACTATAAATCCAACATTGATCCCAACACTAAGCAGCGTGATGGCTGCATGACCCAGTCCCCAATTCATCAGCAGGTGATGAATATGGTTACGATCGGGAGTAAAAGGTGATTTGCCTTTATAGATACGAACTGCAAAAACTCGCAGTGTATCCAACAGGGGTACGATCAGTATTGAAAAACCAATTGCCACAGCCGACTCGATGGGAATAAGCCCGGCGGGATCGCTGGCAATGTTGATAAATTTGATAACGAGAATAGAATTGATAAGGCCGATCATCAGTGATCCTGAATCGCCCATGAATATTTTAGCGGGATGATGATTAAAGATAAGGAAGGCGACAAGGCTACCACAAAGTGAATATGCCAGCAGTGCATAGGCCTGGTATCCTGCCATAAAGAAATAGGTTCCAAACACCAGCATCGTCATGATGCCGAGGCTGGCCGCCAGCCCATCGATTCCATCGATAAGGTTGAATGAGTTGATAACCACGATGATAGTCAGGTAGGTCATCGCCAAAGAAAAGGCTTCGGGTACCTCATCAAACCCAAAAAGGCCATACATACTATCGAGGCGGATGCCACCCAAATGAATAATGATGGAAGCTGCTACTACCTGGCCGATGAATTTCTTGCTGGCCGACAGCACCACCAGGTCGTCTTTTAATCCCAAAAAGAAAATTACAAGGGCCGCAGCAAAAAAGTATTGGAACTCAGGATTCAGATAACCCTGGATGGATAATAAGGCAGCTAAAAGAAAACCTCCGAAAATCCCGACGCCACCCAGCGAAGTGACAGCATGTGTGTGAACTTTTCTTTCATCAGGAACGTCATATAATTTTTTCTGTTCTGCAATCTGCAAAACAACTGGTATAGCCAGGAAAGATATTATGAAAGAAACTGAAGCTGTTAACAATACATCTAGCATCAAGCAGGGATTTACGGTTTCAAAAATAGGATTAACCCATTCAGATTTTCATTGGTTTTGATCTATTTAATATCAGTCAAACATTAAACATCAATCCCGTCAGGACCGTTTGGCTTAAAAACAGACTTTTATCACCGGATGGACTTTAATCAATAAAAAATGCGCATTTTTGCAGCACTCTCAGGATATTTGAGGCGGCAAGATACAAAAAGTTTAAAAAGTTCCTAATTTTTATGGCTGAACTCAAGGCAATTGCATCACAAATAAGGCGTGATATCGTCAGAATGGTACATGGAAGCAGTAGTGGTCATCCAGGTGGTTCACTGGGCTGTACCGAGTATTTTACCGCCCTGTACTTCAAGGTAATGAAGCACGATCCGGCATTCAACATGGATGCCACTAACGAAGATGTGTTCGTACTGTCCAATGGCCATATTTCGCCTGTTTACTATGCTACCCTCGCACGGTCTGGCTATTTTGACATAAAGGAACTGGCAACCTTCCGTAAACTGAACTCGAGGCTGCAGGGACACCCGGCAACCCATGAACACCTGCCGGGTATCCGGATTGCCAGCGGCTCCCTGGGACAAGGCATGAGCGTAGCGATTGGTGCGGCTTTGGCAAAAAGGCTGAACAACGATAAAAACCTCGTGTTTTCGCTCCACGGCGATGGCGAACTTGACGAGGGACAGGTATGGGAAGCGATCATGTTTGCAGCTCATCATAAAGTAGATAACCTGATCTCCACCGTGGACTGGAATGGCCAGCAGATCGACGGCCCCACCGATAAAGTGATGAGCCTGGGTAATATCAAAGAAAAGTTCGAAGCCTTTGGCTGGACCACCCTTGAAATGAATGGCAACGACATGGATGATGTGGTGGCCACACTTGAAAAAGCGAAAACACTTACCGGCCAGGGCAAACCCATCGGGATCATGATGCATACAGAGATGGGCAAAGGTGTCGACTTTATGGAAGGCTCACACGAATGGCATGGGATAGCGCCCAATGATGAACAGCTGGCGAAGGCGTTGGCGCAGTTGGAGGAGACGTTGGGAGATTATTAGGTGCTGGATACTGGATACTGGATTTTAGATACTGGATACTGGATGCTGGATAGTGGCACTGCCCGCCTAAGCTATGGCGAAGGTGGGGTTGGATCATTCGGTTCGAAGGGAGAATTCCTGTTTCGCGGCTTTTCGCGAAGGGATCCATGAGGCCAGCAGGGCTATCACAAATACTGTAGCGGTTACCAATACAAAGTCCATCAACCGCAGTTTTACCGGGAAATAAGCTATCAGGAACGACCCACCCTGCAAAGGGATGAGGTGAAAGTTTATCTGGAGCACGACGATGATCAGTGCCAGTAACATCCCTCCTGCCGTGCCGATCAACGCTAGCAACATACCTTCTCCCAGGAAGATCCTTTGAATAAAGTTTTTATTGGCTCCAAGGGCATGGAGGATACTGATATCCTTTTGCTTTTCCAGCACCAGCATGGTGAGTGCCCCAATCATATTAAAAGCTGCCACCACCAGTATCAGGCAAAGTACACCGTATATGATCCAGCGTTCCAGGTTCATCACCGCATACAGACTTTGATTCTGTTCATAGATCGTTTGAACGAGGTAATTTTCACCGAACACCTTTTTTACCTCACGCTTCAGTTTGCCGGCATCCGTGGGATCGGCCAGGCTGATCTCTACACCGCTGTATTCATCCGGCGCGGACTTTAGCGCCTGGCGTACAAAATCAATATTGGTAATACCATATTTATTGTCAAAATCCTGCTGGATCTGGAATGCCGAAGAGGTTCGGATCGAATCATTACTGATATCATTCAATGGGTCGATCCGCTCAGAACTGCTTTTACGGGGTAGATAGATTTTTAGGAAAAACATATCCATGTCCGCCCGAATTCCAAGGGCGCCTTCCACACCGGCTCCGAGGATGAGTTTAGGATCATCCGCGGTGCCCAGGTTGTACTCTCCTTTTACAATATGATCAGCCACACCGGTTACATAGCGGTAATTGTCATCCACCCCTTTCAGGTAAACGATCGACTGGTAATCGCCATTTTGAACCAAAGCTTTCTCCTCCAGCACCAGTGCATGGTTCCTGATACCGCGGATACTTTTGAGCTGCCTGATCTGGTCGGGAGTGACGGTGATGGTTTTACCCGTTGCAGGTAAAACTTTGAGGTCAGTGTAAAAAGACGAGTACAGCGATTTTACCAAACCTTCGAAGCCGTTGAACACGCTCAACACCAGTATCAAAGCCGCCGTACCGATCACGATGGCCGCGATGCTTATCCTTGCAATCACGTTGATAGCATTGATCGATTTTTTGGCTTTGAAATATCGCCAGGCAAAAAGAAATGTATAGCCCTTTCCCCCTTCCGAAGAACCTGGTTTTATCATGCCTTATCGTGTTGGTGTTTATTCCGGATCATGTGGCTGCACTGTATCGTTATTCTTCCGGGGAAGGTGGATTTTCTTCCTTTATTTTTTTAAACAGCTCTTCCAGTTTGAAAACATGATCCAGGGTATCGTCCTGGAAGAATTTCAACACGGGAATACTGCGCAACTGGTGACGCACTTTCGCAGCCAGTTCCTTTTTTATTTCATGATGCTTTTCCTCGATCTTTTTCAGGGCCGCCTCTACATCTTTCACCTGGAACAGGCTTAGGTAAAACCGGGCTTCCAGCAGGTCGGGTGTCACCTTCACGGAGGATATGGACACCATACCTCCATCTATCATATTCAAGCCAAGGCGTTGAAAAATCGTGCTCATCTCTTCATGCAACAGGCCTGCGATCTGTTTTTGTCTCTTTCCTTCTTCCATATAATATCATTTATATCTTATTCTTTTAGCCGGGGAGACGGGAAGGTGGGAAGGTATCATCAACTCTACTTCCTTTTTCATTGTCTGCTGGCTATTTCAAAAATAAAGACACTGTAAAATTACTTACTTTGCACCGTTTAAGCGTTTTACACGAGTCAATGAAGAAATTTTCAAGGATTTTTGGCTATCTGAAGAATCATAGGGGCAAGATTGCGCTTTACTTACTATGCACAGTTCTCGCGACTTTTTTTGGCGTTATTTCAATTGGGATGCTGATCCCTTTCTTCGGACTCATTTTTGAAACAGGTGCGCCTGGCAGCGATATGGTCAGGACCAATGCACTGGGCTCTTATATCACCGATACCCTGGTAGGTATTATTGAAAAAGGTGGGAGTATCGCCGGTCTCACGGCCATTTGCATTTTCATCATCACAGCCACTTTTTTTAAAAATCTCTTTATTTATCTATCAAATCGTATTTCTGTACCTGTTCGCGCGGCGATCATAACCCAGTTACGGGGTGAACTCTATGACAAGATACTTCGATTGCCCGTGGGTTATTTTACTGAAAAAAGAAAAGGCGATGTGATCTCCAGGATGACAAACGATATCGCCGAGATCGAGAATTCGGTGGTGGGTACATTCGATGGTCTAATCAAAGATCCGCTTACTGTATTAGGCTATTTGCTTTTCCTGCTCATCATTTCACCACAGCTTTCTTTATTCTTATTGGTGCTTTTGCCGGTCACAGGTATCCTGATCGGGCGGGTAAGCCGCACCTTAAAAAGACAGTCACAGGATGCTGCCATCAAACTTGGCGAAGGCCTTTCCATCCTGGATGAAACGCTCGGAGGTTTGCGGGTGATCAAAGCTTTTTTGCTTGAAAAATTACTGAGCTCGAGATTTCATAAAGTGAACGCGGAACTGTATGAGGTCAGGAAAAAGATGGGTGCGCGAAGAGACCTGGCGGGTCCGCTTACCGAATTGCTGGGCGTAATTGTGCTTAGCACCATACTTTATTTTGGTGGCCGGCTCGTGCTGGGTGGCGACGGCCTGGAAGCAAAAGAATTGATAGCCTATATCGCTTCATTTGCCATGCTGATCAATCCTGCAAAGAATATTTCTTCAGCTTTTTTCAATATCCAGCGTGGCGCAGCGGCGATCGACCGGGTAGAAGATGTACTAAAAGCGCCTGTGGTAGTGGATGAGAATACGGCGGGCAGGCAATTGCACTCCTTTAATTCAAAAATTGAATTTCGCGACGCGTCATTCATGTACGGCGACACGATCATACTGGATAAAATAAACCTGGTGATCGAAAAAGGCAAAACGGTAGCCCTTGTTGGTTCATCGGGAGCGGGCAAATCAACCCTCGCCGATCTTGTTCCAAGATTTCACGATGTGACCAGTGGAGAAGTACTGATCGATGGTGTGAACATCAGGGAATACTCGTTGCACGCTGTTCGCGGACTTATGAGCATAGTTACCCAGGAACCGATCCTGTTTAATGATACCATTGCCAACAATATCCGTTTTGGAAAGGAAGATGCAACCGACAATCAGATCATCGAAGCTGCAAAAGTTGCCAATGCACACAACTTTATCATACAAAAAGAAGACGGCTACGATTCGAATATCGGTGACAGGGGAACAAAACTCAGTGGCGGGGAACGCCAGCGTCTTACTATTGCACGGGCACTTGTAAAAAATCCACCCATACTCATTCTCGATGAAGCCACATCATCGCTCGATACGGAAAGTGAGCGCCTGGTACAGGACGCCATCAATAATATGATGCAAAACCGGACTAGTATTGTTATCGCTCACAGGCTGTCCACCATCCGCCATGCCGATGAGATCATCGTGTTGCAAAAAGGACAGATCGTCGAGCGCGGTACGCATGATGACCTGATCCAACAAAATGGTTTCTATAAAAAACTGGTGGAGATGCAGGAATTTAAATAAGCGAGTGATCGCTTCCTGTTGTTCAAATAAGTCGTTTAATTATTCAGTTCAACTCCGAAACACTTCCCGTGCGATCACGATCTTTTGTATCTCGCTGGTGCCTTCGCCGATAGTGCAGAGTTTGGCATCGCGGTAAAATTTTTCGACCGGGAAATCTTTGGTGTACCCATAGCCACCAAAAACCTGTACCGCATCGTTGGCCACTTTCACTGCTATTTCGCTGGAATAGTATTTAGCCATCGCCGCTTCCTTGGTCACAGGCTTTTTCCTGTTCTTCAGATCACAGGCCTGCAGTGTGAGCAGATCGGCCGCTTCAATTTCTGTTGCCATATCAGCCAGTTTGAAAGATATACCCTGGAAACTTGAAATAGGTTTGTCAAACTGGTGACGCTCCTGTGAATATTGCAAAGCAGCCTGGTAAGCGCCTTTCGCGATACCCAGTGCAAGCGAGGCTATCGATATACGTCCACCGTCGAGTACGACCATGGCCTGGCGAAAACCATCACCAACATCACCAAGACGATTGGCATCAGGTATGCGGCAATTATCAAAGATCATCTCCGCCGTTTCGCTGGCGCGCATGCCGAGTTTATTTTCCTTTTTACCTGCAGTAAAACCGGGCGTGCCTCTTTCAACCACAAATGCTGTCGAGTTATTTTTTGTCCTGGGTTCACCTGTACGGCATATCACAACCGCCAGGTCTCCGCTCTTCCCATGGGTGATCCAGTTTTTTGTGCCGTTGATGATCCAGTCGTTACCATCTTTTACCGCGGTACATTTCATATTACCCGCATCGCTGCCGGTATTGGCTTCTGTAAGACCCCAGGCACCCAACCACTCAGCAGAGGCCAATTTTGGGAGATAATTTTTTTTCTGTTCGTCGTTAGCAAATGCCAGTATATGCCCGGTGCAAAGAGAATTGTGAGCCGCAAGACTGAGCCCGATCGAACCACAGACTTTGGCCACTTCTTCGATCACCGTCTTGTATTCAAAATAACTAAGACCCGCACCACCATATTCTTCAGGTACCAATACGCCCATCAAACCCAGTTTACCCATTTCCTTAAAGACCTGTACAGGAAACTCCTGGCTTTCATCCCAGTCCATCACGCCCGGCCTGATATGTTGTTGTGCAAAATCCCTCGCAGTTTGTGCCACCTGCTGGGTTATCTCAGATATCGCAAAATCCATCCGGCAATAAGTTTAAGTTTTAAAAGATGTGCCACCACATAAAATTGTGATGGCACATAACATTGACTGTTTCTAATTCTTAACAGCACGCAAATCGTTAAAGGCAATGCAAGTAAGTAAAATTATCCGAAACTAACAAGTGTTAGCTTCAGAAATATATCAATTAACTCCTGCAAACTCAAGTACCAGCCCGTCATAACCCAGGTGCATACCTGTTGGCAATTCTTTTTCGATATCTGCATGACGCCCAAGCTGATGTGAGATATGAGTGAAATAAGTGGTGCCCGCTTTTACCTCACCCGCCATCGCGATCGCCTCCTCAAGACTGAAATGCGAAATATGTTTTGCTTTTCTAAGGGCATTCAGGACCAGCACTTCGCTGCCTCTGATCAAATCTTTTGACTCCTCTTCGATCCGGTTGGCATCGGTGATATAAGTGAACCTGCCAAAACGAAATCCCATCACCGGCATTTTCAGGTGCCAAACCGGCACGGGAGTTACGGGTATATCGCCTACCATGAAAGGCTCTTCGGAGATGGTGTTGAGGTTTAGTTCCGGTAGACCGGGATACTTGGTATCGCTGAACGCGTAATAAAAATCTCTACGTACCGCTTCTTCCGTCAATGAATCGGCATAAACATCAATGGGTCTGCGTTGGAAAAAATTGAAAGCCCTGATATCATCCAGTCCTGCCAGGTGATCTTTGTGTGGATGCGTAAAAACAACCGCATCGAGGTGTTTTACATTCTGGCGCAGCATCTGGTAACGGAAATCGGGCCCCGTATCTACTACCAACCGCGTATTCGGCGACTCTACCAGAATACTCGAACGAAGCCGCTTATCCTTTTTATCGGTGGACGTACATACTTCACAATCGCATCCGATCATGGGCACACCACTGCTGGTGCCGGTACCAAGAAAAGTTATTTTGAGGGGGGGACAAGACACAGTATAAAGTTAACGCATGGAGCGTTAAAACATATTAGGCCGTTGAATTACTTGTCGTTTTTGAGCAAGCCCGGCCCGTTTTCTTCTGTCTCAAGCCGTGCTACGACTTCTAGGTATAATTTCTTTGATTCGTCTGTAAGTAAATCAGCATTGATCTCCAGTTGAGGGATCAGTTCTGCAAGTGTATTAATGCGACCTTCCAATTGCAGGAATTTATTAAGCACCACCACTTTCTTTTGCTCCAGGATGCAATAGCCGCTTTGAAAAGTGCCTCTTTCATAACGTAACACATAGCCCGCCTGCGCTGTGATAGCTTCCAGTTTATCTAAAGTCGTTTGCGTATATCTCATTCCGACGTACAAAAATTTTAGTGCTCCAAATGCAAATACTTACCATTGCGAAGCTACTGCTTCGCCTGTTTTCGATATCAATACTTTTCCACATTCTCCAGTGTAATTTTGCGCTACTTACTTTGCATCTTGATCACAGGAACGATCATTTCTTCCAGGCTTACACCGCCATGTTGAAATGTATTACGATAATAATTTACGTAATGGTTATAGTTGTTGGGGTAGCATAGAAAACTATCTTCCTTCGCAAAGATGAACGAAGAATTGATCGTTGGTGATGGTAAGCCAATTTCCTTCGGCTCGCGGAAAGCAAGTACCTCCTTTGGCTCGTAATTAAGATTTCGCCCGTGTTTGTATCGCAGGTTGGTGGTCGTTTGTTTGTCACCAACCACTTTATATGGCGTTTTCACCCGCACACTGCCATGGTCCGTCGCCAAAACGATCTTGATCTGTTTATCGGCGATTTTTTTCAGGGCCTGGTGCAACGGCGAATGTTCAAACCATGATGCAGTGATACTCCGGTAGCTCATTTCATCGCCAGCCAGTTCCTTCAACACTTCCATTTCTGTACGCGCATGGCTGAGCATATCAACGAAATTGTACACGATTACGTTGATATCATTGTTCATCAGGTTATGAATGTTATTGACCAAATCAAGACCCGCGTTATTATTCAAAACCTTGGTATAAGAAACTTTAAGATCGCCTTTGCCCAGTCTTTTTAATTGAGCCCGGAAGAATTCCTCCTCGTATAGATTCTTTCCTCCCTCCTCTTCATCATTCTTCCATTGGTTGGGAAACTGCTTTTCAATATCAACCGGCATCAGCCCGGCGAAAATGGCATTCCGGCAATATTGCGTAGCCGTTGGCAGTATGCTGTAAAAGCTATCTTCCTCAAGGATCCGGAAGCTTTCAGCAAAGATCGGCTGTATGGCTTTCCACTGGTCGAAACGAAGATTGTCGATCAGTACAAAAAACAATGGCGTGCCTTTTTCAACATGTGGCAATACCTTAAACTGCACCAATGAATGACTCATCACGGGCCCATCAGTGCTTTTGGGTTTCACCCATCCCGCGTAGTTGCGGGAAATAAACTTGAAAAACTCCGTGTTGGCCTCGCTCTTCTGGCTTTGCAGGATTTCCTGCATCTCGGGGCTGTCGCTTTTCTGCATTTCCAGTTCCCAGTACACGAGTTTCTTGTATATGTCCATCCATTCGTTATAGTCAGGATTGCTGTTGAGCGCCATGAAGAGATTCCGGAACTGCTGCTGGTAGGCAGTTGTTGTTCGTTCTGCCACCAGTCTTTTATTGTCGATGATCTTTTTCAGGCTAAGCCAGACCTGGTTGGGGTTGACTGGCTTGATCAGGTAATCGGTGATCTGTGATCCAATGGCCTCATCCATCAGGTTCTCTGTTTCATTTTTTGTGATCAGCACCACGGGCAGCGACTGGTTGATTTCCTTGATCTTTGCCAGGGTCTCAAGCCCCGTGATCCCGGGCATGGTTTCATCGATCAATACCACATCCACGAGGTTGTCGCGCACATAGTCGATGGCATCAAACCCATTTGTAAATGTTTGTACTTCGTATCCTTTATTTTCAAGAAAAAATTTTTGTGACTGCAGGCTTTCTATTTCGTCGTCGATCCAAATGATTTTTGCGATGGCCATTATTTTTACTATTAGTAATGAATTGTATTTGATATGCCGGGAAGGCGGGAAGACGGAAAGAAAAAACTGTATCGACCCTCTCCTCGTCTTACCGGCTTACCGGCTAAATTTATATGCCGGGAAGATGGAAAGACGGTAAGAATAATACTCTATTAACCGTTCCTCACCGTCTTACCGGCTTACCGGCTAAATTTATATGCCGGGAAGATGAAAAGGCCGTAAGAATAATACTCTAATAATCCTTCCTCACCGTCTTACCGGCTCTCCGGCTATTATCAAACCTAAATGATACCAGATTTCCAAAAATAGCTTTTTAAAAGCTGCCTTTGTACTTTTGCGCACAGCGCTTTACCGGCCTTTAACAAAAACCCAACAATGTCGACAGTTCGCAAGATCATCAACGACCCGGTATATGGTTTTATTACTATAGATCACCCCCTGATATTACAGATCATTTCCCATCCATTTTACCAGCGCCTGCGCAATATCAATCAAATGGCCTTTGCGCACCTGGTCTACCCTGGTGCGGTGCATTCACGGCTTCATCATTCACTAGGAGCATACCACCTGATGTGCAATGCACTACAGGAATTAAAAGGCAAAGGCTTTGAAATCACTACAGAGGAAGAACTGGGCGCAAAAGTGGCGATCCTGCTTCATGATGTTGGGCATGGGCCATTTTCCCATGCACTGGAACAGGAACTTATTTCGGGTGTACACCACGAAGCCATCTCGATCCTGATCATGCAATACCTCAATGAAGAACTGGGAGGACAACTCAGCGTTGCGATCGATATATTTACCGATAAGCATCCTAAACGATTTCTTCATCAATTGGTGTCGGGGCAACTGGATGTGGACCGGCTTGATTACCTGGTTCGAGATAGCTTTTTTACGGGCGTAGCCGAAGGTGTGGTGGGTTATGATCGCATCATTAAAATGCTGACCGTAAAAGATGGCGAGCTGATGGTAGAAGAGAAAGCGATTTATTCCATCGAGAAATTCCTGGTGTCAAGGCGTTTAATGTACTGGCAGGTTTACTTACACAAAACAGTTTTGGCAGCAGAGATGATGCTGGTCAGACTTATCAAGCGTGCCAAGTGGCTGGCATCTTCAGGACAAAAGACAGAAGCCGCTACCCCCGAGTTGAATTTCTTTTTACAAAACGCTGATGCTCACAAGGACATCAGGAAGCATCTCGGTACTTTTTGCAGGCTCGACGACCACGATGTAATGGCAACGATCAAAAACTGGTGTCACCATCCTGATAAAATATTATCCCTGCTCTCCCGTTCTTTAGTGGAAAGAAAACTGGTCCGGATCAGGCTGCAGGGAAATCCATTTAAACCTGAGATGGTTGACAAAAAGCTGGAGGAAGCAATGGTGAGATTATCGGTGTCTAAAGAAGAGGCCGGGTATTTTGTCTTTACCGGCGAAGCCAGCAATACTACTTATGATGCTAAAGATGAACGGATCTATATCCTGTTCAAAGACGGATCGGTAAAAGATATTTCTAAAGTAGACAATGCCCTCATTCACCACCACTTGGGTAGCACGGTCAAAAAACATTATTTTTGTTTTCTAAAATAGCATTGGGTTTAAAGCTTTATAACTATGAATTTTCCCGCTTCCCAGATCAGTCTCCTCGTCAATGGAAAAATTGAAGGCGACCCCAATGTCGTCGTGAATTCATTTGGTAAGATCGAGGAAGCCAAAGAACAGCAGCTTACATTTTTTTCCAATCCCAAATACGAAGATTTTTTATATAGCACCAGGGCTTCGGTCATTATCCTGAATGAAGCATATGAACTGAAACAGCCTGTTAAGGCCACGCTCATCAGGGTACCCGACGCTTATTCTGCCTTCGCCGTCCTGCTCAGCAAGTACCAGGAGATCATGCAGCAACAATTGACCGGGATTCAACAGCCAAGTTATATTGCCAAAACCGCCGAATATGGCGACAAGGTTTTTATAGGCGCTTTTGCATACCTGGGTGAAAAGGTGAAGGTTGGCAACAACACGAAGATCTATCCCAATGCATATATCGGCGACAACGTGACCATCGGCGACAATTGTATCATCCACCCAGGTGTGAAGATCTATCACGATTGTGTGATAGGTAACAATGTTACAATCCATGGTGGTACTATCATCGGCAGTGATGGGTTTGGTTTTGCACCTCAGGCTGATGGAAGCTTTGCCAAAGTGCCGCAAATCGGGAATGTGAAGATTGAAGATCACGTAGAAATTGGCGCCAACACCACTATCGACCGGGCCACAATTGGTTCTACCCTGATAAAACGAGGGGCCAAACTGGATAACCTGATCCAGGTAGCACACAATGTAGAAATAGGAAACAGCTCGGTGATCGCCGCACAGGCAGGCATCAGTGGCAGTACCAAGATCGGTAATGGCGTGATGATCGGCGGACAGGCTGGTATTGTGGGTCACATTCAACTGGGCGATGGCTCTAAAGTGAATGCGCAAAGTGGTGTGAGTAAGTCGATTGAACCGGGGAAAGCAGTAACGGGTTCACCTGCATATGATTATACTTCTGCCCTCAGAAGCCAGGCCGTCAATCGCCGGCTCCCGGAACTGGAAAAGCGGGTTAAAGAACTGGAAGCCCTGGTAAAACAATTGCTGGCGGAAAAAATTAGCCTCTGACCCTTACATAAGGGTCTTCTTATATTTAATTGACCCCGGTCTCAGTTTTTTGTAAAAATTCTTCAACAAGCTGTCCTCATTTTTGTTGCGAAACTGTTAACATGCATCATCTTTTTAGCTTACTACTGTAATTTACAGCCATGATCAACAACAACCGGAGCTACACTATGTTACATCGACCTTTATTGCTGTTGCTGGCTTTAATGACGGGCCTGCTGTCCACTTCGATGGCACAGCGTATTGAAGACAATATCGAAACCTTCGCCAGCCAATACAGCCCGGAACGTATCTATCTTCATTATGATAAATCCGCTTATTCCGCCGGCGAAACTATCTGGTTTAAGGCTTACATGATGAACGAAGTAGCACCGGCTGATGATAGTAAAACACTCTATGTAGACTGGATCGATGAAAAAGGGGCGGTGCTTCAACATTCGGTTAGCCCGGTTGTAGACGCTGTCACTAATGGACAGTTCGACATCCCGCTCGACTATAAAGGGAAGATCCTTTATGTAAAAGCTTATACAAAGTGGATGCTCAATTTTGACTCCTCCTTTCTTTACTACAAAGCCATTCCCATGCTCACCAAGGATCTTGGTGCGAGCCTGAGCAAGCTGAAACCAATTCCTTCAATCAGCTTTTTCCCCGAGGGTGGTGAAATGATTGCGGGTGTTGTCAATAAGATCGCATTTAAAGCACACGATCAATGGGGCAGGCCTGTGAAGGTTAAGGGAACAGTGATAAACAGCCAGGGAAAAACAGAAGGAAAACTAGAAGCGATACACGATGGCATGGGTTATTTTTTTCTTACGCCAAAAGCAGGTGTGAAATACACGGCTAAATGGAAAGATGAAAAAGCTGTAGAGCATATCACAGATTTACCAGCCTTAGAACCAGATGGTGCGGCATTGCAATTAACCCTGGCAGGCACCAATCGAATTTTTAATGTCAATTGTTCTCCTGGCTTTGTGAGCCAGATGGATACAGTCCACCTGGTGGGCACTATTTTTCAACACCTGGCCTTCAGGATCTCACGCCCTACCAATGCGCCGATCAAAGGAACGATACCTACATCTGAACTGCCGAGCGGTATACTTACGATCACTCTTTTTGACAAAAACTGGAACCCACTGGCCGAACGCATAACTCATATTAACAACAATGAATATGCTTTTCGGCCCGAACTGGAAGTGCAACGCTGGGGCCTGAATAAAAGGGCGCGGAACGAACTGATCATTAAAGTTCCGGATAGTCTTCGCTCCAACCTGTCCCTCTCTGTGACCGATGTGGCGATTGGTGCTGACAGCAGCAACAATATTATCTCTCATTTTTTACTGAGCAGCGAACTTAGGGGTGAAGTATTTAACCCGGCTTACTATTTTTCATCCCAGTCAGATTCGGTAAGCCAGCACCTCGACCTGGT
>JAEYOL010000227.1 GCA_023411775.1 Bacteroidota bacterium | reverse complement strand
GGATTTTAGTATCAACTTTGAGGTATTGAAGTTGATCAACATTACTATCAAAAACCTGGTGGAGCAGCAACCACATCAAAAACGGGCGGAACCGAAAAGCCAGATGAGTAGGAATTAAAAATAAATTTTATGTCAGGCAATAATGTTTCACTACACAGGGTACTTAAGACAACGCCGGAAAAATTGTACCGGGCGTTTACAGATGCGGCGGCTATGGCCTCCTGGTTACCTCCTTATGGATTTGTATGCACTGTTCATGAAATGAACGCAAAAGTGGGCGGCACATACAGGATGTCGTTTACAAATTTTTCGACCAACAACACCCATTCCTTTGGCGGCAAGTTTTTAGAGCTTAAGCCAAATGAGTTTTTGAAATACACCGATAAGTTTGACGATCCTAACCTCCCGGGTGAGATGGTTACCACGGTTTGGTTAAAGAAGAATATCGCGGGAACCGAGTTAAAAATCACGCAGGAGGGCATCCCGGAATTGATACCTGCCGAAATGTGTTATCTGGGATGGCAGGAGTCGCTGGAGAAACTGGCAAAGCTGGTGGAACCGGAGATACCGGATGCATGAGATGGGTAAGTAGAATATCTAAAAGCCATGGGAATATTATTCTTGTGGGTTTTTTGATTAGAATCTGTCTTAGGGCGAATTCATTCTGCAGTTCATACCCAGCGATAAATTTCACGTTTTAAAGAGAGGATGTAGGACGTTTTTGGGGGGAATTAAGGTGATTTTTATAATTTAGTGCCAATGATAACACGGGATGTAGCGCAGCCCGGTAGCGCGCTTCGTTCGGGACGAAGAGGCCGCTGGTTCGAATCCAGTCATCCCGACTTAAATTTTGAGCAAACTTAAGCATGCGGCAGGTTTGCTCTTTTTTATAAATTAAGATATGAAGTAGATTTTGTTGCAAAAATCACGGCCTATAATAGGAGTTTCTATTATCGCCCTTATGCTCTTGAACTTCTTGAATTGGGTCCATTATTTTTTTCTGCCTATACTTTAAGTGAAGGGTTAACACTCGCCCTGGAATCATTTTAAGCTATCGGATCGAACTAGCGACCCTCCCGACCGATGGTCGGGATGCGCTACCGGTCAATATTTGGACAAAAAAAGACCCTTGTAAAAACAAGAGTCTTTTTTAAAATGTCGGGACGACTAGATTCGAACTAGCGACCCCTTGCACCCCATGCAAGTGCGCTACCGGGCTGCGCTACGTCCCGAACAATTGGGTCGGCAAAGGTAAGATTTTATAAGTAATCAGAAAAGACGATTATTAAGCTGTTTTTGGCTTATTGGCCATCAGTTTTTTTCTTTTTCTTCAGCAGCCCTTCGAGTGTGCTTTTTACTTTTTCTCCCGTACTTTTTTTGGTGGTATCCGACTGGCTGGCGGTTTGTGTCGTATCCTTATTGCCAAATATCTTGTTCTTGATATCTTCTTTTACATCACTGATCACCTGGTTTTTTACCGAAGTAACGGAATCCTTTACCCGCTGCTTGGCGCTATCGATCTTCGCCTGGGCGAAGTCCTCGGCCTGTTGTTTGAGGTCGGTGATGGCATCACCCGCCGATTCTTTCAGGTCGGTTTTGATCGAAGGATTGGTCATGCTTCCTCCCATTTTCACATTCAGGTTAACCGTTTCGCCGAGGTTAACAGGTATACCCTTGTTGCTGGCCTGTGTAACAAGGCCGTTTACCAGGTTATTTCCCTGAGTACCGAGGTACTTGCGCGGGACTTTCATGGCAATCATATAGTCGATGGATTGGTCGATCCCGTGCATGCCACCAACTACCAGTTCTATATCTTTTATCTTAAGATTAAAAGGCTTTACCAACACTTTCCCGTTTGCAAATTCGAAATGGTTTTTAATGTCTTTTATTGAAATCGATTTTAGTTCATCAATTTGAAAAGTATTCGCAAGTTTTTCAAGTGGCGCGAATTTTTTCAACACACCTTCAAGCAACAGAAGCGTTCCCTCACCGGTTAGTGTAGACAGGTTAGGCATCATGTCGCCATTGAGCTTGCCGGTCATCGTAAGCTGAGAAGTCAATTTTCCATCGAGAAACTGGCCAATTGGCATCAGTTTTTGAACAGTATTGAAGGCAAAAAATGCTTTCTGGACATCAATATTCTTAATATCATATCCAATAGCTATATCAGGTTGTTTTTTGTTGGTCCTGGTAGAATAAGAACCGTTCAATGCGATAGTTCCTTCAAGCGTATCTGTCTTAACATTCTGCAACCTGACCGTCTCATCATTAAGCACCAGCGTGCCATTGATATTACGATAGTCCACCTTGTCGTACCTGACCTGGTCAACTTTTGCATTGATAGTAAAGTTGATTCCACCCGGTACCAGGAATGGTTCTGAAGCTGTCGATTCTCCCGAGGAAACGGTGGTTGTTGTATCGGTTCCCATCCAGTCGTTCAGATTCATCTTGTCGGCTGTAACATTCAGGTTGCCCGACAATGCCTGGTCCTGCATCGCATAGCCAATAAGATTATTGAGCACGCCAGTGGCTGTAAAATTTGTATTCAGGTAGTTGCCAGACAGGTTATTTAATGTAATGTTTTTTTGATTGAACGTAAGTTGGGTATTACCAATGCTTACTCCTGTAGGATAATCTTTCGACGCGTATTTCAAGTTGTTTAAGCCAGCTGTACCATTGAGATTGATCTTGTCATATTCACCCTTGTCGATCGCCGTTTTACTGCCATTGAATGCAAGATCGGCATTCAGTATTCCAGCCACTGTTGTACCCGGTTCCAGTGCAGTAAATTGTTTTACGTTGTCGAGTGTAAACCGACCTTTTGCCGTACCCGAGAAGTCGACGCTGGAAACGGGCTTGCGCAGTTGCAGGGTGAAGTCTACAGGATCTTTACCCACTTCAATATGTCCTGAACTAATGTTCACAGTAGTGTTGTCAGCTACACCTCCATTGTTTTCCAGTTGCACTTTCATATTGCCATTCTGTATCGGTTGCGGAAAATCATTGGAAGAATAAGATAAATTTTTGATGTCCAAAAAACCACCGGCTGAGAAGGGTCCCTGTTGCGCCTGGATGGCGGATAGGTTTCCTTTAGCAAACATATCGGCCCATACCAGCCCTCCAAGTTTAGTATTACCTTCAAGTTTCACAAACTTGGAAACATTGGCCAGGTCCAGTTTGCCTTTCGCAACAGCATCGATATATTGAGCTGTTTCAGGATTCTTAAATAATAATTTAAAATCAAAAGGTTCGTTGTCCATTTCCAAATGTCCCCTTGATATGTCCACTACGGTATTGTCCATTTGACCATCGGGATTGCTGAGATGCATCGCTACCTGGATATTTTTTACCGGCTTTGGCAGATCAGGATATTGGAAGAAACCATCCTTTACCTCGAGGTTCACATCATAGGCAGGTAATTGTTGCGGACTATAAACGCCTTTTACCCATCCATTAAACAAAGCGCTGCCGCTGGTTTTGATCTTATCGAAATCATTTTTATATACAGCAGGTACCAGCGACAGTATATCTTTAAACTCGTTGGAGGGCGATTTGAATTTAATATCCATATTATAGGTACTGTCGTTGACAAGCTGGAATGAGCCATCGGCAGAGACCTTCAGGTTGTTTAATTCAATATCATCTGTTTTAAAAGTATAGGTGTTGGTCTTGTTGTCAATTTTGATATCAGCACCAATTTTCGTTTTAGTATTGGCGAGGTAAGGAATGGCAGCATAGGTAAAACTCGCTGCATCCGAATTGGTTTTTGTAGATAGTGTAAACTCATCCTGTGTAAAATCACCGCTGCCTTCATGATTCAGGCCTTTAATCTCTGCGCTCATATCGCTGGTCTCATCTTTATAATAGATATAACCATCCCTGATCCGGTATTTCTGCAAACTCATTTTAAAAGCAGATGCTGTGCTATCAGGGGAGTCAGACGCACTTGTATCAGATTTAGCAATATCCCAGTTTGCTTTTCCTTCCTTATTGACCAGCGCACGGATGCGGGGCGATTCCAGGAAAACGCCGGATACTTTGATATCTTTTCCTTTGATCACGCTGATCAGGTTTACGGAAGCGTCGATATTTTTTGCAGCCACAAGTGTATCAGCCGCAAACTCACCGGTACCAACCACGGAAAGGTCATTGATGCTGATTGAGACTTTTGGGAAATGACGAAAAAGAGAAAGACTTACGTCAGAGAAATCAACTTTGGCGTCCAGGCTTTTATTGATCTCCTTTTTTACCAGTTCGGTGATTTGTTTTTTGAACGCGATCGGAATTATGAATGCAACCGCAAGTAAGATCAAGAGTACGATACCCGTTATTTTGAGCGCCTTTTTCATAGCTTAGACATTGGTTTTCAATAGAATTAACGATTCGGCCTGTAAAAATGCAAATATAAAGCCATAACGGCAAATGCGGTTGGCGCGGAAGGAGAAGTGTCTGGTTATGACTGTTTTATGACCTTATCGGCAATCTGAATTGCCTGGCTGATGATCGCCAGAGCCTCATCTACCTGTTCTTTAGAAACTGTGAGCGGTGGCGCGATGAAAACATAGTTCCACCTTACAAATGTGTACATGCCCAGTTCCCTGATTTTGGCTGCCACCTGGTTCATGGTAGCCATTTCCTTGGGCCGGGCATTAAAGGACGCCATGGGTTCTTTTGTCTTCCTGTCTTTTACAAGTTCGAGACAACCCAACAATCCTGTATTTCTCCAGTCACCAATGCTGGGATGTTTTTGTTTTAGTTTTTCAATTTCATCATCAATGTATTTACCCATATTGGCGGCGTTGACAACCAGGTCTTCATCCTCGTATATCTGCAAGGTCTCCAAAGCCGCGGCACAGCTAACTGGATGCGCCGAGTAGGTGAGCCCCAGCGGTAACATGGTATCATCATATTTTGAAGCGATTCGATCCGTTACCACCAGGCAACCCAACGGGAGGTAGCCCGATGTAAGACCCTTGGCCATACAGATCATATCTGGAATGACATCGTGATGCTGGAAGCCAAACCATTTGCCGGTACGTCCAAAACCACTCATCACTTCATCGATGATCAGGAGAATGCCATGATTATTGCAAATCTCTCTCACCTGCTTCAGATAGCCGACGGGGTATTTCATGCAACCGGAAGATCCCGATTCACCCTCCAGGAGTATAGCTGCAATATTTGCCGGGCCTTCATAAGAGATGATCCTTTCTAATTGGGAAATGGTTTCTTTTAAAAAATTTTCTTCTCCACGTTCCCAACGATACAGGTAGGGAAGGTCGAAATGGATAAAATTGGGTGCCTGCTGGTCATCCACCGATAAACGCCGCGGATCACCGCTGGCAGAGATGGCACCATACGAAGCGCCGTGATAAGACTGGTATCGTGATAATATTTTGTGACGGCCGGTATAATGTCGGGCCAGTTTGATGGCATTGTCGATTGCACTCGCCCCACAAAGAGTAAAAAAGGATTTGTTCAGATCGCCGGGACAAAGCTCGGCAAGTTTTTTTCCCAGTTCACCCCGCACTTTTGTTACACAGGATGGTGTTACATAAGATACTTCCCTCATCTGCCTGGCCACAGCTTCAGTTATTCTCTGGTTGCCATGACCAATGTTCACATTCATCAGGCCGGAAGAAAAATCGATATACTTTTTCCCGTCGTAATCGTATAGGTACACTCCTTCCGCATGTTGTACCGCAATAGGGTTGGTGTCTTTTTGCTTACTCCAGGAAAAAAGGGTATAATCCTGGTTGTCCTGGATAATGGATTCTCTGCCATCTGATTTCGGTTTACCAGGTTGCGGCTTTTTGGTTATAGATCGTGGGCTATCCATTACGCTGAATTTAAAAATATTGAAATTGTTTTTCCGAAGGAGGCTCGCGATGGTAGCTATTATTGCAAAAAAATGGAACTATAATTTCCAGGTATTAAAAGTAATCTACATCTCACCAAAAAAATCAACTCATCCAATTAATGCCGGCCTCGGGGTTCCACTTAGTTGTGCTCTTTTTTAGTTTTGTCCAAAATTCAATCGAACTTTTACCGGTTATATCACCCACGCCAAATTTGCTTTCATTCCATCCGCCAAATGAAAAGGGTTCACGTGGAACTGGCACACCGATATTTACACCGATCATGCCAGCGCTGGCGCGATCTATGATATAACGTGCCATGCCTCCATTTTGTGTAAACACTGATGCTGCATTACCATAAGGATTTGCATTTTCAATCTCAAGTGCTTCATCCACCGTGTTGGTGCGAATGATACTGATCACCGGGCCGAATATTTCTTCCCTTGCCACACTCATTTCCGGTTTTACATAGTCGATCACGGTTGGACCTACATAAGTTCCGCTTTCTTTTCCTTTTACCGTTGCTTTTCTTCCGTCCACCAGTATTTTTGCGCCATCCTGTTCAGCTTCGGTTATATATCGTTCAATACGTTCTTTTGATTCTTTGCTGATTACAGCCCCGAGATTTTCACCCGGAATGATCTTTTTGGCTTCTTCACAAATACGATCAATGATATGGTCAATATTTCCCACACCAACCATTGCTGAAGCAGCCATACAACGTTGACCGGCACAACCGCTCATGCTGGCGGCTACGTTTTGTGCCGTCATTGCCGGTATAGCGTCAGGTAATACCATCAGGTGATTTTTGGCACCGCCGAGTGCCAGGCATCGTTTAAAATTCGAAGTGGCTCTTTGGTAAACGATCTTGGCCACTTTTGTTGATCCTACAAAAGATACGGCTTCGATTCCCGGGTGATCACAAATTGCCTGTACGATCTCGCTATCGCCGTTGACAATACTGAACACGCCGTCTGGCAGGCCTGCTTCTTTCAACAGCATCGCAATGCGTCCGCAACTCAGCGGCACTTTTTCGGATGGTTTTATGATCATACAGTTTCCCAAAGCGATCGCGTTGGGAATGGTCCAGTTGGGAACCATGGAAGGGAAGTTGAAAGGCACGATGGAAGCTACAATACCCAGGGGCACATGTTCAGTCCTGCATTCCACGCCGCGGCTGACTTCCAGTATTTCGCCTGTGATCAATTGTGGTAAAGAAGTCGCAAATTCGGTCAGCTCGATACTTTTCTCTACTTCCGCCAGGGCTTCAGAGTATGTTTTACCATTTTCCTCCTGCACCAGTTCGGCAAGATCACGGCTATGTTTTTCCAGTAAATATTTATAACGAAAGAAAACCTGTACTCTTTCTTTAATGGGTGTTTTACTCCAACCGGGGAATGCCGCTTTTGCGGCCTTCACGGCATTGTCTAGTTCTGCTGCACCGGATAGGGGTACTTTCGAAAGCAGGCTACCATCAAGGGGAGAGATAATATCCAGGGTGCGGTCGCTGGGGGAATCGACGAATTTGCCACCAATGAAATTCTGAACTTGGGGATATTTCATAAATTTTTAGCTGATGTTTTTTAAGAAATTACGGTCCTGCTAAATATACTTAATTTGGCAGGAACCCATTTAAAGAAATTGAAGTATGACACCACAACGATTGGAAAGATTGTCGGGCGTGCTAAGCAAAAGACAGGATGATATCACCGTCGTATTGGAAAATGTTTTTGACCCGCATAATATTTCCGCCGTCATGCGCACCTGCGACGCGGTAGGTATTCAGGATATTTATATTCTCAATACAAAGATCCCCCGGCATAAGAAATGGGGCGCCAAAAGTTCCTCCAGTGCCAGGAAATGGCTAACGGTCCACCAGTTTGAGGATGCCCAGGAATGTTTCTCATCCCTGCGTAACACCTATTCATCCATTTTAACGACTCATTTGAGTACCGATGCCGTAGGTTTGTACGAGCTTGATCTTACTAAAAGCGTGGCACTGGTTTTTGGTAATGAACACAGCGGCGTAAGTGAAGAGATCAGGGCACTTGCCGATGGAAATTTTATCATCCCACAGGTTGGGATCATTCGTTCGCTGAATATTAGTGTGGCCTGCGCCGTGACAGTATACGAGGCCTATCGGCAAAAAAAGCTAGCTGGTCACTACGATCAAAGAAAACTCGAGGCCGGCAAGTATGATGGCCTGATGACGGAATGGAGCCTCAATAAAAGTACTTAAGCATACCTTATGACTGGAAAGTTTTTAGCTGTTGCGTTTGTCCTGTTTTTTGCAGGTGCATTATCCGCACAGGATACCCGGAAAATAAAGATCACCGATCTGGAAAAAATTATTTCGGAGAGTACCAAACCCCTGGTCATCAATTTCTGGGCTACATTCTGCAAACCCTGTATGGAAGAGATCCCTTATTTTCAAAAGCTTGGAAAAAAATATGCCGGGCAGGGCGTGGAGATTCTGCTGGTAAGTCTTGATATGAAGGATGATTATCCCGCCAAAGTCAGCAACTTTATCAGGAAGCAGCGCCTCGAACTTCCAACAGCCTGGCTTGATGAAACAAATGCGGATTATTTCTGTCCAAAGATCGCCAATGCATGGTCAGGCGCTATCCCTGCAACCCTGTTTGTCAATAACAAAAAAAATTACAGGAAATTCACCGAAGATTCCCTTACGGAAGCGCAATTGGAGGCCGAGATAAAAGCCGTCATTGGAAAATAGCCACATGATTTCGGTAAAGACAGAATCACATTGACGCTAACCTGCTTTTTCCTGCCTGCCTGCCTGTTTTAGTAAATAAACAAAACAAACCCCAGCACAGAAACTAATAATGGCAAGGATCATTCCGAGGGTGCTGCCTGCCTGTAGACTTTTGGCAATTGAATAACCCACCATAACCATAAACCCCAAAATAATGCAGCGGCTGAATAGTGAACGGTACAGCATAAGCGTGGTTTTAGGTGATAAAAACGGTTAGCAATGGGATGCAGGCGTGGACATTTTCCATAACTAATTTAAAAATTCTGCATGGCATTGCCGAAAAATTTTGCGATCAGAGCATAAGAATAAGGCCCGCTTTTAAAGCAGGCCTCTATTCTAAAATGACATTCAGGATGACTATAGTCGCTTAATCGAGCAACCTACAAAACGAGTTTTCGCCGTGGTCACCTCTTTACCGTTAACCATCTCTTCGATGGCGATCTTTGCATGCTTGCGTGTTACTTCATCGGGTCCATTGGCATTGTCGTCGATGGCACCGTGGTAAACCAGTTTGCCTGTTTTATCAAACAGGAATATTTCAGGTGTACGGGTTGCGCCGAAGGCGTCGGCCATGGCGGAGTTCTCATCGAGCACATAGCTAAATCCATAACCCTGGTCTTTGCCATATGATTTCATGTCGTCAAATGATTCACCCCGGTCGCGAGTGGCTTCGTTGGGATTGAGCAGGATCACACCCACTTCATTATCTACAGCGATCTTAGCTGTTTCCAAAGTGCGGGACTGGTATTTACCAACAACAGGGCAGGTATTGCAACTAAACATGACCAGCAGCCCGTTTTTTTTCATGACATCTTTAAAAGAAACCTCTTTGCCGGAAATGTCCTTCATTTTCTTTTCCGGCGATGGCAGTGTTGATCCGATCGGAAGCGGGTCGCTGGCTGGTATTAATAAAAAGGCCAGGGCCGCAACAGGGAAGATTGAAAAAAGCTTTTTCATCTGTTTTTAATTTACGGTTAATGAGGGTGATTGACCGGGGTTATTTTTTGCCGGGAAGAAGGTGAGGCGGGAAGATTAAGTTTCTAATCTGTTTTGCCTAAAATCTTTCCTCGCGGTTGTACTTTAAAAAATAAGCCCTTTACAAATTTCAACAAAAATCATGCGGAATGGATGCCGCCGGCAAGGTTATTATTCCTTTCGTCCACTTCATGCTTCAGGGAATTGATGCTAACATTGAGTTCAAACCCGATCAGGAGTACCAGCGAGTTGAAGTAAATCAGCAGCATGAGTATGAGCACGGTACTGATGGAACCATAGAGTTCATTATAGTTTGAAAAATTGCTTACCCAGTAGGAAAATACAGCAGTAAAAACTATCATCAGGAAGGTGGCTAGTATGGAACCGGGGTTGATCAGTTTCCATCGTTTATGTACGGCCGGGGCGTAGCGGTAGATCAGCGAGATCGCGAAAAAGAACATCAGGATGATAACGATCCAGCGCAGGTTATGAATGACGGTGATCAACACGGTATTGGTAACTCCCAGCCATCGCAATACGGAGCCCTGCATAATAAGCGCAAGCAGCGAAACAAAAAGCAATACAAACAAAACCAGGGTGAGCCGGATGGCTACCAGTCTTTCATTGATGTCGCTTCTTTTAGTAAAGCCAATATAGTTGCGATCGAAAGAACGCATGATACCCATCACCGCGTTGGAAGAGAAAAACATGGCTAGTAAAAAACCAGTGGAGAGCAAACCAGTACGTGGTTTGTTTAAAATATCCGACAAAAAATTTATAAGCGCACCATTATTTCTTTCGCCGGGCATCACGTCTTTGATCAAAGCAAACATCTGGTTGACAAATGCCTGTGATATGGGAAGATAGGGGATAAGCGTAAAGAGGAAAATGATAGCAGGTGGGATCGTCATCGTGAAATTGAAGGCGATGGCTGAAGCCCTTTCAGTAAAGCCCGTTTTTTGAGCCTGCATGAAAAAAAACCTGATCACATCAAACAAAGGAATACCCTGGAATCCCGGGAGAAGGATCTTCTTGCTCTTCCGGATCAGGAAACTGACAGGCTTGGAAACCAGGAATTTCCTTTTCAACTGTGTGAGCAGGTGTATGCTGATCATCTTATATTTCTTTTGTTCAATTCCTTCTGATAGATCCTCGCATATTTCATGTGATCGGCATAGTTGGTCGTAAAAATATGGGAACCATCAAAAGCACTACTGGCAACAAAATACAGATAGTCTGTCCTTGGTGAATCAAGCACAGCATCTATTGTTTGAAGATCTGGCGTGCAGATCGGGCCCGGCGGTAATCCTTTATTGATATAGGTATTGTACGGCGAATCTGTTGTGAGATGAGCTTTGAGAATTCGTTTCAAACCAAAATTCCGCATGGCGAATTTTACCGTCGGGTCGGCCTGCAGCGGCATTCCTTTGGCAATCCTGTTTAAGTAGACACTAGCTACATTGGGTTTATCAGTTTTTGAATTCGTTTCCTCATCAATAATGGAAGCCAGGGTCGAGACCTGCAGTGGTGTGAGACCCAGTTTGGCGGCTTTTTGTTTTCTTTCCTCGTTCCAGAATATTTTATACGCGGTATGAAATTGCTCAAAAATCCTCCCGGGCGTGGTATTCCACCGGATGGTATAAGTATAGGGCATGGCGGCCGCCATCACGGTATTGGTATCAAGCCCATACTGTTGAAGTGAATCAGGACTGTTTAGGAATTGGATCATCTGCAGGGAATCGCATTCAAAATTCTTCCCTATCCTTGACGCCAGGGTTTCTTTCGTCCTGATTTTTGTGATCACAAAGCTGACGGGTGAATGTTGGCCATTTCTCAGCATTCGCGCCAGGCTCAACAGGCTCATACCCTGCTTGATCTCATAACGACCCGGTCTTATGGACTTATAGCCGATGAATTTTGCGGTCTGGTCGAACCACTTTATGCTCTTAACGATGCCCTGGTTATATAATTCAGCCCGCACCATGTCATAATCGGCGCCGGTGGGGATATACAGGTATTTGTCATTCGGTGCCTTTACGGAGGGTCCCAGGAATTTCCAGGCGGCGAATCCACCTATCAAAAGGATTAGAATAAGGAAAGTGAATATGATGCGTTTTTTCATCCTGTACCAGTTTTTCCGATCATAAAGGATTTAGATAAAACAAGTTAAATAAAAAACCCTGTCTTTGCGACAGGGTTTAGAAATATTAAAAGTATTTTCCTATTTATTCCCTGAATCGGGGAGCGTAATCGTATTAGACGGTTGTTCTGCCGGGGGTGCAACTGGAGTAGTTACAGGCAATTGCGCATCGCTGGCCCTGCTAGGCCCGGTAGATGTGCTATTGTTGGAAATAAAAAACGCCGAAAAAAGGCATAGTATACCTACGATAGCAGCGAAGATCCAGGTACCTTTTTCCAGGACGTCGGTGGTTTGTTTTACACCCATAAACTGGTTGCTGAAACCAGCAATACTTCCCGACAATCCACCGCCTTTAGGGTTTTGAATCAATACGATAAGGCCCAGCACCACAGAAGCCAAAAGCACAAGTATCACAAATAAAATGGTCATATCACAAGTTCTTTAATTGTTCAATTTTGGCTGCAAAATAAGAGCTTTTGGGGGGATTAAGCAAACTTAATTTCTGGTACACTTCAATCGCTTTAGATGCATTTCCCTGCTTTTCCCAAACCTCAGCCATCGCCTCAGTTACTACTTCGCGGTCATTGATGGAAACCTCGGCGAGTTTTTCCACCTTTTGCTCATCCTGCTGGCTAACCGTTGACACGATCTCGGATACCGGTACTTTTTTCAGAACCTTCAGCCACTCAGTAAAACTTTTCAGTTGCTTTCCCAGTTTGTCATCCGGTTTTTCCACCTCGGAGACCTGTATGCCCTGTGAAGCGAAATAGTCGATTGTATGATAAGGTTCAAAACTGAGTTCAGTTTTTGAAACATCAACGGGTTCAAATTTGAATTTTGGTAACTCCAGTGGTTTTTCATCTATGGCTTCATCCTGGCCAACCTGGACTTCATCTTCTTTATCATCATCTTCACTTACTACTGGGGCTTCGTCTACTTTTTCTACTTCTTCATTTACCACCGGAACTTCAACTACTTTGTCCTCTTCTTCAATTATTATCGGGGCTTCGTCTACTATTACTTCTTCATTTACCGCCGTGGAACCACCTGCGTTTTCTTCTTCCTCATATACCGGTACCGGGGTTTCACGCTTGTCAGGAATAAAAGTTTCAATGATGCCTGTTTCATTTAACAGGTGGTCGAACCATACCGGGTTTTGAAAATAAAGCGAAGCTTTCTGAATATGTTCGTCGACAACCGGAGATTGCTCCTGCTTGAGCTTTTTGGCCAATAGAAACCTGGCAGGTCCAAAAAACGGGTAACGATTGGTCACCTGTTTCAATTCTTCTGTATCACACTCATAAAGTGAATACCTACCAGTAATGGATTTGGTTATTTCATCGACAGTAAGATTCATGGCCACAAGTTAAGAAATTGACCGTTAACCCCGTTGTCTGCAGGGTTCTATAGGTAAATTACCAATTGGAAAAGATCCTGTTGAAGATATCATCTGTGAGGCCCCGTATGATCTCTTCACCTAGTTCGGCCTCAGCCTGCTGGATGGATTTGTTGCCGGAAAATTCAAAGTTCCGGCTGATATCATATTCCTGGGTTTTATTGGCTTTCTGATCGTTCAGGATCACATGTACCGTCACCGTAAGCCGGTTAGTGGCAACATCGCGGCCCCCGGTTTGACCAGTAGTTATACCAGATGTGCTAAAAGAGTAATTTGAAATATGTCCCCTGATCTCCCAGTCGGCATTGTCGTTATTTGTTTGAGCAAGTTTGGTTTGTCCCACGATTTTTTGCCGCAGGCGATCGGTAAGCCTTGGGCTTAACTGTGGGTTCACATAAGGCGCTTTATTCTCGATAAAATTAACCTTGACTGTCTTAATGCTGTCAGGAATCGATACATCACGGATGGAATATACCTTGCAACCGCTGTTGATGGTACCCAGCCACATCAATCCCAGTGCGGCCACTGCAAAACAGCAAACACCCGAAAGTAAACTGCCACGAAAAGAAAATCCTTTACGCTTTGCAGTTTCTCCTGGTCGTTTGTTTCGCAGGGATCTCTTGTTATTCATCGATATCATATTCCTTCAGTTTGCGGTACAATGTTCTTTCACTAATGCCCAGGTCAAGTGCCGCGTCTTTTCTCTTGCTCTTATGTTTTTTTAAGGCTTTTATGATCAGTTCTTTTTCCTTATCCATAATATTGAGGCTTTCTTCCACTTCTTCATGATCATGAATGTCATTGTTCATGATAACGGGTTGTACAGCCTGTTGCGGTGCCTGGTGTACCTGCGGTACAAGGTATGGATGCAGGTTGTCAGCTGATTTTAATTCCTTGAGCTCATTGATAAACGCGTGATCTTTTGATGCAAGCGATGGGTTTTGCAGGATCTCAAGAAACATCCGCTTCAGTTCCGTCACATCCTTCTTCATATCGAAAAAGAGCTTGTACAGGATTTCCCTTTCGCTACTGAAGTCCTGTGCAGCCGCATGCTGGGAGGTCAGCGCCGGCAGGCGGTTGTTTGAATAAGGTTGAAGGAACTTATTGAGGTCTTTAACCGTAATATTCTTGTCTTCCGAAAGAACCGACATCTGCTCTGCAATATTCTTCAATTCACGCACATTGCCGGGCCAGGGGTAGTTAATTAACACGTTTTTCGCTTCCTCGTCCAGCTGTATCGAAGGTGTTTTATATTTATCGGCAAAATCGGCAGCGAATTTCCGGAATAGAATATGGATATCTTCCTTCCTGTCGCGGAGCGCAGGCACACGGATGGGCACGGTGCTCAAACGATAATACAGGTCTTCGCGGAACTTGCCCTGTTGTACCAGTTGAAACAGGTCTTTATTGGTGGCAGCTATCACACGCACATCGGTTTTCTGAACCTTACTGGAACCAACGCGGATGTATTCACCCGCTTCAAGAACACGCAGTAACCTGGCCTGGGTACCCAGCGGCATTTCACCGATCTCGTCGAGGAAAATAGTACCACCATTTACGGTTTCAAAATATCCTTTACGTGAATCAACTGCGCCGGTAAATGATCCCTTCTCATGACCAAATAATTCTGAATCGATCGTTCCTTCTGGTATCGCGCCGCAGTTGACGGCAATAAAGGGATTGTGTTTACGGTTGGAAAGAGAATGAATGATCAGGGAAAAAGCTTCTTTACCAACCCCGCTTTCTCCATTTATCAACACGGTCAGATCAGTATTGGCCACCTGCGCCGCTACCTGCAACGCATAGTTTAACGCGGGCGAGTTACCAATGATCCCAAACCGGTTTTTTATTGATTGAATATCCATAATAGTCTGCTTCGGTCAACGATTTAATCCGTTCTAAAATCCTGTTATTTCACCCAATAATGTTCCCTGGGTGCAGCTTAATGTTTTTACATAAACATAATCACCTGCGCTATAGTTGAAAGCTCCTTTCGGGAAGATCATCACTTTATTCTCTGAAGTTCTTCCCATCCAGTCGTCCTCACTTTTTTTGCTGCTTCCTTCTATCAGTACTTTGAATACCGTACCCAGGTCGGCCTTGTTGCTCTGAAGAGAAAGCCTGTTTTGCAAATCCACAATCTCCGCGAGTCTTCTTTTCTTGACCTCTTCCGGTATATCGTCTTTATATCTGCGCTGTGCCAGGGTGCCCGGACGCTCGCTATAAAAGAACATATAGGAATAATCGTATTTAGAGTATTCCATAATGCTTAAAGTCTCCTGGTGATCTTCTTCTGTTTCGGTACAAAATCCCGCGATAATATCGCTGCTGATCCCGCAGCCTGGAAGGATTTCCCTTACACGATCAATCTTATTCATATACCATTCGCGGGTATAGGTCCGGTTCATGAGTTGCAGGATACGTGTAGAACCGCTTTGCACTGGTAAGTGAATATTGTTACAAATATTTTCATACTTCGCCATCGTGTACAACACTTCGTCGGTGATGTCTTTGGGGTGGGAGGTAGAAAAACGAACACGGAGTAAAGGCGAGATCAGCGCCACTTTTTCGAGCAACTTCGCAAACGTGACCGGCAGTCCGCCCGGGCCTTCGGCTTCATAATAAGAGTCTACGTTTTGTCCGAGCAGGGTCACTTCACGATAGCCGTTTTCAAAAAGTTCGCGGCACTCCTGTACAATGCTTTCTGAATCACGGCTTCTTTCTCTTCCACGGGTAAAGGGTACCACGCAAAATGAGCACATATTATTACAACCGCGCATGATGCTCACAAATGCCGAAATGCCATTGCTGTTGAGTCGTACCGGCGAGATATCGGCATAGGTTTCGTCGCGACTGAGCAGAACGTTGATCGCACGCTGGCCCGATTCGGCTTCTTCCACCAATCCCGGCAGGGAACGGTATGCATCGGGACCGACTACAATGTCAACCAGTTTTTCTTCTTCAAGGAATTTGGCTTTCAGGCGCTCAGCCATACAACCCAACACCCCAACCAGGGTGCCGGGCTTTTTTTTCTTCAGTTTGCGAAATTCGGTCAGACGCTTACGGACTGTCTGTTCCGCTTTCTCCCGAATCGAGCAGGTGTTTACAAAGATCAGGTCGGCTTCCTCTACATCCCGGGTGGCGCCAAAACCTTCTTTATGCAGGATGGAAGCCACAACTTCGCTATCCGCGAAATTCATGGCACAGCCATAGCTTTCTATATAAAACCTTTTGCGGTATACAGCCGGGTCATTTGCAAAGGGAGCAAAAGCCTCCCCCTGGCGGGCCTCATCATGTTTATTCTGTGTCAACGATTCAAGCATTCTCTCAGGTGTATTTTGCCGGCAAAAGCCGGGACGCAAATATACAGTAAACCTTGAGAATTTCTGACAGGATGTCAGTTTTAAAGCTTGTTAAAAGCTATTTTTGAAGGCTGTAAGAAATTAAAAAAGAGCGGAAAACGGGACTCGAACCCGCCACCTACAGCTTGGGAAGCTGTCGCTCTACCAGATGAGCTATTTCCGCACGGAAATAAATCTACGAAAAATTAATTGTTGACTTCCAGCCTGATCCGGTTTTTGAGCCAGCTGTTTTTTACCGGTACGATCCAGTTATTCTCCAGCTCTTCCCGGGTTTGCACCAGGTTATTGAAGTAAAGGGTGTCGCTGTCAATAAACCCGTTGTCGGCAGCATATTGCAACTGTGGAAGAGGAAGTAACTGAATTTTGTCCTTAACCACAAAAGCCAGCGTGGTGCGGTCGAACATACTCACCCCGAACCGTTGTTCAATCTCTTTTATAAAGCGTACGGAGCTATCGGTACTGCAACCGCTCACGCCGGTAGCCGTTTCATCGGCCATCAGTATAATAAACTGGCCAAAAAATAAATATCCAGTAGCCTTTACAGGTGCACCATGGCTTTTCCATCCCGCCGTAAACTCATTTACCAACGATTCGATATCGAGCGCCTCGCCGATTGAAAACACCCGGCTGGCCTGGTAGATCCAAACTCTTGATTGCGGATGAAGATCAGGATCCAGCAGAGATCTATATTCGAGGTTCATATTTCTATTTGTATTGTGATGTGGCTGCAAAAATACAAAAGAAAAACAGGACACCCGGGGAAGGGGGCGTGTGCAAATAAAACGATGAGCAGGTAATAGTAATTTATTCGAGGCTGGCCGCTACCAGTTCGGCCACATCCAACACTTCCACCGTGTCTTCTTTTTCAGCGAGCTTCACGCCATCAGTCAGCATGGTATTACAGAACGGACAAGCGGCGGCTACAATATTGGCACCGGTACCGATCGCTTCGTTACTTCTTTCGATATTGATACGTGTTGAACCCTTTTCTTCTTCTTTGAACATCTGTGCACCGCCGGCGCCACAGCATAATCCGTTACTTCGACATCTTTTCATTTCCACCAGTTCCGCATCCAGGGCTTCCAGTACTTTCCGCGGTGCTTCATAAATATCATTTGCACGTCCGAGGTAGCAACTGTCGTGGTATGTGATTTTTTTTCCTTTGAAAACACCGCCTTCTTTCAGTTTAATTTTTCCTTCATCGATCATCTGTTGCAGGAAAACGGTATGATGGATCACTTCGTAACTTCCACCCAGCACCGGGTATTCATTTTTGAAAATATTGAAACAATGAGGGCAGGCGGTTACAATTTTTTTGATCCCGTAATTATTAAGGACCTGGATATTCTGGTATGCCATCATCTGGAACATGAACTCATTGCCGGCGCGGCGTGCCGGGTCTCCTGTGCACATTTCCTCTTTACCGAGGATCGCATAATTAATGTTCAGCTTATCCAGGATGGTAACAAAAGCTTTGGTGATTTTTTGAGCACGTTGATCAAAACTACCGGAGCAGCCCACCCAAAAAAGAACTTCGGGTGATTGACCATTGGCAAATAATTCAGCGACAGTAGGAATATTCATGAACCGCGAAAAGTTTTCATGGCAATGTTACGAATAAAATAAAGTAACAGCCAATCTATTCCTGTTTTTCAGGCAAAGGCTATGGATAAGATCAACGCTGCCAGGATTGCTGTCAGTGCGATCAATGCCAGCGTAATCCAGCCCAATAATTTTCCTGCGTGGGCCTTCCTGTTATCAGGATCTTTTCGTTTTACCGTTGAACCTGTCACAACGGCTACGATGGCTGCCACAAGTGCACCTATCATAACGTAAGGAACGAACATGCCTGCGATAAATAACGCCGCCCCGGCTATACCAAACATCAGCGATAGTTGGCCTGGGTCGTTTTCAATTGAAACCTTCCGTTTGAGCTTTTGTTTGACGAGGAGGAAAGATATCTTTTGTTTTAGGGTCAGTTTTTTTCCGGTAAATTTTTGAAAGTCTTTTATTTTAAGGGAGGCTAACATTTGCATCAACTCACGCGGACTTTTTATTGGCTCCCTTGGGGTTGTAGTTGTAGCTGCGTAAGCAGGAGTTATGAAACTGGAGATAAAAAATAAGGCTGGGAGGATCAGGCAAATTTTTCTCACAAATAGTGGTTATTTCTTAAATATAACCTGTCGGTAATAAATTACCAAAAAATAAAGGTCTCAATGGCTATTTTTGCCGGCATACGATGAGACTGAGAAATTTTTTCCTGCGATTAACCAATTGGGAACTATGGAACTTTTATGTGTTATATGCTCCCATCAGCCCTGTATGGTTTTGGTATTGCCTGCGGAGCCGGTCTTTTTGGTTTTTTAGTTCATCTAATCCCACGATCACGTTTGGTGGATTTGAAGGCGAAGGGAAGAAGGAAATGTATGACCAGCTGCCACCAAACCTGGTGCCGCGCACAATTTATATCATGCATGACTGGCCTTTCAGTGAGGTAAAAAAGAGGATGGAGGAAGCCGGTTTTAGCTTTCCCTTCATCGTGAAGCCTGATGTGGGAATGAAAGGCATCTTATTCCGCAAGATCGAAAACGAAGAACAGCTTTTAAAGTACCACGAACGTATTCCCGTCGAATATATCATACAGGACCTGATCGATCTGCCTGTTGAGGTGAGCGTGTTTTATTATCGGCTTCCATATGAGGAAAAAGGGGTGGTTAGCGGTTTTATCGACAAGGAGCTATTACAGGTGAAGGGTGATGGTAACAGGACCCTGAAACAGTTGATCGAAGTACATCCCCGGGCAAAATTCAGGATGGAAGAAATGGAGCATCGCCATGGTCACCGGTTTGACAGGGTGATCCCGGATGGCGAAATATTTTATCTTTCTTATGCAGGTAATCACAACCGTGGTGCGCATTTTACCAATCTTCATAAAGAGATCAACCAGCGGATGCACGAGGTATTTGACGAATTAAGTCATCATACCTCTTTTTATTACGGCAGGTATGATATAAAAACAACATCACTGGAGGATCTTAAAGACGGTAAAAACTTTCAGATCATTGAATTTAACGGCTGCGGTGCTGAGCCCAATCATATCTACGATTGCGGGATGAGTATCTGGCAGGCTTATGGCGTGCTGCTCACACACTGGAAAGCACTATATAAGATCAGTCGTTATAATCACAGGAACGGAACACCTTACTGGTCTTTCAAGAGAGGTTGGAACTTTCTCAAACAGGCGAGGGCGCATTTCAGGATGCTGGAAAAATTTGACTAATAGGTGCCTGTTTATTAAATCAATTGTTGTTTGATAAAGTTCCACGTTTCAATCAATACGTAACCAATCCGGGACGATCAGTTCTTCGTATTTTCGCCGCATGCACCCTTTATTGAAAATCTTTTTTACGGGTATGCTGGTCAGTTTCCTTGGGTCACTGCCCCTTGGTACATTGAATGTTGCTGCTATGCAGATCTCCGTATCTGATGGCATTTATGCGGCCATACTTTTTTCAATTGGGTCATTAACCGCTGAAATCATTTATGTCAGGCTTTCTCTTGTAGCGATGGACTGGGTCAGGAAGCAGGAAAAGATATTCCGTATCCTGGAATGGGTCACCCTGGCTATTGTGCTGGCACTGGCCGCCACCAGTTTTTATGCTGCGCTGCATCCCTCTGTAGGAAAGAACGTGATCCTTAGTGGCAATATGCCCAATGTGTTGTTGGGTTTTAGTATGAGCGCGGTCAACCCTATCCAGATCCCATTCTGGTTTGGCTGGAGCACAGTTCTTTTTACCAAAAAAATACTCCTGCCACGTAATGATCACTATAATACGTACATCATTGGCATCGGCATCGGTACATTTATCGGTAACCTCGTCTTTATTTTTGGTGGCCGCCTCATCGCCGACAAGATCAACAACAACCAACATGTTCTAAACTGGATCATCGGCAGCATATTTTTGATCACGGCCATTGTTCAGATATGGAAGATGAGCCGGAAGAAAGGAACGGTCAATCAATTGGAACATCCGGAAGAGATCACCAGTCATATCGAAGCTAAAATGGGTAGGCTGGAAGAGAAGTTTGACAAATTCTCAACTAAAGATCACTAGTCTGATAATTCAATTAATTAGTGTGCGGAGATTGTCTCCACATCAGGTATACCGGCCAGGTGAAGTTCAATATGCTTGTGGTGGGCTTTGGTTTTAAATTCATTGATGATCTCCACCACATCATAATCGATATACACGCTATGCGAGCCTTCAATATGCACTACAGAATAATCCGGTATTTTCTCCAGTTCATCCTTGATCCGTTTCTTGTTGATAAAACTCACATTGATTGCCAGCCTGAAATAATAATGAGTGATAGAACCCTCCTTGCGGGTTTGTAAAGTATACCCAGCTTTATAGGTATTTTTAAAGATGAAATAACCGGCATATGCTACTCCTATGCCCACTCCGATTAGCAGGTCGGTGAAGAGGATAGCAATTGTGGTCACAATAAATGGAAGGAATTGTTCACGCCCCAGCTTATAAACTGCTTTGATCATTTTTGGTTTTGCCAGGTTATAACCAGTTCTGATCAGTATCACCGAGAGAATACAATAGGGGATAAGGTTGAGTATCGATGACGCGAAGAACGCAAAGATGAAAAGCCAGATACCATGAAATATCGCGGAGAATTTTGTCCTTGCACCTGCTTCAGCATTGGCAGAACTCCTGACGATAACAGCTGTGATGGGTAAACCGCCGATCAGTCCGCTGAAGAAATTACCTGTGCCCTGTGCCACTAGTTCCCGGTTTTGAGGTGTGATCCGGTTGTAAGGATCCAGTTTATCTACGGCTTCAATACTTAGTAGCGTTTCCAGTGATGCAACCAGGCAGATGACGATCGCCATTTTCCAGGTAGCCGCGTTCGAAAATAAAGAATTGAAATCCGCGAACCTGATTTCACCAGACATATCGGAGGATACATTTACAAACTGGGATGGTTTAAGAGCCAGCGCGGGAACGAAGTTTTTAAAAAGCAATGCCAGCAAGACGCCAAAGATGACCACGACGAAGGAAGTAGGAAGAAATGATAGTTTTTTAGCCAGTGTTTTCTTCCAGACGATCAGCAGCAGCAGGGAAGTGATGGCAATGATAACTGCACCTGGGGATATGGAGTTATAAAGGTTCTTGACATGACTGAATCCGTGGTTGAATGAAATGACATTGAACAATTCTCTTGTCCAGAAATCCGGCTCGTCGTATCCCACTAAAAATGGGATTTGTTTTGAGATCAGCAGGATACCGATGGCAGCCAGCATTCCTTTGATAACAGCCGAAGGAATAAAATGCGTGAAGCCGCCAAGTTTGAAAACACCGAGTAAGACCTGAAGTAAACCCGAGATGGCTACGGCAACAAAAAGCAATTCAATACTGCCCAGGTCTGTCACAGCCGAGGCGCAAATTGCCGTAAGCCCGGCTGCCGGTCCGCTCACGCTGATATGTGATTTGCTGATGATCGCTACTATTACGCCACCCAGGATACCCGCCATAAGTCCGGAGTAAACAGGCGCGCTGGAGGCAAGCGCGATGCCCAGGCAAAGCGGAAGGGCTACAAAAAATACAGTGATACTTGCCTTGAAATCGTGTTTCAGAAAGGAAAGAAAATAAAACCGGGCTCTGCGGTTAACGGTACTCATAATAAAGGAACTGGTTGTTATACCTCACTGGTCCATCGGTCTCTTTCATCGGGGCTGAATTTCCAGGGTGCGAAATTATTCTCAATATTACTAAACATCGTGGCCCATTCAGGTGGGGTATTACTTTCCTCCATTACAAGATACCGGCGCAACTGAAGGATAATATCCAGCGGGTTAATGCTCACCGGGCATTCCTGTACACATGCATTACAAGTTGTACATGCCCTCAACTCTTCTACGGAAATATAGTCATGGAGCAAAGCTCTACCATCGTCTTTGTACTCCTTGTTCTTATTGATATTCCTGCCGATCTCCTCCGCCCTGTCACGGGTGTCCATCATGATCTTTCGTGGTGATAACAATTTGCCGGTGATATTCGCAGGGCAGGCAGCGGTACAGCGTCCGCATTCGGTGCAGCTGTAGGCATCAAGTAAATTTTTCCAACTCAGGTCGGTTACATCCTTTGCGCCGAATTTTTTGGGTGCTTCCACATTTTCACCGGCTGCGGGCGCCAGCTCGGGTTGCATGGCGTACAATACTTCATTTTGGATATCCGGCATATTTTCCATCTTGCCCATGGGTTCCAGGCGGCCATAATAAGCGTTGGGAAAAGCAAGTAATATATGCAGGTGTTTTGAGTAAGGCAGGTAGTTTAGAAACGCGTATATGCCAACGATATGTAACCACCAGCAGGCACGCTCTACCATTATTAGACTGTTATTACTCATTCCATCCAGCAGAGGCTGCAGGTATTGCGAAAAAATAAAATTGCCAGTGGTGTTCGCGGCATAGTGATCCGCGCCTCGTGACTGCAACAAGGTATCGCTTGCGTTGAGTGTCAAAAACAAGGTCATCAGCACGATCTCGGTGATCAGGATATAGTTGGCATCGCTGCGTGGCCAGCCGTCGAGATCGCCGTGAATAAATCTTTTTAGCTTCAGAATATTCCTGCGTATTAAAAATACCAGGCATCCCAGCAATACCAGGACAGCCAGCACTTCAAAGGCGTTGATCAGGAAACTATAGAACCCACCCAGGGGTTGTGCAAAAAGACGATGTGTACCGAAAAGGCCATCCAGTACAATTTCGAGTACTTCGATATTAATAATTATAAAGCCTGCGTAGACAAAAAAATGCAATATCGCCACCAGCGGGTACCGAAACATTTTTTTTTGTCCAAAAGCCAGTAATAATACATTCTTCCATCTGAGGGAGGGTTGATCGGAAATATCTTCATTGCGGCCCAGCCTGATGTTCCGGGCTATTTCCTTTGCCTTTTTAGTAAAAAGACCGATTGCTACGACAGAAATAAGGAGAAATAAAATTTGTTGCGCTAATTGCATGGTGTTTGAATACAATCGCTAATTTACGGGTTGTATTTTAAATGTGTCAAATTGAGTGTATGACCAGCACGGTAAAGAACTATATCATGGACCAGGCAGTAGCCGAACAGAAGATGCGAAGGATGGCACTGGAGATCATAGAAGACAACTATGACGTGAAGGAACTGGTGCTGGCCGGCATTCGCGATAACGGAACTGTTGTAGCCCGAACGATTCAAAAAATGATAGGGGAGTTGTCGTCTATCACGACAAAACTCATCACCATTACCCTGGATAAGCGGCTGCCAAAAGATATCGAATTGAGCGAACAAATGGATTTTACCGGTAAGGTCATTATCGTGATAGACGATGTTGCCAATAGCGGTAAAACTTTATTATACGCCCTAAAGCCTTTCCTGGAATTCCATCCCAAAAAGATCCAGTCGCTCGTGCTGGTAGAAAGAAGCCATAATAGTTTCCCCGTTCACTCCGATTATGCGGGACTCTCCATCGCTACCACTTTACAGGATCATATCTATGTGGAGGTGGAGGGCGAAACCATACGGGGCGCTTATATGGAGTAAAACCCCATTAACTTACGCTGTTATTATTGTTGTTGGTAGGTTGTAACATGCAATCTGGCATCTCTCGTATTTACTTCGTCGACTTGATACTACCAGGCGGGTTTATTGACCCTTACGTTTGCTAATTTTAGAGAGCAAATCCGTTGATATGATCAAAACATTAATTATAGAGGATGAAGAAATGATCGCAGAACAGTTTCGGTATTTGCTCATGCGGGCCTCTACGGAAACCGAGATCGTTGGATCATTGTCGACCGTGAAAGAATCTGTGGCTTATCTTTCACAAAATGAATCTCCAGACCTGGTCTTTTCTGATGTTCAGCTTGCCGATGGTCTCTCATTTGACATTTTCAACCAGGTGGATGTAAAATGCCCGGTCGTATTTGTAACGGGATTCGACCAGTTTATTATGAATGCCTTTGAATATAATGGCATAGACTACCTGCTAAAACCTGTTGATGAGAGGGACCTGGGTAAAACGCTGGCGAAGTATAAAACCCTCGAAAGACATTTTACACAACACGCCTTTATCCGCTCACTTACCAGCCGCCGTAAAACCCGGTTGCTGGTAAATAAGGGCACCGAAACAGTTCCGTTAAAAATTGAGGATGTAGCACTGATATATACGGAGAATAAGATTGTATATGTAGTAGATAGAGATGGGAAGAAATACATGCTGGACAGGTACCTTGGTGACCTCGAAAAGGAATTGGACCCCACGATGTTTTTCCGCGTCAACCGCCAGTATATTGTCAACATCGCATTTATAAAAAGTTATAAGACCTACGAAAAGGTCAAACTGCTGATCGATCTGTCGATGCCGGATCTGAATCACCGTATCATTATCAGCCAGGAAATGGCGCCTTGTTTTAGGAGGTGGATAAGTGGGTTGTGAGCTGGATGCTGGATACTGGATGCTGGATACTGGATGCTGGATGGATTCGCTTAGAAGTAAAAGGCATAGGCTTTTAGTTTGCCTTTGCTGTTGATCATAAGGGCCGGGG
>JAEYOL010000205.1 GCA_023411775.1 Bacteroidota bacterium | reverse complement strand
ATATAGATATTATGGCTCCAAAAGTAAAAGCTAAACCGCAAAAACCAACACGACAATACTCCTAACTATCAACTATTTTTGCGGCATGGTTAAAATGTTAGAACCCCTTTTTACTGATCAATCGTTTGATCAAAAAAGCTTTTTCCTGATTGCCGGCCCTTGTGTTGTGGAAAGCGAGGAACTCGTAATGGAAGTGGCCAATAAAGTTTCCGGCATTTGTAAAAAACTGGGTATCCCCTATATCTTCAAAGCTTCTTATCGCAAAGCCAATCGCACCAGCGCTGGTTCTTTTACCGGTATCGGTGATGAAATGGCCCTGGCACTGGTAAGGAAAGTAGGCGAGAAATTCAAGCTTCCCACAACTTCAGATATTCATGCTCATGAAGAAGCTGCCATGGCGGCCAAATACATTGATATATTACAGATACCGGCATTCCTTTGCCGCCAGACCGACCTGCTCATCGCTGCAGGCGAGACCGGGAAGATCGTGAACGTCAAAAAAGGCCAGTTTCTCAGTGGGCCTGCCATGAGGTTTGCAGTGGAAAAAATAAAATCGTCCGGGAATGATAAAATAATTCTTACGGAGCGTGGCACCACATTTGGTTACCAGGACCTGGTAGTGGACTTCCGGAATATTCCCTGGATGCAGGAGCACCAGGCACCTGTTGTGATGGATGTGACGCATTCCCTGCAACAACCTAATCAATCTTCCGGTGTCACAGGTGGTAATCCCCAGCTGATTGGTACAATAGCTAAAGCCGCGGTGGCCACGGGTGCCGACGGACTGTTCATTGAAACACATCCAAACCCCGCGGTAGCCAAAAGCGACGGCGCTAATATGCTAAAACTCGATCTGCTGGAAGATCTGTTAGTACAATTAATAAAGATCAGGAAGGCGGTGGTCGCCTGATTTAAAACCTGATAGTATGGGTAAACTAATCATGTGGAACATCATCACTCTGGATGGTTATTTTGAAGGAGAAAAGAAATGGGAGCTACCCTTTCATGAAACTGTTTGGGGACCGGAAATGGAAAGCTTTTGCATGGAGCAACTGGAAACTACCAGCCACCTGTTATTTGGTCGTGTGACTTATGAGGGGATGGCCGATTACTGGAAGACTGCGGAGGGCAGGATCGCCGATTACATGAATCAATTGCCCAAGGTGGTTTGTTCAAGATCGCTATCGTCTGTCGACTGGAATAATTCGACGCTGGTAAAACAGGACATTGCCGGGGAAGTGGACAAGCTAAAACAAAGTAGCGAAAAAGATGTGTATGTTTTCGGGAGCGCGATCCTGTGTGAGACGCTTATCAAAGAGAACCTTTTTGATGAATACAGGATTGGTGTAGCTCCTGTCATAGCCGGAAAGGGAAGATATTTGTTTGCCAATGGACTTCCCGAAACGAATCTTCACCTGGTGTCATCCATACCTCTGCAAACTGGAGGAATAATCCTCCGGTATGAACCTTTAAGAAAATAAAATCCGGGTCCGGCAGTCAACCGAAACTTAAGTAGTCTTACCTGATTTGATTAGCGCAAATCAACCACTTCCACGCCAGGGTATTTGTTTTTGTCAAATACAAACTGGTTGTCTGCAATTGGCGTGTTGGTTTTCATACTGCTCACTGTGTAGGTGTATCGGTTTCCACCATTCTCTAACACCTTAGTGCTGTAAATAGTCTTTGCTGCCTTATCTACCTGCACGTACACTTTATGGAATGCCTTACTTTTATCAGTAGGCGTCATTTCAATTTCCTGGAGCGTCTTACCCCCTACTTTCTTTTCACCATTGAGCAGGTATAGAAAATCCTTATCGTAAAAATTGGTAAAAAGTTTTTGAGGGGTCAATCCATTGCCTGACTCATCCACATTATTCACTGTGACTTCATTGGCACTTTTATCGTAATTCCAGATTGTTTTGCCATCGCTAAATATTTCCTGGCCTCCAAAGCTAACACGGTATTTATTACCCTTCATTTTTACGGTCCCGGTTTTTGTAGATAATGCTTTCCCAGAACCATTTTCAACTTTATAGGCAAACCCCGCTTCGACGGTGGAAAAAGTTTTGAATTTTGCGCTCACTGCATCCAACACCACTTTGGCTTCCGGATCACTTTTGGTTTGGGCCATCAAAACCGATCCGCTGAGTAATAAAGCCAGTACAACGTATAACTTCCGCATGATTGTTAATTTTAATGTAAAGAATACCCATGTTTTCATAGGGCTGCAAAAATAGTAATTAGCTTATAGACTGTCAATGACCGTACCGGGTTGCAGGGAATTTATTTTTCTTAACAGGTTAATAACCTAAGGTGTCAAGGTGTTGTTGCAGATCAGCCTCGGTCTTTATAAGTACCTCCCGGGCTTTACTGCCCTGGTTGGTTCCTACCACACCGGCTGCTTCCAGCTGGTCCATAAGCCGGCCAGCACGGTTATAACCCAGTTTCATTCTGCGTTGCAATAAGGAAGTAGATCCACTTTGTGTTTGTACGATGAGCCGGGCAGCATTTTCAAATAATTCATCGCGATCGGCCAGGTCAAAATCTCTGCCCTCCAAATCCTTTTCATCCACATATTCCGGCAGCAGGAATGCATCTGGAAAACCTTCCTGGTACCCGATAAAATCGGTAATCCGGTCCACCTCAGGTGTGTCAACAAATGCACACTGCAGGCGAACAATCTCACCATTATAGCTGATCAGCATATCCCCTTTCCCGATCAGTTGCTCCGCACCACCGGCATCGAGGATAGTGCGGCTGTCAATCTTACTACTCACTTTAAAGGCGATACGGGCGGGGAAATTAGCTTTAATAGTACCCGTAATAATATTAACTGATGGTCTTTGTGTAGCAATGATCAGATGGATTCCCACGGCACGGGCCAGCTGCGCCAGCCTTGCTATCGGCATCTCGATCTCTTTACCGGCTGTCATTATCAGGTCGGCAAATTCATCTATGACCAGGACTATAAAAGGTAAAAACTGGTGACCCTTCTGGGGATTTAGTTTTCTTGCGATAAATTTTGTGTTGTATTCTTTGATATTTCGGCAACCCGCTTCCTTTAGTAGGTCGTAGCGGTTATCCATCTCAATACATAGCGCATTGAGTGTATTGATCACCTTTTTTGTGTCAGTGATGATCGCGTCTTCCTCGTTGGGCAGCCGTGCCAGGAAATGGTTGGCTATGGTACTGTAAACACTGAGTTCTACTTTCTTGGGATCAACCAGTACGAACTTAAGCTGCGAAGGGTGTTTTGAATACAATAGCGAAACCAATATGGCATTTACTCCCACCGATTTACCCTGGCCCGTCGCACCTGCCATTAACAGGTGTGGCATACTGGCCAGGTCCACAATAAAGTTTTCGTTATTGATCTTTTTACCAATCGCAATAGGAAGTGAAAAATTATTCTGCCTGAATTTTTCGGATTCAAGCAGTGTTTTCATGCTTACAATGGTCTTTTTCGCATTTGGTACTTCGATACCAATGGTTCCCTTACCCGGTATCGGAGCAATGATTCGTATCCCCAGTGCTGCAAGACTCAGGGCAATATCATCTTCCAGGTTTTTAATTCTCGAAATGCGCACGCCGGCAGCAGGAACGATCTCATACAAAGTAACTGTCGGGCCTACCGTCGCGCTGATCTTCTGGATCTCGATCGAATAATTGCGCAGGGTGGCGATAATCTGGTTCTTATTGTTCTCCAGTTCTGCCGGATCCTGTACGATCCGCTCACTTCCATGTGTCTCCAACAGGTCTAGGCCGGGGTATTTATAGTCCCTAAGACCAAGTTTAGGATCGTAGGGGTCAAGATGCTCGATAACTTTTTTTGGTGTTTCCTCTTCAACTTCGGGCTCATCGGTTTTTATTTCTAACTGAAGATCCGAAACCGGCACTTCGCGTACATTTTTCCCGGCAACCGGGATCGTCATGTCCACTTTTCCATCATCCGTCTTTTCATTAAAATCCTCATGCTGGTGAAGGAGGTCATTAACCATTTCTTTTTCGGGACTGTACTCCTCCATTTCAACTTCTTCTTCCTTCTCTACGAGATCCATTGGAAAACTGGGTGGATTATCGTTGATATCAATAGCCACCATGCCTCCCTCGCCACTAAGGCTGTTACCCTTCCCATTCTGCTGCTGTTCAGCATAATGGTCATTGACAGTTTTACCACCTATTAAGACAGGATCAGTTTCCCCGGTAGCGGCCACAGCAGGTTCCAGGCCTTCCGGCAATTCCTGTTTTTGATTGCGCGCCGGAACATTAAAAGAGGGATTAAATTGCCAGATGATATAAGCGAATGCAACTACGAGTAAAATAGCAGTGGTACCGACATTGCCGAAGATGCCAATCAGCCATTTGCTGATCACAATACCCCCGCCTCCGCCATAAGGAAATTCACTTCCACGCAATACAAAGGCCAGCGAAACTGATAGAACCAGCAAGCCGATGGTGACATATTTCAGGTTTCTCCAGATGGAAAAAACTTTTCTGTTGACCAGCAGATTGATCCCAACCACAAAGAAAAAAGTGCAAATAAGCAGGGAAGCCACACCAAAACCCTTGTACACAAAAAAATGTGAGACCACGGCGCCAAGCCTTCCCAGCAGGTTTTGAACCTTCACTTCGTTGTTGAATAAAAGGCCACCGACAGAAACCTTGTCAAAATCTTCTTTCCAGGTAAAAAAGTAGGAGATAAATGCGATAAATAAAAAGATCGAGATCAGGAGGAATACTGCTCCAGTTATTTTCCAGGTCCGCTCGTCGCGGGCAAGTTGCTTGAGATCGATCTTTTCCTCTTTTTCCGGCTTGAAAGATTTTGCATCTGCTTTTCTGGGTTCGGCTTTTGGTTTTTTCCCGCTTGTCTTTTTCTGCTTATTGGCCATGCTGACAAAGATAATATAGTTTGTAGTTTTAGGACAGGGTCTCTTCGGGGTATAAAGCCGCTATGCCGACTGGTTTTTCCATAGAAATTTACCGGAAAGTGGTATGGGGAAGATGCCTAAAACCGGTAACTCCGGCTTAATTTTGGAAAATCATTACCAACGACTGCGTTATGGGCATGTATCGCCATTTTCCAATATTCTTCCTGTTATTGCTTATGGGGAAAAGTCTGCCGGCTCAATTGGTAGCAGAAAAAGACAGTGATACACCTTCTTCCAGGATCATCGATCTTAGTAAGCTAACTTTTTCACAGTCGATTCGCAACAATATTGAAACAGCCTATATTTCACCGGATGTAGAATTAGCGGAAATTTATGATACCCTGCAATTTAACCGGGGACTCATTCATCAGAATTTTATTCCAAAATCACATATTACCCAAAAAGCGATCATCCGTTTCGCCGTCCGCAATACCACGGACACTGCCTACCAGGCCTGGCTATTCCCTGGTTTTTATTTTTGGGATGTTGTACTATATAGGGTAGTAAAAGGCAAACCTGAAAAAGTTCCTTCTGTATCGCCTAAAAAACCACGGGAGATCAGTTACCGTTTGTTGTCGACGCCAGCCCAAACTACTGAAACATATATTGCAGAACTGAGTTTTGTAAGAACCCATCTCAACCGCATCAGGCCATCACTGATCCACCCCGGCTATCTCGGTTCATTTGTACAGGACCTCGACAGCTCGAATATGGAATCGAAGATCGTGACCTACCTGTTTTGCGGCCTGTTGCTGATGATGATCCTTTTCTCTTTAGCCAGCTTTTTCCAGGGTGCCAATAAAGAATTCCTCTACTATTCGGGTTATGCTTTTTTTATCGGCGCTATGTTGTTCATCAAAGCCATTTACAGCAATCATACCAGTTGGTTTGGGTTTTTCCAGGAGACATACCTCGATTATATCATGCAATGCACGGGTTTGTTTATGTATATGCTTTTTATGCAGAAATTTCTTTCCACCAAACAGCACCACCCGTTTCTTTATAAATTATATAATATCGGTGTCACAATGCTGATCGCATCGATGATCCTGTTTACCTATGTACATTATTTCACCCAGAACTACCCGCTGGAAAACCGGATTGAAAATGGAACAAAAATATTGCTGCTTGTGATGGTGGTGGTTTTCCTTGTTTATAGTTCCCGGGCCTGGAATGACAAGTTGTTGCGCTATGTTTTCTGGGGCAATTTATTCCTGTTCATATTCTCCCTGTTGTCGTTGTTGATGCTCAATCTGAATATTATCAAAGGAAACCTGCCCACGATCTTCAAAAACTCACTGTTTTATTATGAGGTCGGCCTCCTGATCGAGCTGATCTTTTTCCTGCTCGGATTGAATCATAAAAATAAACGACAGCTTATTTCGCAGGCGAGGGAAAGAGAACGGCTCAAGGCCAAAGACCAGCTCAACGAATATGAGAAAGAGATCGCGATCTATAAAGCCCAGCAGCAGGAAAGAGAACGTATTTCTGCAGACATGCATGATGAACTGGGTTCGGGGATGACAGCTATCCGACTGATGAGCGAGATCGCCCGGAATAAGATGAAAGAGAACACACCGGTGGAGATCGAAAAAATCTCACGGTCGGCCGATGAAGTGCTGAACAAAATGAATGCGATCATCTGGAGTATGAACAGTGGCAACGATACGATCGACAACCTGGTTTCATATATACGGGCCTATGCGCTTGAATTTTTTGAAAACACACCAATCACCTGCCGGATTACGACGCCGCCAACAATTGAATCCACCGAATTAACAGGTGACAAACGACGTAATCTTTTCCTGGCTGTAAAAGAAACACTCAACAACGTATTAAAACATTCCCGTGCCACAGAGCTCAATATCGATTTCAGCATCGACAAAGCGTTGATGATAAGGATCTCCGATAACGGTGTAGGGATCGATCTTCAAAAAGTGAGACAGTTTGGGAATGGCCTGAAAAATATCTCCCGACGTATGGAAAGTATCGGGGGTATTTACCAGATAGAAAATACAGTAGGGACGACGACGACGTTAATCCTGCCGATCTAGAGACCAGATGCTGGGTACTGGATACTTGATGCTGGATACTGGATACTGGATACTTGATGCTGGATTATTTTTTGATGACGGAAAGAAATAAGAGCAGCCAGCCCGCAATAAAAAACAAGCCACCAAAGGGTGTGATCATCCCGATGCCTTCGAGTCCAACTTTACCGGTAGCCTTGAGCATGGTTAGAAGGTATAAAGAGCCTGAGAATAATAAGATACCAATGCAAAAGCAAATGCCCGACCACTCCAACAGCCGTCCCGGGAATTTTTCAAATACAATAGCAACGGCAATCAGCGCCAGCGCATGATACATCTGGTATTGAACACCGGTTTGAAAAGTATTGACTGTTTCGGGCGGAACGATCTTTTTCAGACCATGCGCACCAAAGGCGCCGAGTGCCACCGCCAGTCCTCCGAGCAGCGCACCTATAGATAGAAATAATTTATGCATGAAATAGTTTTTCTATAAACCGATCCAGGGTTATTGTTTCATCTTCGATCACAACCCTCGCCTGCTCGTAATAAAGCTTTCGATCTGATATCTTTTTCCTGATAAACATTCTCAGCTGATCATTACTAAGATTTGCCAGCAGGGGCCGTTTTTCTTTTTCCTTCAACAAGCGTTTAAACAGGGTTTCATGCTCCGCATGAATCCATACCGTTGTGCCCGCATTATTCATGTATTCTATATTATTGAAAAAACAGGGCGCGCCTCCACCGCATGACATAACGAATGTGGTATGACTTTCCGTGATGATATGCAATACCTCTTTTTCTTTTAGCCTGAAATATTCCTCACCTTCCTGTTCAAATATTTCGGTGATCGATCTGTTTTCGGCATTGGTAATTTGCTCATCAAGATCAAAAAAAGGAAGACCCAGTTTCTGGCTCAACAAACGTCCCCAATGCGTTTTACCAGCACCCATAAAACCGATCAGGAATATTTTCATGAAAAAGATTTCAAATTGCCACGGTCAGATTACTTGAACGCGTTTAAGCCTGTTACATCCATACCTGTGATCAATAAATGAATATCATGTGTTCCTTCATAAGTGATCACACTTTCCAGGTTCATCATATGACGCATTATGGGGTACTCGCCGGTAATACCCATGCCACCCAGCATTTGCCGTGCTTCGCGGCAAATATTTGTCGCTATTTCACAGCTATTACGCTTGGCCATACTCACCTGCTGGGGCGTCGCCTTGTCTTCATTCATCAATACGCCCAGTCTCCAGTTCAATAGTTGTGCTTTTGTAATTTCTGTGATCATTTCCGCCAGCTTTTTTTGTTGCAGCTGAAATCCACCGATGGGCTTGCCGAACTGTTCCCGTTCCAGGGAGTAACGCAGGGCTGTGTCATAACAATCCATTGCGGCGCCTACTACGCCCCAGGCAATGCCATAGCGGGCTTTGGTAAGACATCCTAGCGGCCCTTTCAAACCCTTAACATTGGGCAGAATATTTTCCTTTGGCACTTTTACATTGTCAAATACCAGCTCACCCGTGGCACTGGCGCGAAGGCTCCATTTACCATGAGTAGTGGGCGTTGAAAATCCTTCCATTCCACGCTCCACAATCAGCCCGTGAACCACGCCTTCTGCATCCTTGCCCCATACCACCGCCACCTGTGAGAATGGTGCATTGCTTATCCACATTTTTGCTCCATTCAGGATCACATGGTCGCCGGCATCTTTAAAATTGGTGAGCATGCTCGAAGGATCACTTCCATGGTTGGGCTCGGTGAGACCAAAGCAACCCAACCATTCGCCACTGGCTAATTTTGGAAGGTATTTTTTCCTTTGTTCTTCGCTACCATAAGCGTAGATGGGATACATCACCAGTGAGCCTTGTACGGATGCCGTCGAACGCACACCGCTGTCACCTCTTTCCAATTCCTGCATCATCAGCCCGTAACTGATATAGTCAAGACCACCGCCACCATATTCTACTGGTACTGTTGGCCCAAAACACCCCATTTCGCCCAACTGTTTTACGATATGCTGGGGAAACTCCGCTCTTTCGGCAAAATCTTCAATGATTGGAGAGATTTCTTTTTTCACGTAACTACGTACTGCCTCACGGATATGCTTATGTTCATCAGTGAGTAATTCATCCACATTGAAATAATCCGGGCTTTGAAAGAGATCGGTTCGAGCCGCCATAAAACAATCATTTTAAGTTGGCGCAAAGTTAAGGGTTTGGTATCGCCGATAAAAACAGGCATGCTGCATCCATATCGACCATATTTCCGCCTATATCCGCTCAATTTCTTAGTTTGCACCGAAGAATTTGGGCAATATTTAGTTAGCGGTAAATTTGGAAAAAGCTTTTATGAAAAGAAAATATATCCTGCTGGTCCCGGCCTTATTATTTACGCTGATGACCATCGGTCAAAACAAAACGGATACTTCGCCGAAGCCCGAAGAAACGATCAGGCAATATTGGTTTGTACTGCTAACCAAGGGCACTAATCGCGACCAGGACACGGCCACCCTCAGGAAATTGCAGGCCGGCCATCTTTCCAACATAGACCGGCTTTACAATGAAGGAAAAATAAAAGTAGCGGGACCATTTGGTGAGAAAGGCGACTGGCAGGGTATTTTCACATTCGATTGCGAAACCAGGGAGGAAGTTGAAAGCCTGCTCAAAACTGATCCGGCGATTGAGGCAGGACGACTGGTTTACCAAATCAAAACCTGGTACACTGCCCCCATTGGAAGTTTTGTCCCGGGAAAACCAAAGGTGAACCTGTAGAGCAACCTGTAGACCGTAATTTTCTCAACACTTAAATATTCAGGTAAGCACTCATTTCCTGCTGGTAATGCTGTGCGACTTCTCTTGCTTTATCGGCAAAATCATTACCGGCAGAGGCAAAGATTATGGCGCGGCTGGCATTGACCAGTAAACCACAATCCTTATTCAGGGCTTTGTCCGATATCTCTTTCAGACTGCCACCCTGTGCACCCACGCCGGGAACCAGGAGAAAATGATTGGGTATGATGCGCCGAATATTGGTGAACTCACTGGGCTGTGTGGCGCCTACCACAAACATGAGGTTCTCAGGGCTTCCCCAGTCAGCCACGGTAGCCAGAACATGCTCATACAAATAAGAGGTATGTTTCTTTGTAGTATGAACCCCTTCTTCGAGTGATTCCTCTTTAATCAATATCCTCTTCAACTCAAAATCAGCAGCACCCGTATTGGAGGTCAAACCAAGGACAATAGCCCATTTACCCTGCCATTGAAGAAATGGCTTTACACTGTCGTTGCCCATATATGGCGCCACCGTTACGGAATCAAAAGGAAGAGCCTCAAAAAATGCTTTCGCGTACTGGTCCGACGTGTTACCAATATCACCGCGTTTGGCATCGGCAATTTTAAAATGACCATCGCCGATGTAGTTCACGGTTTTTTCCATGGCAGCCCAGCCTTTCAGTCCCTGCGACTCATAAAAAGCTGTATTGATCTTATAGGCAACGCATAGGTCGCGTGTGGCGTCGATGATCGCCTTATTAAATGTAAAAACCGGGTCGGGATCACTGGAAAGATGGGAAGGTATCTTCGTAATATCGGTATCCAGCCCTACGCAGAGATAAGATTTCTTTGCTTTTATTTGCTCGATAAGTTGCTGCCTGGTCATGGCCGCGAAGGTAATTTATTTAGGAACCAAATGCTTTCCACACCTGATCTACAACTTTTGCAGAACAAATAGTTCAACTTCCGCCGATTCCCAGTGTTCCGCAATATTGGGCATTAACATTACTTCCTGCATAATAGCTTCCTGCTTCATGGCATTGCGAAGGGCATCAGCATAATGAATATGCGGGTTGAAAGTCACCTGCGAATAGGCGGGTATCCATTTTTCAGGGTGCTTCTCATGCAACCAGGCCTCAATTTTTTTCTGTAATAAAAACCTGGGATCCGCAACTTTCTCGCGCATTTCCGCAAAATTTCCAATTGCCAGGTCGGCAATGGCATCTGCATCCGGTTTGCGGCTTTGCTGGAACGCAGGTAATATCAGTTTCCAATTATGATCATACTGATCAATCATTTCATCCAGTATCCGGCAATCTTCGAAACCGCAATTCATACCCTGCCCGAAGAACGGAACAATTGCATGTGCGGCATCGCCGATCAGGCAAAACTGCTCGCGTATCCATGGATAGCATTTTACTGTGACAAGTGATGATACCGGGTTGTTGAGAAACTCCGTCACAAAATTGGGCATCAGCGTTACAGCATCGGAAAAACTGGATTCGAAAAAACTTTTGACCTTGTCAGGTTTATCCAGTTTTGAAAAAGAAGTCTCTCCCTCAAACGGGAAAAATAAGGTACAGGTAAATGATCTATCCTGGTTGGGCAACGCAATCAGCATGTAATCTTTTCGTGGCCATATGTGAAGAGCATTTATCTCCATCGCATAGTCACCCGATGCTGTCGCTGGTATCGTAAGCTCTTTATATCCGCAGTTAATATAGTACTGATGATAATCGAACTTATCATGCTGAAGCTGGTGTTGCAACCTGGTGGCGGAATACGCCCCGTCCGCGCCAAACAGCAATTCAAAATGGACATTGACTGCAGGCTCCTGGTCTGAATGAGCAAAGCTAACGACACTATTTGTCCAATCGACGGATACACATTTATGGTTGAATTGAATTTCGACCCGATGATGTTCGGCCAGGTCGAGCAGCTTTTTGTTTAGTTCACCACGCGATACTGAATTTATAGATTGCCCCTGCTTGCCATAAGGTTGGAATCCTGTACTCTCATCGGCATGATGAAGAAATCTGCCGTTCATCGGAATAGAGATCTGCTTTATTTCTTCTACCAGGCCCAGCTTTTCTAAAGCCAGCAATCCCCGGTCACTCAGTGCCAGGTTGATCGAACGTCCGGCAGAGATCTTTTCCCGGCGCATATCAGGCCGGCGTTCATACATGCGAACCCTGTAACCTCTTTTTGATAAATAAATGGATAAAAGGGAACCTACCAGGCCTGCACCGACGATTACAATATCTTTATTCATGTATATTATTTTGCCGGGAAGACGGAAAGATTTTTATTTAATCGAATTAATACTTGAAACTGCATCAGCAGATTTTTTAAAAGTTTATACACCTTCTCCATCTTTGGGCTACAGTTTAGCATTATTATTAGATTAAACGCTGTTAATCGTATGCTTTACTATCTCCCCGAATTTCCATACTTCTTCAAATGTATTGTACAGCGGCACTGGTGCTACACGAATGACATTCGGCTCGCGCCAGTCGGCAATTACACCCTGCCGGCTCAGGGTTTCAAAGACCTGTCTTCCCTTCTCTCGCATCAACATCGATACCTGGCAACCACGTTCTTCTTCATTTGAAGGCGTTATAACCTCAACTAATTTATTTTCTGCGCTTGCGTTTATATCCTTTAGTACAAAATGCAAAAACCCGGACAATAATTTTGATTTCGCGACCAGCCTGTCCATACCTGCTTCCGCAAATATATCCAGCGATGCTTTATGCGCTGCCATACTCAACACAGGTGCATTGCTGAGCTGCCAGCCTTCCGCGGTGGGAATGGCATCAAAACCTTTTTCCATTTTAAACCTTTCCGCTTTGTTATGTCCCCACCAGCCGGCAAAGCGTGGTAGCGTTTTATTACATGCATGTTTTTCATGAATAAACACTCCCGACACACCACCTGGACCTGAATTCAAATACTTGTATGAACACCAGCATGCGAAGTCCACATCCCAGTCATGGAGTTGTAATGCGACATTTCCCACGGCATGAGCAAGATCAAAGCCCGCAATTGCCCCAGCACGGTGTGCTGATTCTGTGATTGCCTTCATGTTGAACAACTGACCGGTATAGTAATTTATCCCTCCAAATAGTACGAGCGCTACACTATCGCTATATTTCTCAATAGTTGAAACGATATCTTCAGTTCGAAGTATATCTTCTCCCTGCCTGGGAAATACTTCAACCACCGCATCTGCCGGGTCAAACCCATGAAATTTGGCCTGCGATTCAAGTGCATACTGGTCGGATGGAAAGGCACCCCCTTCACAAATTATCCGGAATCGTCCTTTACTGGGGCGATAAAAACTGACCATCAGCAAATGAAGGTTTACCGTAAGCTGGTTCATCACGACAATCTCCTCCGGCCTGCCACCCAGGATTGGAGAAAGTAGTTTTGGAAAAATTTCATGATAAGAAAGCCAGGGCTGCTTTGCATGAAAATGTCCTTCCACGCCTAGTTGAGCCCAGTCATCAAGTTCCTGCTGAATATAAGACGAGACCGTTACCGGTTGCAGGCCTAGTGAATTACCGGTAAAATAAATGGAATCATTCCCGTTGTGCGGGGGAATATGAAATTTACCCCGAAAACCTTTTAATGGATCAACCGCATCCATTCGTTGGGCAAATTCCAGTGTGTTTTGATAGTTTATCATTCTTTAATCTTCTACCGTAGCAATTACTTTTAATTCAATTGCGATGGGCGTGGGGAGACTTTTTACCTCAACTGTAGTACGACAGGCCTGCACTTCTTTAAAATATTCTCCGTATACCTTGTTATAAATTGGAAAATCCGCTTTCATATTGGTCAGGAAAACCGTAACATCCACCATGTTTTCCCAACGGCTGCCACTGGCTTCCAGGACGGCTTTCACATTCGCAAACACAGCATGACATTCGGCTTCGATATCGTACTTAATTATATTCCCATTCCTGTCAAGTTCAAGCCCGGGTATAGAATTATCAACCGGGTTGCGTGGGCCGATGCCGGATAGAAATAACAAATGGCCAACCCGTCGCGCATGCGGGTAAGCTCCAAGCGGTTTCGCCGCCGACGATGTATTAACGATTTTCCGCACCAGCTTTTTTCTTTAACTCCTGAAAATGTAAACCCAGGTACACCAGGGTATTAAAACTTAAACGGTAACCCTCTTTTTTCCCTCCGCGTTCTACGATCACAAAATTGCAGGCCGAAGCATCTTTATAAAATCCCGCCTGCATCAACACCTTTTCACCTTTTTTAAAATGAATCGATCCCTGCACGGGGCAATCGGTGACCTGCGGCTTGGCTGCAAATAGTTCCTTAAAGCCATCCACAACATGTTTAGCTGTGTCAACATAGGTAAAACCTGTCTGATGGTCTATAACTTCGATCCTGTCGGTGTCTTCTATCTTTTCAGATATCCCGGTTTGCGAACAGGAAAAAAAGATCACCAGAATGATCACCCAAATTCGTTTCATATGCGCACACAAATATTTTTTGCTTCAGTAAAAAATCGCAGCGCTTCCCACCCACCTTCACGTCCTACCCCACTATTCTTCATGCCACCAAATGGTGTACGCAGGTCACGTAACAGCCAGCAATTTATCCAAATGATCCCGCTATTGAGCCTGGCACCAACACGATTGGCTTTAGAAATATCCTGTGTCCAGATCGTTGCAGAAAGACCGTACTGGGTAGCGTTCGCAAGCTTCAAAGCCTCCTCTTCGGATTTAAAAGGCTGTAAAGTAACGACCGGCCCGAAGATCTCCTGCTGGTTGGTTTCGCAATCGGACCCTAATCCTTCAATTATGGTGGGTTCAATAAAATAACCCTTTTCGCAACGACCCTTTAGTTTAACGAGGTGCCCGCCGCAAAGAATTTTTCCACCTTCCTGCCTTGCTGTATCAATACACCTGACAATTTTCGCGAGATGTGCTTCACTGACGACAGCTCCCTGCCGGGTATGATCATCCAGCGGATCACCAACCTTTAATTGACTGACCCGTGCTACAAAATCGGTTTTAAATTTCTCGTAAATCGTATGTTCAATTAATATCCGGCTGCCACACAAACAAATCTGTCCCTGGTTGCTAAAAGAAGAATCGATGGTGCTCTTCATCATCTTTTCCCATTCACAATCAGCAAAGATGATATTCGGGTTTTTGCCACCCAGCTCAAGTGAAAGTTTTTTAAACTTAGGTGCCGCGAGGGAAGCGATCCTCTCTCCCGCTCTTGTGCTACCCGTAAACGAAATGGCTTTTACACCAGCATGTTTTACGATAGCCTCCCCCGCAATGGGCCCGGTGCCGTGTACAATATTTAACACACCATCGGGCAATCCAGCTTCACTACAAATACGCGCCAGCAGGTGAGCCGTTATGGGCGTAACTTCTGACGGTTTCGCAATCACACAATTGCCGGCAGCCAGGGCTGGCGCAATTTTCCATGTAAACAAATACAGGGGAAGATTCCAGGGCGATATGCAGGCCACAATGCCGATCGGCTGGCGAAGTGTATAGTTGATCGCCTTGTCTTCCATTTGATGGCTTTCGGAAGCGAAATGCATAATACCCGTAGCAAAAAACCGGAAGTTTGCCGAAGCCCTGGGAATGTCCACAGATTTACTCAGCCACAATGGTTT
>JAEYOL010000179.1 GCA_023411775.1 Bacteroidota bacterium | reverse complement strand
TGTTACCGAGTTAAATACTACGCTTGCTAACAATTGGCCTGTGGATGTCCAGAGATGCCCGGTGTAGACTCCATCCGGGTCATTTGGACTGAAGAATCTAATGCCGCTGACAGACCCTGCCACTGTGGCTGTGAACTTCATGCCCAGTTCAACCGGAGCGTCGATATGCTGGGTGGCAACCGGGTTTTGCTGCCAAACCGATTGCGCTGACTGGTTGCCCGGACCGACGGTTGTAATGGTTTGTCCAACCGAAATATTTGGATAGGAAACACCATTTATCGTCAGAGCATATGGCCCCGTGCCGTTGGCAGAGTTAAGAACGATGTTGAACGGTTCGCCAATACAAGCAGGCGTATGACCAATCTGCGCTGTTAATTCAGTAATGGGCCCAGGTGTTGGAACGGTTTCACAACCATTGCCCAGGTTTACCACGATCGTCTGGTTGATGCCCGTATTACTACAACCAGTGGCATCAGTAACACCTGTTAACTTATATTCCTGAACAGAAGGAGTAAAGATCACATCTACCCAGTAGTTTGATGCATAGTATGAGTGCCGTGGAAAGCTGCCAGAACCACCATACATGTAGATACCCTCTCCACCTGCAACACTTTCATCGTCCACTACAATATGACCATTTTTTTTGCCTCCGGACAGATCAGAACGTGTAGACGCGTAGTTCCCGGAAGATGTATGATATGAGACAACATAAGCCGAATCAGGATGGATCGCCACCGGTACCGGTAGCAGTGCTTCCTGCCAGCCTGATGGAGTTACATTGTTAAACTGAATACTACTAATCAGGGTTCCGGAGCCAGTCCATAAATGCCCGGTATAAACACCGGAAGGTTGATTCGAGCTGAAGAAACGGATGCCCGTGACCTTGCCTGCCACGGTCGTTTTAAATCTCAAACCAAGTTCTACAGGTGCATCAATATGATTGATAACAGAAGGATTCTGTGACCAGATTTTTTCAGTTGTTGTTGCTGTGGTCGTAATAGTTTGTCCCACGTTGATTCCACGATATGTGGTACCGTTGATCACCACATCGTATGGTCCGACACCACTTGCGGATTTCAGTACCACACCATTGCACGCGGTTGTACTGCCGATTGATGCAGTGGGTACTACACAGGCTGATGACGATACAACAAAATCTTCTTTAATGGTATAGCTACCGTCACTATTTCTGCCATTAATAGCCAGTGGGAGAGGTGCCCGATAGCCGGTCGGATCTTTTATAACGATATTCAATCGGTATTTACCTATTCCGACACTGGATGGCAAAATAAATTCATCCAGTGCGATCGTTGGCTCTGTCGTTGGTGCAAAAAGTTTGGGCTTAAAAGAGGACTTACCCGACCAAACCACAACGTTGTTGTTGTTTTTCAGTTCATAGTATACATCCCAGTTTTCATAAGTGGGGGCGATACCAATATTTTTCCATGCCAGGCGGATGGTAAATGGTTTACTTACTGTAATGTTATTGCTAATGCTTCCACCTTCAAGAATGATCCGGTATCCTGCTCTTTTAAATGCCGCCCGCGCATTTTCCTCGCCGCAGGGTGATAGCTTTTTCCCCCAGTTACCATTGCCCAGCGATGTAGCACCATAGTCCCTTAACTGGTTTTCCAGGTCCCAATAGTCACAAGGCCCTCCAGGGTTTACATAACTGGGTGGTTCACCAGTTACAGGTGAAGTAAGATAACGCTTAGTGATGAGTTCTTTAAAAGGTACACTATTGTTAAAGCGTCTTTCATTATTCTTTAAAATCTTATCGAGATAAGGATCGGTAGCACCCCATTGATCGCGTCGCCAACCCAGCGGACCCCAGGCATTGCTGGTGGTAAGCGCATAATGGGTGAGTTCTGCAGGATTCATTATTACGTCGTATTGGTCTGCGTCGAAAACAGCTACCATTAACGATAGAGGCCAATCGGCAAATACCTGCGTGTGATGATCGATGATCGTTTTTAAAGTGGTCACGGTAGCCCGTCTGCCCGACGGATATCTTTGAATATTTTCAACGATCCCGCCGCTATGCCATTCCCCATAATTGCCATATCCCCTGATATCGATACAATAGATCGCGTTTTTAAAAGACACGCCTTTATAGCTTGTACTTAAAATATGGCTGTTCAGTGCGACATGCAGAGCCCTTAACCTGGAAAGGTAATAGCTATGATTCCAGTTGGGTATCCAAACCCCATTGCTAATCCAGTCGCGGGTATTTTCCGCGCCCTCCTGCATAGCTCTGTGCAGGTATAAGGGATAGGCCGATTTAGCGCCATCATAAGTTACTGTGCCGGTGCCATCATACACCGGCATTATGCCAAAAGAAAGTTTCTGGCCTTTGTCGATCGCATTTTTCACCAGGTCATCAAAATATGCCCAATTGTAAACACCGGCTTCAGAACCCTCAATGCGGGACCAGGGAAACCTATAATAGACATCAAGGGATCCGAGGTTTGTATCAGCATGTGGGTAATTCACACTTTCACTACCATTCTGCCATTGTTCTGCACCACGGCCTGGCGATACAATATCCGGCGCCGAATATGGGATGGGATTGAACTGAAGTGGTACTGACTGGGCTGATATTAATCCTGGAGTTATAAGGATCTCAAAAAATATTACACAGGATAGATAATAGCATAAGCGGGGTAAAACGATTTGCCCCCGGAAGCGGTTGACTTTCATAACAGATACTTGTCTTAGAATGCTAAGTCATTGATCAATTAAAAAAATAATGTTGGATATAGGGGCGGGAAGATCAGATAGCCGCTGCTTGTTTATTGCCTGATATCACAACGCAATAAGACAAGACCAGGGCGCTTCATCAATGGTACTTTATACATTGGATAGGATGAAAATTCCTGCCAGATTTAGGTAGGTGCAGGAGACGTCGCTTCAAGGGGTATTACGTGGACAGGACGGCTAAGATAGAGAAACAATTCAAAAAAATTGGAAAAACCTGATTAAAAAGTAGACAACCTGGAGCCCAATAGCCAGATATATATTATTAATTGTATATTAGTCAGTATATTAAATAAAAAAAATGCCCCGGAATCCCGGGGCATTTTTTTTAATAATTCCCTTTATTAATGGATCGTCATTTTCCTGACAGCTGAGAACTGACCTGCCTGTAATTTATAATAATAGAGGCCAGTACTTAAAGCACCAGTATTCAGGCTTACGGCGTGTGTACCTGCATCCCTGGACTCATTAACAAGTACCTTCACGAGTCTTCCGTTGACATCAAAAACAGAAAGATTAACCTTCGACTGTTGCGGTAATGAGAACCGGATGGTTGTTTCATTATGGAATGGGTTGGGATAGTTTTGTTCCAAAACAAATCCACTGCTTCCGCCGATAACTGCTGAAACCACAGTTGAATATTCCGTCCTTCCATCCAGGTCAATTTGTTTTAACCTGTAGAAATACCTGCCGGATGCCAGGTGAGCATCAAGATAGTTGTAGTGTGAGGTGCTTGTACTATTACCTACGCCATTTACAAATCCAATTGCAGTCCAGTTGCTACCATTAGTGCTTCGTTCTACATCAAACCCTTTGTTGTTGCTTTCATATGCGGTAGACCATTGCAATTGTACAGACTGATCTTTGGGCGATGCCGAGAAGTTGATCATGGTGACTGGCAATGTATTGCAGTCTGCCGAAATAATGCTTAGTGTTTGAAGTGCCCCAGCATTAGCACAACCATCTGCATCAACAACATTTAGCAGGTTGAAATTATATTCACTGGGAGTAAACATTACATCTACCCAATAATTATCGTCTACCGTGAGGGTGGGGAATGTTGGGGTAAGGCCATAGGCATAAACCCCGTTACCACCCGCATCTGCACTTGCAGGTACGGTCAGAGAACTATTATTTGTTACAGCATTTACCAATCCTCCCAGTGTAGCTACATATTTATCTTCAGTAGTGTGGTATGAAGCAATATAGGTTGTGTTGGCAGTGATCAGTACCGGTGAAGCAAAGGTTAGCTCCTGCCAGTCTCCTACTGTGACGGTGGTAAATATTCCACTTGCGAGCAACGTGCCCGATTCTGACCAAAGCTGACCGGTATAAGCACCAGGCACTGCCGAAACTTCATCAGGGCTGTAGAATCTTACGCCTCTTATAAATCCAGGAACCGAACTTCTAAATTTCACGCCCAGCGTCACAGCCTGGTCAGTTTCTGTTGGGGGCAGGGGCACAGGGTTACTGGACCAGATGTTTTCAACTGGTGGAGCGTAGCTGGTAATGATTCCGCCAACCGGGACATCATCGTAAGTTACAGTTCCACCCGGTCCTGATATAGTAATGTCGAATGGTGCTGTGCCCACCGGTACAGGCGTAGCTGAAAGTACCAGGTCAAAAGTCTGTCCATCGCAGGTTAGCAAGCCTTCCGGTGCGATCAAAGTGATGTCTGGTGGAATACAGCCTGCCGCATTGATAGTTACAGTTCCATCGATTGCCGCAGCCAATACGGAACCTCCTCCGCCAGCGACACGGGTTTCATTGGGCGACTGATCAAGCAAGATATCGAGATCCGTCGTTGTTCCATCACCACCGATTACCTCAAAAGTGATGGTCAGTATACTAAAATCAGCGGCCGGTATACCGGTAGTATTTGTGGCAGCATAGTCGATTTGCCCCGTTGCGTTGATATTGGTATACGGAGCTGCTTCCAGTGGTATCGGTTTAGTATCAAAGGCCGCCACTGTCGCCTCTTCAACGATCGAAACTACCTGCAGTTTTGTATTGTCAAATGCCAGGTGCACTTCCACATTATCAATAGTTGGTGGTGGATCCGTGCTTATGAGATCGGAGGCAACGGTCACAACAAAGGTCTGACCCACCGCGGTGGTTGTTACAGCGGGTTGCACTACGATATTAACAGGAAGCTCACTACAATCGATCGAAGTAACTGTTAAGTTTTGGATCGTGCCATTGTCAGAACACCCGTCAGCATCTGTTACATTGGTAAGTGTAAATGTATACTCATTCGGAGAGAAGATTACATCCACCCAATAGTTGGTAGCGTTGACTGAATTATTTGGAAATGCGGGAGCAGTACCGTAAATATATACACCGTTACCACCCGACGTTGCATCGTCAAGAGCGGTCAGGGAGCCATTCGTTACCGCAGTGGTAAACCCGCCTACTTCACTTACGTAAGTACTATACTTGGTATGATAAGAAGCAATATAAGTTGTATTGGCATCGATCAGTACGGGTTGGTCGAAAATCAATTCGGCCCAGGTATCGGGTGCCACGCCGGTGAAGGTACCACTGGCCAATAGAACACCACCTGATGTATACAACTGACCGGTGTAATCACCCGGTACAAGCGATACATCTGTTGGGGTAAAGAATCTTACACCTTTAACGAATCCTGATACGGAGCTTTGGAACTTTACACCCAATGTCACAGGCGCATCAAGAGCCTGCTCGGGCAGAGGGAAGAGTGCTGCAGGCCAGATCTTTTCATCGGGAGGAGTGAAGCTGGTGAATATATCACCGACATTAACACCAGTATACACGTTGGAGCCACCGGGTCCCGCTACAGTTATATCAAAAGGACCTGTTCCGGCGGTGGAACCAGTAAGGGAAAGTTCAAACGGCCGCGCATTACATATACTGGACCCTGCCAATGTACCGATCGTTACTTCGGGGGTAGTACAGGCAGCATCGTTTATAGTAACTGATCCACTGACAACCGATCCAAGAATAGAAGCGCCGCTTCTCCCGGCCCGGGTTTCGTTTGGTGCCGCATCCGTTCTAAGGGTGAGTGGGCTGGTTGTACCATCCCCTCCGATAACGGTAAACGTGATTGACAAAACCGTAAAATCATCTGTGGGAAAACCACCTGTGGTAGTCGCATGATAATCTATTTGCCCGGCAGCATTTGTGGCAGTGAAAGGCGAAGCTTCAAGCGGGATGGGCTTGGCTGTGAATGCTGCCACGACCGGATCTTCACTCATCGCAGTCACCTGCAATTTGGTGTTGTCGAACGCAAGGTGTATTTCCACGTCATCTATACCAAGCGGCGCCGTAGTTCCCGTGAAATCGACATTTACTGAAATGGTAAAACTCTGTCCTACATTACGTGTGGTAAACTGCGGATCAACCACAATGTTTACTGGCTGTGCCAAAGAGACGAATGACACACACATAAAGAGGATAGTAAATAAGACGGAGATTTTTCCCTGCGGGCTGACATAACGCCCACGGGACTGCTGAGGACGGTTCAACGTTAGCATATGGTATTATTAAAAATTAAAGTGTGAATTATCACAATTTCCTTCGTCGGCCACGAGTATCTAAACTTGGTATTGGAGGGATTTTCAAGTGGAGTTGGATCCTTAACCTCTTAGAATATAAGCAAAGTATAATTTTTTTCTTATATAAAATACTTTTATATGGTAAATTTTTTTGGAGGCTATTGCAGTTTTTGCATGCTATCGAACAGTTGACGGAAAGTTTCATGTGCCGTCATATTGCCGCCCTGCTGATCTTTCCTGTCAGCATAAAAATCACGGATAAATATCGGCGCACCTGACCAGACTGTTTGAATCATTCCCAGGAAACGGGGACGCATTTGCTTGGTAGCGGCATTTCTGAAGCCGATCATATCCTGTAGCTGGGTTAGTGCCAGCATAGGATTTCTCCAGGGGCAGGTTGCTACCCTGAAACCTTTCATGGCAAAATAAACTGCAGTTTTATCTGCACGCTCATAGTGCCAATCGCAGATCACCACATCTTTGGGTATCATGTCAACAGCCGGATGGGTATTGTTATAACTTCCTTCCCACATGCCAATCCCGGTGGTGTGCCCATCGATCAGGCGGTCGCCCCAGATCCAAAGCTCTTTACCGGATTTTGCCAGGTGATCCCGGATCTTTGTTACTTCGCCGGCAAACAATGCGGCTTTATCCTTTCCACCGCAGCGGGGACATTGGGGATTTCCGATATAAAATACTTCATCCATACCTGCATGAAAAGCGTCGGCTTCAAATGCATCCACGATCTCGTCTACAAGCGCAAATACTACTTTGTGCACTCCGGGATGGAGCGGGCAATAACTTTTACAATATAAGCTGTCGGCATTAGGCCATTTATAAGTCTCGGGCATCTTCACTTCAGGATTTTCGTCAAACTCCGGATAAACCCGCAACAGGTTAAGTGTACGGGTATGCCAGGATTGATGCCCAAGTAAATTGATCTGTGGAATGATCCGTATACTATTCTTTTTACAAACTGATACTATTTTCTTTACCTGTTCTATTGATAACGCGGAACTATCGCGCAGTTCAGGATGTGATACATACTGGTAGTTGTAATCAACACGTAGGATCAACGTATTGATATGACGTGGTGCAAGTTCTTTTTCAATAAAATGGGTGAATGAATCGACATAATAAGCCGGCGGTGCGGCAATAGCGAGGCCTCGTGTTGGTACCAGACTGTCCAAAACATTCTGGGAAAGTGATGTTTTGATCAGAGATACGGAGACAAGCAATAAAAGCAGCGGGAGTTTTTTCGTATTCAACATGCCTAAATATAGCGAAATAATCAATCGATGTATTCCGCAAACCGTTCGTGAAAACCCTATCGACGCGAATGTGTAAACTACTCGATTATATTAGGCGGGTTTTATACTATTCTTTGAATCTCAATACAATTACTGCCGGGTTGACATTTAATGCCAGTTTTAACTCGATCGCCCGGACACAATTTTTGAAAATGATTGGTCGTTAGAGTTGCTATCCAATATTTGTAAAACCAATATCCGTAGTATGGACAACCTTTACCCTAACGACCAGGCACATATTGCCGAGGAGTTTCATTTTATTGATGAGCATATTACTCAAACCGCGCAGCTGGCTTTTTTAAAAATTAATTCTTACAAACTTTCTTTGATCAACGCGGCATTTTGCATGAGTCGCGACGAACTGGAAAACATCATTAAAAACAGCCTTTTCAACTACACAGCACCTGCTGATATTTTATCTGACCTGGGATTTTACAGCTCCAGCGTGAACAATTAAGTATTCGGGCCGGAACTACTGGTTGTCAAACTTCAAATATGTACAGTAGCTTTCGACTTATTTTTATTCTTGCTTTTTTCTTTCCTGTTCTTCAGGTCATCGGCTGTGGGTTCACCCAGGATAATATTCCCGAAACTTGACTTGATTTCAATCTTAGCCGCGCCGGAGCCTCCTTCAAAGGTCCTGTCCGAATCGGGTCCATATTTATCTGGAGTATCCGTACGTTTTACACCGGTAGAAGTGCGGTCCACGAAATTCCCGAAACTGGTTGCCACTTTATAGCTGGCTGAAAGACTACCCGGTTTGATGTTAACAGAACTGTAGGATTCATTTAAAGAAAGTGAACTAAGCTGGCTGCCGAGATTTATGCTGGTGGCATCACAAAATTCAAGGTTTATTTTGTTCTTTCCTGCGAGGTTATCAATATCAATCTTTGAAAATTTAAAGCTGGCATCGAGGTTCGAAACGCTTTTTACTTTTGCACTACCAAATTCAACGCCCATCTTTTTTACATTCGCCAGGTTACCGGTTGTGAGATCACCAAACTTACTGGTGAGAGATACGGCGCCAGTGTAATCGGGCAAAATAGTATTACCAAAACTGTTCTCGATCTCAAGCGCAACCGATACAGGGAGTCTCACCTCGTAGTCAATGCTCATTGTTGATTTGCAGTTTTTACAATTATCTGTCTTCCCTTTTTTGTTATCAATTTTGGTTTCAAATTCCACCTTGTTACCTTGCTGGCGGTCGGTAACGCTGATAGCATCAAAGATCTTCTGTGCCATATCCTGCTGGTTGGCGCTGGCTTCAATATGGATATCAACTTTTATCTCGTTTTTATCCCAGGGGATCACTTTTACGTTTCCAAAACTGTTTTCAATGGCAAGCTGGTTGCCCGAAGCAGGATATGTCTTGGAAATATTTTTCTCCTTTACAAATTCGAATCTTTTTCTTTCTTTACTTTTCTCATCCTGAGCGCCCGCGACGAAGCTGCTGAGTAAAAATGCCAGGCTAAGTACGGGGTAAATTAATTTTTTCATTTTTTAAGGTTTTGTCTGTTTTAAATTCATTAAGTATTTGCAATTGTTTGGATAGCAGTTCTGCCTGTAGCTGGAGGTTCTGCAACATGGCGCGAATGATCACTTCACGGTTTGGTGTGCTCAGGGCTTTTGTTTTTAAAACACGGTAAGAGCTATCCAATGCGGCCAGGTCTTCCGAGAATTGGCTATATAGCTCGGGTTGATCCTGTGTGATGGCTTTTAGCGCTTTTTGCTGGGTTTCGATCGTCTCGTAGATCCGTTTTGCTTCAGCAGCAAATCCCGGTTCCATCTGGCCGATCTCTCCATTGATGACTTGTTCGCCTGATGCTGGCCGCGTTTCATTTGCCAGGTCATTTCCCGTTTTTTCTTTTGCCAGGAGGAAATAAAGTGAAACAGCTACTATAAAAAAAACAGCCGCTGCCGCCGACCACCTGTAAAGACGCTTTACCGGAATTTGTTTTTCGGGTTTTCTTCCCCGGATCGACCGTTCGACCTCTCGCCAGGCTGATGGGGGAGGTAGATGATCGTCAAACTCCGACCGGTTTTCCGTTATGAATCTTTTTAATTCTTTACTCATGTTGTTTCGCTTTTTTCAACAACTCCAAAAGTTTTTGTTTGCCACGTATATATTGCGTACGAGCAGTAGAGTGACTTATTTTAAGGATCTCCGAAATTTCCTCGTGGTCATAACCTTCTACCAGGTAGAGCGATAAAACAGCCCTGTAACCATCCGGCAGCCGGGATATCGCATCTTTAACTGAGTGGACTGTAAATTCGATATCGTCTTCCCCCACTGTATCTTCCTCCGCCATATTCTCAGCTTCAAACATGAGTTCAGTAAAACTGACCCGCCTTTTCCTCAGCAGTCCGATACTTTTATAAACCACAATTTGTTTTAGCCAGGCCCCGAAAGTGGAACGGCCTTCAAATGACCGAAGCTGTTCAAACGCATCTATAAACGATTCCTGTAGTATGTCTTCGGCATCGGCGCTGTTGCCCGTTATCCGGAGGGCGGTATTGTACATAGCTTTGGCATACCGGTCATAGATCTGGCGATAAGCCGTGACATCGCCCTCGATACATTGTTGTACCAGATCGTTTACAGGAGGTATGTTTAAGGTCAGCTCCAGGTATTTGGTTTTATATAAAGTAAACCATTACTCAACAATGTTGCATCAGCCTGAAATTTTTTTCCGGAAGCGGTCGCATTCATGGATATCCGGGGCGGGGGCAACCTCATCCGGGCCCTGCATCCTGGCGCTCAGGTAGACCTTCTATGGGCAGGTTAGTGACTTTACGAGGGGAGGGGATTTATAGGGTGAATATTGTTTGAAAGGCTCGATGCCGGTATTATATTGTGTTAGTAACCGCCGGGAAAATATCCTGTTGTTTTTAACGTTTGAAGAATCATCCAATCTATGAAAAATCTGAAACTGACTGTCACCAAATTCAGCCTGCTGGTAATACCTGTATTGGGTTTAACATTGCATACCGGCTGTGAAGCAGCTACCCAGCCGGTGGATGCAGAAGGAGCGATCCTGAAAACAGCTACAAACCGGGAACTACGTGAGCCGGCAGTAATTCCGGTTGCCCCGGTCAGTCATACCGCAAATGCCGCAGAGATCCTAAGCCGCCCCGAGGTACCAATACTGTGTTATCACCAGATCCGGAATTACAGATCTTCGGATTCAAAGACATCGCGGGTTTATATCGTACCGGAGGCCGATTTTCGTCAGCAGATGCAAACGCTCGCCGACAGCGGTTATAAAACAATACTCCCGGGCGAATTATACAACTACCTGACAACCGGTACCCCGATCCCCGAGAAGTCCTTTATGATCACGTTCGACGATAGCCGTGCAGACCAGGTAACGGCGGCGCTACCCGAACTGGACAAACATGGGTTTAAAGCTGTATTTTTTATCATGACCGTTGCGCTCAACAAGCCTGGTTATAAGACCAAAGAGCAGGTAAAACAATTGTCGGACGAGGGGCACGTGATCGGTTCCCATACGTATGACCATAAAAACGTCAAGCAGTATAATTCCGACGACTGGGTAGACCAGGTACAAAAACCTTCCATACAGTTGCAGACCATAACAGGAAAACCTGTCGAATATTTTGCCTATCCATTTGGCCTTTGGAACAAGGAGGCGATCGCGAGGCTAAAGGACCATGAATTCAAGGCTGTATTCCAGCTTGCCGAAAGTCGCGATGAAGAGGATCCGCTGCATAGCATTCGCCGTATCATTGTCCCCAACTGGAGCGGCAATTCGTTGATCAGGGCGATGAAGCGCAGCTTCCGTTAGCTGTCGTGAGTGGTGAGTCGTGAGTGGTGAGTCGTGAGTCGTGAGTGGGGAGTGGCTGGCATCCTACCCAGGAAATCTAATCGGTGAAAATTGTTGTAATCCGTGGCCCTGCTTAGCCACAGATTTCACGGATTGCACGGATTAGTCTTTTATCTGGTCATCCAACTTTCTTCTGTGTTAATCTGTGTAATCCGTGGCTTTTTTCATATTATTCGTGTCATTCGTTCAATTCGTGGCTAAATAAAATCTGTGTTAATCTGTGTAATCCGTGGCTAAATAAAATCTGTGTTAATCTGTGTAATCCGTGGCTTACCTTTGCGGGCTATGAGTACACAGGAGAAAAAAGAAGAGAGAAGCCTCAATTTTCTGGAAGAAATTATTGAACAGGATCTAAAATCCGGCAAGTACACCAGTATAGTCACCCGGTTTCCGCCGGAGCCTAATGGCTACCTGCACATGGGGCATGCCACCAGTATCTGCCTGAATTTCGGCCTTACAAAAAAATACGGCGGGTATACCAACCTGCGTTTTGATGATACCAATCCTGTAACCGAGGAAACTGAATATGTTGACAGCATCAAGGAAGACGTGAAATGGCTGGGTTTTGAATGGAAAAATGAACGCTATGCTTCCGATTACTTCGGCGAGCTGTACCAGTTTGCCATAAAGCTGATCGAAAAAGGGCTGGCATATGTAGACGATAGCAGTTCCGAAGAGATCGCGTCTATGAAAGGCACCCCCACTGAGCCCGGGCGCAACAGCCCATACCGTGACCGGAGCGTAGAGGACAATCTTGACCTTTTCAAAAGAATGAAAGCCGGCGAGTTCCCTGACGGAAGCCGCACACTACGGGCAAAAATTGATATGGCGCATACCAATATGCTGATGCGCGACCCCGTATTGTACCGGATCAAGCATGCCCATCACCATCGCACGGGGGATGAATGGTGCATCTATCCCATGTATGATTTCGCACACGGACAAAGCGACAGCATCGAACAGGTTACTCACTCTATTTGCACCCTGGAATTTGTGCCTCACCGGGAACTATATGACTGGCTGATCGAAAAGCTGGAGATATACCCATCGCGGCAGTATGAGTTTGCACGGCGCAACCTTACCTACACTGTCATGAGTAAGCGTAAACTGCTTCAACTGGTCACCGAACAACACGTCAATGGCTGGGATGATCCACGTATGCCCACAATCAGCGGCATGCGGAGAAGGGGATATACGCCTGAAGCGATCCGGGAATTTTGTGATCGTATCGGCATAGCGAAAAGAGATAATATCGTTGACGTGGGACTCCTGGAATTTTTCGTGCGCGAGGATCTGAATAAAAAAGCGTTGAGAAGAATGGTGGTGTTCGATCCACTGAAACTGGTCATCACCAATTTTACAGCTGACGAAGAATTGGTGAAAAGTGAAAACAATCCTGAAGACCTTACTGCCGGTGACAGGGAAATACCTTTTTCCAACGAACTCTATATCGAGCGGGAAGATTTTATGGAAGACCCGCCAAAGAAATATTTCAGGCTGGCGCCGGGTCAGATGGTGCGGCTGAAAAGCGCTTATATCATTAAATGTGACGAAGTCATAAAAGATGGGAATGGCCAGGTAACCGAATTGAGATGCAGTTATTTTCCTGAAAGCAAGAGCGGATCAGATACCTCCGGTATTAATGTCAAGGGCACCCTGCACTGGGTAAGCGTCAAACACGCCGTAACGGTGGAAGTGAGGGAATATGATCGCTTATTTAAAGTTGAAGATCCTTCCAGCGAAGAAGGCGATTTTAAGGACTATATCAATCCTGAATCATTAAAAATAGTAAAGACCGCATTTGCCGAACCTGTACTAAAGAATGCAAAGTTCGAAGAACGGTATCAGTTCATCCGTAAAGGATATTTTTCACTTGATCCTGACAGTAGTACAAGTGGAATGGTATTCAACAAGACGGTGGGCCTGAAAGATAGCTGGAAAGCAGGCCAGAAGAAGTAAAATAGAAGAGAGGTGTTGTGTCAACACCTCTCAGATTCCAGAAAACTAAAAATTGAACCGTCCCAAATATTTTTAAGAAGTTGTTTTTCTCCTGTCGGCAATGATCATGATAAGACCGGCAATGATAGCGATGCCACCGGTATAAACAGGCCATCCAACCCATTTGTCTTCCGTTTTATTGACCTCGATCGGACCTACATCTACAACTTTTTCTTCTGTCCTGACATTAAAGCCCCGGAAGATCAATAGGGCAATTCCAAGCACAATTAGTATAATTCCGGCTGTTCGCATGTTTTAGAGTGAAACAAATAATAAGCCATCGTTGATTACCGCTTAAAACCTGTGTATTAATTATTTTAAGCGGGCAATAATGTTGATATTTTTCTACAGTTGAACTAAGTGTAAATACTTAGAACCCGCACTGGGATTGCATTTCAGCGTTGCAACATTGGTGATGATCATGACCAGTTCCAGGCCACTACAGCCCATTCATCCAGGTGGTCGCGATAGACATGGATGGTGTTAAACCCGGTCTTTTCATGCGCCCTCATAGAACGTTTATTGCGGGTGGCTATCTCTGTCACCATCAGATCAAATGATGAGGCGTATTGCTGTTTGTGAAATGAATAAAGTTTTTCCACAAGCCCGAGACCGCGATATGCTTTATCGATGCAGATCTGTCCCATCACATAAAATCGATAGTCGTTGAGTGGTTTGTTGTTCCAGTATAATGTATCAAATAAGGCAAACATGGGTTCGAGATCAGGAATGAGTTGCCTGCATTCCTTTAGCATGGTCAGGGCATATGCAATTACGGTATCCGCGTTTTTGATGATCACCGATGGCGCAAGACGGTGCATCTTTTGGAGAGTTTCAGGATCGTGGGAGAGTGTAACAAATCCGTCATTACGGATTTCATCTTCGCTGATATGCTTCGCAAGATTTTTCTTTTGTAATTCGAGTATTTGAACCAGTTCTTTTTCCTGGCTCACAAGTGAAGGCTTAAACTGGGAATTATTTATACTCTCCATAAACTTCACGCAGGGTATCAGCGATCTCGCCAAGTGTGCACTTGTTCTCCACCGCTTCGATAACAATAGGCATAATATTCTCATCCCCGCTGGCTGCATCATTCAGGGATTGCAGGATACTATCGCATCTGCCATTGTTACGGCTATTACGGAGTACCTGTAATTTTTCAATCTGTACCTGTCGCACCGAATCGTCAATCTTAAAGCCAGGCACGGGTTCTTCCGTTTCGGTCTTGAATTTGTTCATGCCGACAATGATCTTTTCTCCCGTTTCTATTTGTCGCTGGTATTCGTAAGCGCTTCGGGCGATCTCGTCCTGGATAAAACCCTGTTCGATAGCGGACACGCTACCGCCCATATTATCGATCTTTCCGATCAGGTCGGTCGCGGCGATCTCAATTTGTGCGGTCAGCGACTCTATATAATACGATCCCGCCAGGGGATCAACTGTATCCGGCGCCCCGCTTTCGAAGGCAATGATTTGTTGCGTACGCAGTGCGATCCTGGCTGCTTCTTCGGTTGGCAGGCTTAGCGCTTCATCATAACCATTTGTGTGCAGCGATTGCGTGCCTCCCAATACAGCCGCAAGTGTCTGTACAGTTACCCTTGAAATATTATTCAATGGTTGTTGCGCCGTCAGGGTACTTCCCCCGGTTTGGGTATGAAAACGCAACATCATTGCCTTGGGATCTGTGGCACCCAGTTCTTTCATGATCGATGCCCATATCCGTCTTGCGGCGCGAAACTTGGCTACTTCTTCAAACAGGTTATTGTGTGAGTTGAAAAAGAAAGAAAGCCGCTTGCCAAACACATCGATGTCGAGGCCTTTTTCAAGTGCCGCTTTTACATAGGCTTTACCATTACTTAGGGTAAAAGCAATTTCCTGAACGGCTGTACTACCGGCTTCACGAATATGGTAACCCGAAATCGAGATCGTATTCCATTTTGGCAATTCTTGCGAACACCATTCAAAAATATCGGTGATGATGCGCATCGATGGTTTGGGCGGATAGATATAAGTGCCCCTGGCCGCGTATTCTTTCAGTATATCGTTTTGTATCGTACCTGTCAGTTTCTTAAGTTCGGCACCCTGTTGTTTAGCAAGCGCCACATATAGTGAAAGTAAAATAAACCCGGTGGCATTGATGGTCATCGAGGTGGAGACATTTTCCAGTTTTATACCGTCGAACAGGGTTTGCATATCGGTAATGCTATCGATCGCAACACCTACTTTACCCACTTCACCTTCGGCAAGAGCATGATCGCTGTCGTACCCGATCTGCGTAGGGAGATCAAAAGCAACGCTTAATCCGTTTACTCCCTGGTTCAATAAATAATGATACCGCTTGTTACTTTCTTCGGCAGTAGAAAAACCTGCGTATTGCCGCATCGTCCATAAGCGGCCACGATACATATCCGCCTGCACCCCGCGTGTGTACGGAAATTTTCCCGGATACTCCCCCTCAACACCTGGTGGTAAGTCATTGGCGCCGTAGACGGTTTTGATCTCGATACCGGCATCAGTATATTTCTTGTTTTCACTCATGTCCGCTTAATATTACAAGTAACCTGTTTTTGCAACCGAATTATGCGAATCTGCCTTACTTAACGATCTTCTTTGCTTCAAAATTTATGGCTTCCAGTACGATGCTATGCAATGCGCCTTTTTTCTGGTTGATGACAAAATCCAGCAACATTTTACTTAATTCCGTTCCGGATGCATCGGGTGGGAGGGCGGCAGCCACCTGGTTGATGATAAGCATGTTTTGATCCTTCAGGTTGCGGATCGCTTCCCAGGCAATAGGACTCACATAGATCTGCTGTGTGGCGTTGTAGTCACATTCCTGCTTGATACTTTCCAGCAATAACAGGTGCATTTCGCGGGCACTTAGTCCGGGCTGGTTGGTACGGCTTACCAGGTTGGGTATCGCGATCCGTTCAGCCAGCAACACGAGTCTTTCATAAGCCTGCAATTGCAGGGGGCGGGTGTTGAAATCATTCTTGTCGTCGGTGGTGACCGGTTTTTTCCGCAACCTGTTCACCTGGAAAAAACTATACAAAGCAATAAGCAGGGCAATAACGGCAATTAAAAGGGTGATCATATTTTGATCCATAGGACTATGTATTTTGGTGAACAAAAGTAACAAAGCTTGATGGAGTTGCAATTATTAATCAGGCAAGATGAATGACTTATTTAATATCTTATTAACCCATTGATGGGCCGTTGCTTTCACCAGCCAAGGGTAATTTGTGTATTTTTGCAGTATGAATACAATAACAACTCCGGTTACACTTACCAATGGCGCCATCCGTGAAATAAAACGGCTGATAGCGGCAGAGGGATTTGACGAAAGCCAGTCGCTAAGACTTGGTGTCAAAGGAGGTGGTTGTTCGGGCATGACTTATATCCTGGGGTTTGATCATAAGCAGGATAAAGACGTGGAATTCGAAATTGAAGGTATTCCCTGTATCATGAATAAAGCCCATGAACTTTACCTGCAGGGTATGCAGGTTGACTGGCAGGATGGATTGAATAATCGCGGCTTTACTTTTAATAATCCCAATGCAAGTACCACCTGCGGTTGCGGTACCAGTTTTGCCGTGTAATTATTGCAGGATTTACATAATCTCTCTTAATCATCTTACTGAAAATAGAAAAGCTGCCTTTAACGGACAGCTTTTCTATATTATTCAAGTCGGGTTTTTAGCTTTTTACGGTCTCTGGCTTTATCGCTGGCTTGGTGTCCGGTTGTGTTTTGGCCACTTTAGATTTGCCGGTACCCAGATCCAACAGGATGGGTGCCGCTACGAATACGGAAGAGTAGATACCGGTAACAACACCGATCAGCATTGCGAAAGCAAAGCCTCTTGTCACTTCACCACCCACCAGGAACAGGATCAGGATCGTCAGGAATACCGTGAGCGATGTCATGATCGTACGGCTCAGGGTTTCATTGATCGCACGGTTGATAGTCTGTGCGAGTGGTGCCGATGGGTACAGCCTGCGGTCTTCCCGTATACGGTCAAAGATTACCACGGTATCGTTCATCGAGAAACCGATCACCGTGAGGATGGCCGCGATAAAATGCTGGTCGATCTCGAGCGGGAAAGGAACGATGCTTTTTGCAAAAGAGAAAACGATCAGTGTTACCAATACGTCGTGCATCAGGGCTACGATCGTTCCTAAAGAATATCTCCAGTCGCGGAAGCGGATAAAGATATAAAGGAAGATCACGAACAAAGCGAATACCGTCGCTTTCACGGCGCCTTTTTTCAGGTCATCAGAAATTGTGGGCAATACTTTTTTAGAACCGATCTTACCCACAGCTGTTGGGTTTTCATCGGCGGTCGTAAACTTGTCAAAAGTATAACCAGCCGGCAGGTAAGATTTAAGACCTTCAAACAATTTGTACTCCACTAATGAATCCGTTTCAGGTCTTGTATCCCTGATCAGGTAAGCTGTAGTGATATCAAGTGTGCTGGTACCACCAACGGTTTTGATCACCGGGTGTTCATTTTCGAAGGCAACTGTCAGCTCTTCCCTGATCTTTTCTACATCCTTACTGATATTTTTATCAAACCTTACGGTATAACTACGTCCACCATCGAATTCCACACCATAATCAAAGCCGTTGAAGAAAGCGGCAATACCCAAGGCCAAAACGACGAAGGAAATAGCGTAGGCGGTTTTGCGAAACTCAACAAACTTGTATTTGGCATGCTGGAAGATCCTGCGGGATACGCTGGTAAAGTATTTCAGCTGCTTGCCTTTGCGGGTGAATATATCAGTTACCCAGCGACTCACGAGGATACCGCAGAACAGAGACAACAACAGACCGAGGATCTGTGTGGTAGCAAAACCTTTTACCGGACCCAGTCCAAAATAAAACAGGATGATAGCGGTAAGCAGGGTAGTGATGTGACCATCCAGAACTGGTGGTAATGAGCGATGGTAACCATCATTCACAGCCGTGATATAACTTTTACCTCTTGCCAGCTCTTCTTTGATACGTTCATAGATCAACACGTTTGTATCAACGGCCATACCGATCGTAAGTACCAGGCCCGCGATACCAGGTGCCGTAAGTGTTGCTCCAAGTCCTGCCAGTATACCTACTGTAAAAAGCAGGTTGAGTACCAGGGCCACATTGGCCACCCATCCGCCGGTATTATAATACACCAGCATCAGGATAAAGATGACGATAAAGGAAAGTCCGAATGATAATAACCCACCCTTGATCGCCTCGGCACCAAGAGTAGGTCCTACAGTTTGTTCCTGTACGATCTTCGCAGGCGCAGGCAGTTTACCGATCTTAAGCATATTGGCAAGATCCTCGGCTTCCTCTACTGTGAATCCACCGGATATCTGTGAAGTACCTCCATCGATCACGCCGTTTACATGTGGTGCAGAGTAAACTATATTGTCGAGTACGATGGCAATAGGTTTACCTACGTTTTCACCAGTCATTTTTGCCCAGGCCTTGGTACCTGTGCTGGTCATCACCATGTTTACTTCAGGACGACCATTCTGATCAAAGTCATGGTTGGCATTTGCCACCGCATCACCTTCGATCTTTGCTTTATCGCGGCCAAAGGTTTTGATCGCATATAATGGAACGAAATCAGCTGTTTTATTTCCAGAGGTACGTTCGGGCTTACCATACATCCAAACCATTTGGGCAGGGAAGGATGAACGGATTGCAGGTGTTTCAAGATATTCTCTTACCTGTGCAGTATCCCGGATTGCTACGTAACCGATAGCAGCGGGGAAACGAACTTTACCGGCGTCCTGGTAGCCTTGAGTAAATTGTATATATCCGTATAAATGTTTACGGGCTTCAGCTGCATCATCCACATCTGCGGTTGTTGTGCTGCTGGTATCGTCACCATCGAGTTTAGCCAGGCCCGACTCGTTTTGGGTTGTATCTGTCGAGCTGCCTGCCTGCTGACTGGTTGTATCAACGGGTTTAAGCGCTGTGTCAGCCTTTGCTTTTCCACCCATCATGGTATAAAAAATACCATCTGCTTTAGTGATAGATGAAGTGAGTTCGGCAATGTTAAACACTTCCCAGAACTGAAGGTTAGCTGAGGACTGGAGAAGCTTTCTTACACGCTCTTTATCCTGTATACCGGGCAATTCAACCGAAATAATTCCTTTTTCAGGATCGGGGTTGATATTGGGTTGCGCAACGCCAAACTGGTCGATACGTGTATTCAGGATACGGAATGTATTATCGAATGCGTCTCTTGCAAGACCATCCAATACACCGATCACTTTATTATCGCTATCACCAACTTTGATCTGGTCTTTGTTGGCTGCTGCAAAGAGGCCGGATAATTTATTATTGCCAGCGAGCTTCTGGTATTCTTCTGCAAACAAACGAACAAAGTTGGCATCGCTATTCGCTTTGCGGACATTGGCGTTATCCAGCGCCTTTAAGAAGTTAGGATCTTTCGAATTGTTGGCAAGTGTTTTCAAAAGGCCGGTCATTTCCACCTCAAGTGTCACGTTCATCCCGCCCTGCAGGTCGAGACCAAGGTTCAACTCCTGTTCTTTTGCTTTCTGGTAACTCATAGCACCAGTTGGGCCGTAGGTTACGGTGACATCTTTTGTGCTGTCGAGCAGTTTTCTCAAGCGCTCCGCTTTTATATTTTCCAGGTATTCCTGGTACACTGCCTGTGAATCCTTATCAGCGGGGAATTTTTCTGCCGCGCTGGGGTAGTTGACTTTCACAAAGCTTTCAGCACGTGCTTCCATCTTTTTTTCGTGGCCGCGAACAAACCAGGTAAAAGAAAGCTGGTAAATCGAATAGATGATCAAAAGAATAGTAAAGAAGCGAACCAAACCTTTAAGTTGCATACGTTTTGGGTATTTACATTTATAGTCTTTCTACAGATATGTGTCGGGCATTCCGGGCAAGACTTTACTAAATTTTTTAAGGACGGCAAAGATAGGGCTTTCAAGTATACAATGAAAGAGGCGGGCAACACTCTTTTTAAGGCCGTTTTTCTTGATTCAGAACGCTTTACAAACATTAAAAAAAGAAATACACCGGTTTATGCCCAAATCATGCCGCGACGGCCTTAAAACGCAGGCGGGGATGGTTTATTTTCTTTACCGTCCAGTCTGTACACAAATTCCCGTTTCCTAATCCCCAATTACTTAGATCGAGTCGTTCTATTCCATAAATTTGCCCCGCTTGCCATAAAAAGATTCCCGTTTTATTTCTTAAACTATTTAAAAATGCAGTTATCATCGCTATTAGATCGCTTTAATGAACCGGAAACACTTAAAATGGCAAAACTGGGTCGGGAACTTCGGGCCAGCGGCGCGGATGTTATTGACCTTAGCCTGGGGGAACCTGATTTTGATACACCACAGCATATCAAGGATGCAGCCATAAAGGCGATCAATGATAACTGGAGTCACTATACACCTGTACCCGGGTTTTTGGATCTGCGGGAAGCGGTTTGTACCAAGTTGAAGCGCGATAATAATCTCGATTATAAGCCTACTAACATTGTGACATCAACCGGTGCGAAACAAAGCCTGGCCAATGTGTTGCTGGCGTTGGTCGACGACGATGATGAAGTGGTGATCCCAACACCTTACTGGGTTACTTATTCTGAACTGGTTAAAATAGCCAGGGGAAAAGTGGTGGAAGTGCGTACCTCGCTGGATAGCGGGTTTAAGATCTCGCCCGAGCAACTGGAGGCAGCGATTACCGACAGGACGAAAGTGTTCATGTTCTCTTCGCCCTGTAATCCTTCAGGTGCGGTGTATAGCAAAGCTGAACTGGAAGCGTTGGCTAATGTTTTCCGCAAGCATCCGCATGTGTTTATCC
>JAEYOL010000160.1 GCA_023411775.1 Bacteroidota bacterium | reverse complement strand
CTTTCGCACGGGCACGTTCTGACCGGTGGATCGTCTTTCTTTTCTTTATGATGGGTTTGTCAATTGGTGTGCACTTGCTTAACCTGTTGACTATCCCTGCAATCGTTCTGATCTATTACTATCGCCGTTACCAACCCAGTACAAAAGGGGCCGTAATTGCGTTCCTGGTGGGATGCCTTATCACAGGCATCGTACAGGTAGCCATCATACAATATTCAATGAAAGCTGCCGGACTGTTTGACGTGTTCTTTGTGAACTCGTTTAAAATGCCATTCTTCTCCGGCTTTGCAATTTATTTTATTGCACTGGCTGCTGTGATCGGCTGGGCACTCACTTTTAGAGAATCAAATCTATCAAAGACCAGGTTAACAATCTGGTTCGTCCTGTTCCTCGGATTATCGGCCCTGCCATTTTTCATGAGCGTAGGTTCAGGTGGCGCCAGGTTTGGTAAATTCCTGCTTGTATCTGTTGTAGCAGTTGTCGTAGGATATCTCATGAAACCCGGTGCCCTGAGAGTCCTGAAACTTTCTCTCTGGTGTTACTCTTTTATGATGCTGGGTTATTTTGTTTATTTCACCGCAATGATCCGCTCCAATGCAGATCCCGCGGTTGATATGAACAATGTAGACAACCCCATCAACCTCGTATATTATTTGAGCCGCGAACAATATGGTAGTGCTCCGCTTGTCTATGGTCCACACTACGCCGCGGAAGTTGCACGCGATGAAAATGGGTATGTGAAGATCATCGAAGGCGAAATGAAATATGTGAAAGGTAAAGACAGGTATATTCCCATCGGCCCGGCCCGGGAATATGGTTATGAAAGCGCCGACAAACAACTCTTTCCGCGCATCTGGGATTCGAGTGATGACCAGCAGCACGCTTATTTCTATGCCCAATGGCTGGGGCTGGGGCAAACCCAGGATCCGCAAACCGGTCAGACACGTTATGAGCCGCCCACATATGGCGACAACCTCGAATGGTTCTTTACTTATCAAACAGGGTTGATGTATTGGCGTTATTTTATGTGGAATTTCGCCGGCCGTCAAAATGATATCCAGGGCATGGGTAGCGTGAGGGATGGGAACTGGATCAGCGGCATTCCATTTATTGATAACGGCAGGCTGGGCGATCAAAGCCAACTGCCCGACAGTATAAAAAATAACAAAGCCAACAACAAGCTTTTCATGCTGCCCTTTATCCTGGGTATCGTAGGTTGTATTTATCAATATCTCAAGAACAGAAAGGACTGGATCGTGAGCTTCCTGCTTTTCTTCTTTACTGGTATTGCCGTAGTACTCTACCTCAACCAGCCAGGTAACCAGCCAAGAGAACGAGATTATGCTTATGTAGGATCCTTTTATGCCTTTGCGATCTGGATTGGACTGGCCGTAGTAGCTTTTGTCAGATCAGCACGTGAAAAAGCTGATCAGTTAGGGTTCAAAAACCTGCTCTTGTATGGCTCAGCACTTACTTTTATCATTACACTAATGAGTTCACTCCGTGGATCACCCGGTTCCACTTTGATGACCTGTCTTTATGTGACAGCGCTGTATGCCTTGATAACTATCGGCCTTACATTCATTATACGAGCTGTTTCATCTGGTGGTACAAACTGGAAAATGGTGAACATTTCCACCTCAGTGTTATGCATGATCGTTCCCGCGATTATGTTGCAACAGGAGTGGGATGATCACGATCGTAGCAATAAAACACTGGCTCCTGATCTTGCCCGCAATTATCTCGAAAGCTGTGCACCCAATGCGATCATTTTCACTTTTGGTGATAACGATACTTACCCTCTCTGGTATGCACAGGAAGTGGAAGGCGTAAGACCCGATATACGTATTATCAACAACAGCTTATTGGGTATCGACTGGTATATTAACCAGCTTCGCCGTAAAGTAAACGAGGCAGATTCGGTGGATGTGATCTGGACAGAAGAACAAATTGAAGGTCACAACCGTGAATATGTAAGATATCGTCCCAAAGGCGATCAGAATACTGCTTACGACCTATTCAGTATCATGAAGCAGGAATTGGGTAAACCTGCCATCGATCCGGAGACGGGTAGAGATGTAGGTGCTGGCACCTTCCCCGTATCCAGGCTGGGTATTCCGGTGGATGCGGCTAAAGTAAGAGCTAATAAAACCATCAATCCCGAAGACAGTGTGGTTTCTCCTATGGTTTTTGAGTTGCCACAACGCAAACTGGCAATAGGTCTTTCGCGCAGTGATCTGATGGTATTAAATATTATTGCGGCTAATAAATGGGAACGCCCGATATATTTCACATCGCCTTATGGTGAACTTGGTTTTGGTCAATATCTCCGTAAGGATGGTCTCGCCTATCGCCTGGTACCAATCCGCACCGAGTATCCCCAGGCTGAATGGGCACTTGAAGGCGCACTGCGGCAGGCACAGCTGGGTGGCACCCAGGTGCGCGACAATAATGATTCGGTCATGTTTAATAACCTGAACGATAAGTTCCGTTTTGGTGGCGCTGATAAAAAAGGTGTTTATTTTGACGAAGAGAACCGCCGTCACCTGCTAAATATCCGGTTCGTTTTTGCGGAAGCTGCAGGTAACCTGGCAGACAAAGGACAGAAAGAACAGGCGCAAAAATTGCTTGACAAAGTAGATGCAGGCATTAGTGCGGATAATCTTCCTTATGGCATGGTCAGTCGCTTCAGCAGTCACAACCAGACAGGTCTGCTCTACCTCGAAGCCTGTTATAAGGCAGGTAAAATGGAGATGGCAGAAAAAGTAAGGCTTGCGATGAGAAAGGATATTGAACAGCAGAAACGTTATTACGATTATCTCAAGAACAATCGTCCTGAATTGTATGGCGGTTCACTGGAGGGAACGGAAGTATATTTTAACGAAGCCATGATGCATGCACTCGACGCGATTGAGAAAAAATACGCGCCTCAAACACAAAACCAGCCACAGCCTGTCGAAGGTGGCGGTTCCATCATTAATACGCCGGGAGATACCAGCAATAAAGCCGATACCAACCAGTAGTTAATTAATAGTTCGGAGAAGGCGGAGTATGAAAAGACCAGAAAAGAGTTCTTTATCATATTCCGCCTTTGTTATTAAGCCCGCAGAGGTCAACTTGTAATATGGAACTTTTAAAAAATGTACTGTTATTTTACTTTATTTTTTTGTTTTTTCACTTTGGTTTTGACAGATTCCCGCTAGATATTTATGCCCTGATTAATCAATTACTGATGGGATCTAAAAATCCTGATTAACCTACAGATTGTACCTCAACTGGAATTAGCAAACCGGTTGACATATTACCTTATTTGAAAACTTTGGTGTGCTGGAAGGCGGGGGAGGGCAATTGGGGAGGGCCCGCCGGAGGCAGCAGAATCTGAATCGGAAACGAAATCATGTTATCAAGCTGTCCCCATCTATTATTCCTTAGATTTGTAGGATGAGAAACAAATTATGGCTGGCTGGAATAATCTTTTTTGTTGCCTGCAACAACGATGCATCTGTCGAAAATGAGGCTTCTGGCGATACAATATTTTCTGAGGAAGAAATTGTTATGCCACCGGCACCCCTGCCCTGGGTCTCTGAGTTTGATACAGTGAAGAACGAGTTTTACCTCAAGCAGCAGCGAACCGTAGCCCCGGACTCGTTAACGGCTGAATCCCTGATCAGCGACCTGAACGCCTCCTGGGAAAATGTAAAGTTGCAATTTGTTAAGATTTCCAACGACACTATATACGTTTCCATTCCTGAAAGCGAATTCCTTGGACAGCAAATGGGTAGCGCCGGCGCTGCCGCTTATATGTCTTCCACCACCTACAATCTTACCGAACTGAAGGGTATTACATATGTTAATTATAACATGAAAGCCGGCGACCACGCTTCTCCCGGCACTTTCAGCCGCAAAAGTTTTGAGAACTATCGCTGAGCTGGATTGTTGTAAATTGGATACTGGATACTGGATGCTGGATAACAGATACTAGATGCCAGGTTTTGTGCAGATATTAAACGACAGACTATGCGTGGATTTCATTTTACAAAATTTGATCCCAATGAAAATGGCAAGACGCGTTTTGAGCAATTGCTAGACCTCTTTATGCAACTGCTTACCTATACAAGCGGTGATGTGGCAGAGGCATTGCAATGGCTGAATGAACTGAATAATAAATACGAGCTGACAGATGATGAATATGGGATGGGTGATTTTCTGGATGAGCTAAAGGAAAAAGGTTATATCACCGAAGAAAACCAGCGTGGGGAGATCCGTATCACACCTAAAACGGAACAGGGTATTCGAAGAAGAAGCCTGGAAGAAATATTCGGTAAACTTAAAAAGACAAAACAGGGCGATCACCATAGTTTTAAACCTGGCCAGGGCGATGAACAAAATCCTGAAACCCGGCAGTTCCAGTTTGGAGATATGTTGGAGCAGATCGATTTTACCGAATCGATTCGCAACGCGCAGATCAATCATGGACTGGACAGTTTCCGTTTGCAGGAAGATGATCTCAGCATCCGCGAAACTGATTTCAAAGCACAGACCTCAACTGTGCTAATGATCGATATCTCTCATTCCATGATATTGTATGGTGAAGATCGCATTACGCCCGCCAAGAAAGTGGCTATGGCCCTGAGCGAACTGATCCAGACCAAATATCCCAAGGACACACTTGATATTGTCGTTTTTGGAAACGATGCCTGGCCGATCGAAATAAAAGACCTTCCCTATTTGCAGGTAGGCCCTTATCATACCAATACCGTTGCAGGCCTGGAACTGGCGATGGATATTTTAAGAAGAAGGAAAAATCCCAATAAGCAAATATTCATGATCACAGACGGAAAGCCAACCTGCCTTAAGATTGGCAAGCGATACTATAAAAATAGTTTTGGCCTGGACCGCAAAGTAGTGAACCGTTGCATGAATCTTGCGGCGCAATGCAAGAAACTAAAAATACCGATCACTACATTTATGATCGCCACCGATCCGTACCTCCAGCGCTTCGTGCAGGAGTTTACGGAAATGAATCATGGTAAAGCGTTTTTTGCGTCGCTGGATAAATTGGGAGCTTTTATATTTAAGGACTTCGAGAGTGGGAAGAGGAAGACTGTTTATTGATTTTTTTTTGCAGGGGAGACGATGAGACGGGAAGGAAGCATGGAAAATAAAAAAACGAATTTTTAGGTGTGAATCACCTTAAGCTCTTTTAAAATTTTGGTCATATTGCTGAAAATGGATGCTATGTATCAACTTTCGGAGTATGAGCAATCGCTGTGTTGCGAGATTGTAGACAGCGCTTTTGATGTCCACAAAAAACTTGGGCCAGGTTTATTAGAAAAGATATATGAAGCGTGCTTTTGTCATGAGTTGGATAAGAAGGGAATTGAATACAAACGGCAAATAAAATTGCCAATCGTTTATGATAATTTAACATTCGACGAAGGGTTGAGGGTGGACGTTTTTGTTGAGGATACTATAGTTTGTGAGATTAAAGCTGTAGAAGCCGTTAACCCTGTTTGGCAGGCTCAGATCATGAGTCATCTGAAATTGAGTAAAAAGAATATTGGATTCTTAATAAATTTCAATGTGAATTTAATCAAGAATGGAATAAGGAGGTATTGTGTTGAGTAATCAATCTTAC
>JAEYOL010000155.1 GCA_023411775.1 Bacteroidota bacterium | reverse complement strand
CACTAACCAGGAGCCTGAGGAAAACAGTATCTGTAACAGTAGTATCAGCAAAAGCTCTTTCGAGTTCGGCCATGTCTACAGGGCGAATATCTTTTTTAATGACGGCAGAGACATACCGATCCAGCCCATGCACCTCAAAAGATGCGAGATCCTTTACAGCATAAGTTACCAGGCTGCCATTGGCGTTTGATTGAAATTTGATGGAATTGGGATTCTTGCGCCACTGGCGATAATCGATCAATCCTTCGATGGTTTCACCATTTTGAGTTACTACCGAGCCGGGCGTAAAATTGGATTGGGAATAAGAACTGGTAAGGAAAAAGATGGCGGGCGCCATGCAAAAAAGTCGTAATATTTTCACAAGCATGCAGATTGGTTGCGCCCAAAACTATATCCCGGAGGTTACAATTCCAATTGATTAGCTTTATATATCATCCAACTTTCAAAAAGAAAAGAGGATCAGGTCAACCGATAGTCCATACTTCCTTGCCCCTGAGTAGTTTATCAAGATCTGCAGGCTTACTGGCGATCGCGTTTTCCAGTTGCATTTTCATTTGGTCTTCGTAGCACGGCCTGTTGTTTTGATAAAATACACCAAAAGGCCTTGGGAGGTGGCCCTCCATTTGAGGATCATCGAAGATGCGAACCAATATCTGGGCTTTGTAAATATCTTTTTCATCATGTACCCAGAGGTCGTCAAGGCTATGCCCATTGTGAAGATCAACGACTCGTGGGTTGAAACCATCCAGCTTTATACCCTTCTCACCAGCTGCGCCAAATACCAGCGGTTTTCCTTGTTCAAGGAATAAAGTTTCCTGGGGCTTGCTGCTTTTTTCAGTAAATATTTCAAATGCGCCATCATTAAAGATGTTACAGTTTTGATAGATCTCAAGAAACGAGGAGCCCTTATGTTGATGCGTCCTCAGCAACATTGCCTGCAGGTGTTTGGGATCACGGTCCATTGTGCGGGCCACAAAACTTGCATCCGCGCCCATTGCCAGTGCCAGCGGGTTGAATGGGTGATCGATACTACCGAACGGCGTGGATTTGGTAACCTTATTTTCTTCGGATGTGGGAGAATACTGGCCCTTTGTCAATCCATATATCTGGTTGTTGAAAACAAGAAGGTTGACGTCAAAGTTCCTACGCAACAAATGAATGGTATGATTTCCACCAATACTCAGGCTATCGCCATCGCCGCTCACGATCCATACACTCAATTCGGGCCTGCTTGCTTTCAAACCTGATGCAATAGCGGTGGCACGCCCGTGAATGGAATGTATGCCATAAGTATTCATATAATAAGGAAACCGGCTGCTGCAGCCAATTCCTGAAATGATCACGATATTTTCTCTGGGAATGCCGAGGGTAGGCATCACTTTTTGTACCTGTGCCAAAATAGAATAATCACCACAACCCGGGCACCAGCGTACTTCCTGGTCGGTGGCAAAATCTTTTGGTGTAAGAGCCGGGCCTGTCAACACATCACTCATAACTATAAAATATTGGAGCGTAAAATTAGTGAATATTGGCGTGCAATCAACGTTGGCAGCGATCGGCAGACAGCTATTTAGGATTTTGTTGGCCTACTGCCGGGGGGTTTGTAAAAGTTCGCAAATAGAATTTGTACCTAACTTGCGCTCCAAATATTGTATATATGGCTTCTTCCCAATATGACTTTGGTATGGTAGGACTGGGCACCATGGGTCGTAACCTTTTACTTAATATCGCCGACCATGGGTATGCTGCCATTGGCTTTGATAAAGATCCATCCAAAACCACGCTGCTGGAGGGTTCAGCCACTGCGGGAACTAGCGTAAAGGGCGTGAACACCATAGAAGAGCTGGTCTCTCAACTTAAATCCCCCCGAAAAATAATGATCCTGGTACCCGCCGGACCTGCAGTTGATTCAGTGATCGGTGAGTTGTTACCTCTGTTGGACGAAGCTGATATCATAATTGACGGTGGCAATTCTCATTTTACAGATACACTGCGTCGCATTCAAACAGTGCAAGCAAAAAACATCCATTTTGTAGGAATGGGTGTGAGTGGTGGTGAACAGGGAGCAAGAACGGGTCCGAGCATCATGCCCGGTGGCGACACAAAAGCCTGGGAGCACCTGAAGCCCATCCTTGAATCGGTGGCCGCAAAAGTGAATGGCGACCCCTGTGTGGCATACATGGGCAAAAATGCCGCGGGGCATTACGTAAAGATGGTGCATAACGGCATTGAATATGCGATCATGCAAATGATCAGCGAAGTGTATGATTTTTTGAAGCGAGGACTCGACTGCAGCCATGAAGAAATGGCCGGGATCTTTAAAAAATGGAACGAGGGTGAACTACAATCATTCCTGGTGGAGATCACCGCGGCTATTTTTCCGAAAAAAGATGACACTACCGGCAGCGATCTACTTGATATGATCCTTGACAAAGCTGGCTCCAAGGGAACCGGTAAATGGACATCGCAGGAAGCTATGGACCTCCCCATCACCCTACCTACCATCGATATGGCAGTAGCGATGCGTGATCTTTCCGGACTGAAGAATGAGCGGGTACAGGCTGCGGCGCTTTACAAACCAAGAGTAAAAAGCCTGGCGAAGCAAAAAGATAAGTTGATCGGCCAACTACACGATGCGCTATACCTGTCTACCCTGCTCTCGTACGCACAGGGTCTTGCCATGCTGGCGAAAGCATCTTCCGAAAGAAAAATGGATATACCGCTTGCTGATGTGGTGAAGATCTGGAGAGGAGGTTGTATCATCCGCTCGGCCCAGTTGGAGGTCTTTACTGCAGTATTTAAGAAAAAGCAGCTCTCTAATATTTTACTTGATAGAAAAATAGCAACGATCGTTAAAAAGAAACAACCTGCACTTCGAAAGATCGTACAACTAAGCGCCGCTGCACGGATACCAGCAGCTGGTTTGATGAGTGCCCTGGCCTATCTCGATGCCTATACCAGCGAGCGAATGGCAACCAACCTGGTGCAGGCGCAAAGAGATTATTTTGGTGCACATACCTATCAGCGTATTGACAGCGAAGGGAGTTTCCATACTGAATGGTAAATGATTGCAGCTACGTGAATGATGAAGTTTAATATCTACTGACAAATGAAAAAGAAAGAAAATCTACCTCCAACCATACTCTTTATATTCGGCGGAAGTGGCGACTTGGCCAATCGCAAACTGATCCCCGCCCTGTATAATTTATTTATCGATGACCATTTACCAGAAAAGTTTATCGTGATCGGCGTGGGTCGTACACCTTTTCCTGATGAGGAGTATCGTAATAAATTGCTGGAAGGTGTAAAGGAATTTTCACGTCGGCAAAATGGTTTGGAAGAAAAATGGACTGCATTTGCTCCGCTGATCTCTTACCACGAAATGGATCTTACCAGCGATGAGTCGTATCAGAAAATGAGAACCTGGATCCTCGAGAAAAACAAGGAATGGGGCGTGATTCCCAATGTCATCTTCTACCTTGCTGTGGCTCCGCAGATGACGCCAGATATATCCAAAAGATTGTGGGCACAAAAAATTTGTGACGACTCGCAACATACCCGGCTGGTTTTTGAAAAACCTTTCGGTCACGATTGGAAAAGCGCGCACCAGCTGAATGAGTTGTTGACTGGAATGTTCAAAGAAGAACAGATCTTCCGTATCGATCATTACCTGGGTAAAGAAACCGTACAGAACATTCTCGCATTCCGTTTTGCAAACGCCATGTTTGAACCGATCTGGAACAACCATTATATCGATCATGTACAGATCACCGCGGCCGAGACGGTTGGTGTAGAAGGAAGGGGTGGTTATTACGAACAGGCAGGTGCGCTCAGGGATATGGTGCAAAATCACGTGCTGCAATTGCTTTGTATGATCGCGATGGAACCGCCCACATCTTTTGAATCAAACGAAATAAGGAATAAGAAAGTAGATGTGTTGACCGCAATCAGGAAGATCAGTACAGAAGATGTACATGAGAATGCCGTGCGGGGTCAGTATTCGACAGGATGGATAAAAGGCCAGGAGGTGCCGGGCTACCAACAGGAGAAAAATGTGGCAGTCCACTCACCTGTTGAGACTTTTGTAGCCGCGAAGTTTTTTGTCGACAACTGGCGCTGGAAGAATGTGCCGTTCTATATCCGCACCGGTAAACGCATGCATGAAAAGACGACTTCTATTACGATTCAGTTTAAGGAAGCCCCCAGTTTTTCTTTCCCACCCGAGGCAGCAGACACCTGGCGACCCAATCGGCTTACATTTAGCATACAACCACATATGGACATCCGCATCCGGTTCCAGGCCAAACGTCCGGGCACTGATATGGTATTGAATCCTGTAGATATGGTTTTCAGCTATACCGATACGTTTGATGAACAGGAGCCCGAAGCATATGAAACATTGCTGGAGGATGTGATTGAAGGTGACCAGACACTTTTCATGCGCGCCGACCAGGTAGAAGCAGCCTGGGAAGTGATCACGCCCCTGCTCGAAGCCTGGCAGAAAAGACCACCGGTAGATTTTCCCAATTATTCACCCAATAGCTGGGGACCCGAAGACGCCGATGCACTGATCGCCCGTGACGGTAATTTTTGGGCTAACTTTCCGATACCAAAATCTGGTGGATCCAAATAGATCATGAAGCGTACATTTATTTTTAAAGATACTGACGAGCTCAGCGTAAAAGTAGCAGACTGGCTGGTGGAGCAGATCGCGGATACCCTGCAAAAGCAGGATCGCTTTACCCTGGCGCTAGCCGGGGGGTCTACACCTAAGAAATTGTATAGCCTGCTGGCATCGGAGAAGTATGCTGGAAAGATCGATTGGGAGAAGATCCATTTTTTCTGGGGCGATGAACGGTTTGTTCCCTTCGACGACGACAGGAATAATGCAAAGATGGCGCATGATGTATTGTTGAACCAGGTGCCGGTTGACAAAAACAATATTCATGTCATGCAGACAACGGGTATAGACCCCGAAGCGTCTTCATTATTATATGAAAAACTGCTGCATCAATATTTTGATGGGAAGCCCCATACTTTCGATCTTGTTTTGTTAGGATTGGGCAATGATGCGCACACCCTGTCACTTTTTCCGGGGTATCCCGTGGTTGCGGAAAATGAAAAATGGGTAGAAGCGTTTTATCTTACTGAGCAGGAGATGTACCGGATCACGCTAACGGCTCCGGTTGTGAATATGTCGGCAAGGGTAGCTTTCCTGGTAAGTGGGGGCGATAAGGCAGCAGCTTTATACCATGCCAGGTTCAGTGAACATGATACCGCCCTTTACCCCGCACAGGTGATTCAGCCATTTAAAGGTGAACTGTTTTGGTTCCTGGATGAGGCTGCCGCAGCGGATCTTTAACGGATGATATAACCGGGTCTTACTATATGAAGCATCGCAAACAATTTCTTACGGTATTAGCATTAACCATTTTAGTGGCCAGCGGCATTTCTGCTATATCTTTTCGTGGTCCGCATAAGAACCTGAAAATACTACCCCAGGATATCAGCCCTAAAATGTTAGACAGTATTATGGAGTCCTATTCCAAAGCCCTGGGTGTAAGTTGTAATTTTTGCCATGTGCCCGTGAAAAATTTCCCCGATAGCCTCGATTATGCTTCGGATGACGACCCGATGAAGGAAAATGCCAGGAAAATGATGCAGATGACCATCCACCTGAACAAGACCTATTTCTATTTTGACACCACAATAAGGCCTGAGTATCTCAAGGTTGTAACCTGTCATACCTGCCATCGCGGTGAGGCATTTCCTGAATAACATGTCTCACATATCACCCCCTACCAGAAAACCCTCACCCCTGCTCGCGTATAATTACTCGACCCCTATCACGGTTTTACTGAATTTTAGTATAAACCATTAGTTGGAAGCACTATGCAGAAAAATACTCCGTTTATTTACAGTGGCGATGCGGTAGTATGACGTATACCTTATCCTAACGAAAAACAATTTTATGTCCGTTTTCAGTCTGATGGGACTTCTTTCAACAATTGCTCTCAGCCTACCCATCATATTGCTTTTTGCAACAAGACTCGTACTATACAGGTCGTTCCCGGCCCTGTTCGCCTATTATTTTATTGTATTAAGTTACCTGGTGCTGCTATTAGGTTATATTGACCTGGGCAGTAATTTTCAATATTATTTTGGCGTGTTGTGCAATTTCCTCGATACCCCGCTGATGCTTTTGTTTCTGGCTTATTTCAGCAAAACGGTTTTCTTCAGAAGAAAAATGCTTAGGATCGCGCTAGGTTTTATGGCGTTTGAGCTGATCGTGCTGGCATTATACGGGTTTAATATTAAGGCCACCACCATTTTGCTTGCGCCCGGCATTTTGCTGGTGCTGATCATTTCCGTATTGTTCTTTACACACCAGGTGAAAATCGCGGTGATGTACCATCGTGCGATAGGAAAAGCGGTAATGGTATCCTCGGTCCTGGTTTCTTATGTAGGTTTCGCTTTTGTTTACGCGGTCTATTATATCATAGAACCCGCCTTTAAGAATGATGCGCACCTGGTATATTTCCTGATCATCACTTTTTCATCGCTGATCATGGCCACCGGGATCTTTATAGAAAGAAAAAGGGTAAACCAGCTTTCCGAATTACAAACAACCCGGGAAGAACTGAAAGCCATTTACGGCGGTCAGCAGAGTTCAAATAAAATAGCCAGCCCTCTAGAGCCGGCTATCATGAAGTTTGATCAGAAAGACTGGAACTAGAAATTATATTTCCCGTCTGCTATCATTTTATCAGCGATCCTTCTTCTCGCGTCTTTGGTATTAAACGGCTCAGCTTTAGTAAAGCGTTTCAATCCCATCAGGATCATTCTTTGTTCATCGCCGTCTGCAAATGCATTGATCGCGTCTTTGCCTGATTTATTTACTTTGTCGGCTGCATCATACAGGTATGTCCTCATGATATCCTGGTAAATCTGAGCCGCAGTATCACCCTGCTCCCCGGTCATTTTCATTACGCGTAGCAATACACTTTCCGCGTTGAAGATCTCGATGGCCATATCTGCCAGGTTCATCAACACCTCCTGTTCGTGTTCGATCTTCATCATCAGTTTTTGTACGGCTGCACCCGCGGTCATCAGGATTGCTTTTTTCAGGTTTGCGACCAGCTTTTTCTCTTTTGCAAAGGGGGCCTCATCTTCTGCACCAAAATCAGGAATGCTCATCAGTTCTTTTTGCACATTCATGGCAGGTACCATCAGGTCGAGACGTCCGCCCATGGCACGTTTAAGTGTCATGTCAAGCGTGAGCAGGCGGTTGATCTCGTTGGTGCCTTCGTAGATGCGGTTGATCCGGCTGTCGCGGTAAGCCCTCGAAATATTGTATTCCGCACTGAAACCATTACCACCATGTATTTGCACACCTTCATCAACCACAAAATCGAGGACCTCGCTACCATATACTTTTAGCATTGCGCATTCAATAGCATATTCTTCCGCAGCACCCAGCAGGGCTTCGTTAAAAGGTTTCCCTGCTTCCAGCAGTTCTTTTTCCTTTTCATCTACCCAGCTGGCCGTGCGATACAGGGCTGACTCGGCAACAAATACTTTGATAGCCATTTCCGCCAGTTTGTGTTTGATCGCCCCGAAATTGGAGATCGGTTGTTTGAATTGTTCTCTCGTTTTAGCATATACGACTGATTCAGTCAGCGCACGGCGAGAACCGCCAACTGCCGCTGCGCAAAGTTTTAAACGACCGATATTTAAGATATTGAAAGCGATCCGGTGTCCTTTACCGATCTCACCCAACACATTTTCAACTGGAATTTTCGCATCCTGGAAATAGAGTTGCACGGTGGATGACCCCTTGATACCCATTTTGTGCTCCTCGGGTCCCTGGGTAAAGCCTTCCATACCTCTTTCTACAATAAACCCGGTGAATTTATCTCCATCCACTTTAGCAAATACTGTATACACCTGCGCGAAACCACCATTGGTGATCCAGCATTTCTGGCCATTCAGGATATAGTGCTTCCCATCGTCACTTAGTTTAGCCGTAGTTTTTGCACCCAGCGCATCACTTCCACTATTAGGTTCTGTGAGACCATAAGCTCCTGCCCACTCGCCGGTGATCAGTTTGGGAATATATTTTTGTTTTTGTTCGGGTGTACCGAAGTATAAAATGGGCAGGGTACCGATGCCGGTATGTGCAGCAATAGCTACAGAAAACGAGTGGCCGGCACCCAGGTATTCGTTGACGATGGTAGAAGTGATAAAATCTTTACCGAGGCCACCATATTCCTCGGGAAAGGCAACAGATAGCAGGCCTTGTTCTCCAGCTTTAGTGACAAGGGATTTCATCAGTCCGGGCTCCAGGTCATCAATGCGATCCAGGATAGGATACACTTCGGCATCCAGAAACTGGTCGCACATATCACGTATCATTTTCTGTTCCTCAGCAAAATCGCCGGGCGTGAAAGTTTCAGAAGGGGCAGATTCCCTGATCAGCCATTCGCCTCCCTTCAGCACGTTCTTTGTTTCAGTGGCAGCACTCATGGTTTTAAAAGTTTAAGATTGTTGAATATGGTTGAATGTGGTTTAAGTTATTATTTCAAGTTATCATACACGATCTGCAGCACTTCCTTACACACCTCAATTTTTTCTGGCGACACGGATTGTAACGCTTCGTTCAGGATCTCGTCTGCGATCTGCATTGTTTCCTCTTCCAGCTTCTGCGCATTTTTGGTCAGGTAGATCAGGTTGATCCGCCGGTCGCTGTCCGATGGCACTCGTTTTACCAGGTTCAATTTTTCCAGGTTATCAACCAGCCTGGTGATGCTGGGTTTATCACGGAAAGTGGCATTACAAAGCTGTTGCTGACTCAGGCCATCTTCCTTCCATAAATGATACAACACACTCCACTGCTCGATGGTAATGTTCAAACCTGCATTATTGAACTTCTTCTGCAGGCGGCGGGCTATCGCCGTGGATGCTTTCCCGGTTACAAAGCTGTAAAGCTCCCCTTTCTTAAAATGGTTGTTTGGCATATAGTTGTTTGTGCAACTATTCAAAAATAGTATTATTTTCGAAGAGTCCAAACTATATTATCGTAAAAAATTTCTCAGCAAAACGGTGCAAAAGAGGTCCCTGTTATATCGAAATTCGACGGTTAATTACTACCGATTTGGCCGCGGTCCCTCGATCGTTATATGCTTTCACGGCTATGGGGAAGACGCGACGCAGTTTTCATTTTTAGAGAAATATGTCGGGGATCGATACAGTTTCTACGCCATCGACCTGCCTTTTCATGGCGCCACCGACTGGCAGGAGGGATTGAATTTCACGAGTGGGGACTTAAGGACCATCACGGAACAGATAATGGATGAAAACAATCCTGTATCCGAAAGCCAGAAATACACCCTGATGGGGTTTAGTCTTGGTGGGCGGGTGGCTTTGAGTTTATACCAGGCTGAACCAGCGCGTGTGGAGAAGTTGATATTGTTGGCTCCAGACGGTTTGAAAGTCAATTTTTGGTATTGGATCGCCACACAAAGCTGGCTGGGCAATCGCTTATTTGCCCTGAGCATGAAGAGACCCGGGTGGTTTTTTGCCCTGCTGAAGTTTTTGAACAGGCTCGGTTTTGTCAATACAAGCGTGTACAAATTTGTAAATTATTATATCGGCAACCCAGAGGTCCGCGACCTATTGTATAAACGTTGGACTGGTCTGTGCCGTTTAAAACCCGATTTGTCGCATATCCGGGCCTCTATCCGACAGTTCAGCACGCCGACCCGACTGATATATGGAAAATATGATCGAATTATTTTACCTGTACGGGGTGAAAAGTTTCAAAAAGGAATAGAAGTACATTGTACTATAGGCGTCATCAGCGCGGGTCACCAGGTGCTACATGAAAATCACGTCGATAGTATCGTACACGCTTTGCAGTATTAACCGCATATTATTAATGGTTGATGTTAGTTGAGCCAACAGGCAGATCACATAATGCTTAGATTTGTCGCTGCACACATGGCATTCCTATTTATCATTCTGACACTTTTTGTTTTTTATAGCCTTCTGATTCTATACTACTGGCAGGGGTGGAAGCAGATTCCGGTGTTTAACGCTAGTGGATTGGCGGTTTTTGAAAATCTCACCATCATAATTCCCGCCCGCGATGAAGAAAATAATATCGGTGCTTTACTAACAGCGTTGCAGGGTCAAGCTTATCCACAGGAAAAGATTGAGATCATTGTTGTAGACGATCATTCTACAGATAAGACTGCAGAAATTGTCCGGCAGTTCGAGCGGGTAAAGCTTATCAGCCTGAAAGAAGATGCTATCAACTCTTATAAGAAGAAAGCGATAGAATCGGGCATTGCTGCTGCATCAACAGAACTGATCATCACAACCGACGCTGATTGTATACCTCCTCCCGACTGGTTAAAATCAATCGTATCATTTAAACAATCGACCGGCGCGGGTTTTATCGTCGCACCCGTTGTTTTTGATTCAGATCCCAGCCTGGTGGGTATTTTTCAATCCCTGGATTTTATGACCCTGCAGGGTATCACCGGGGCATCGGTTTATAAAAAGCTTCATGCGATGTGCAACGGCGCTAACCTGGCGTATGAAAAAAAATTATTTGATGAGGTAGGTGGCTTTGCGGGTATAGATCATATCGCATCCGGTGATGATATGCTGCTCATGCATAAAATCGCAAAAAAATTTCCTGGTAAGATCCACTATTTAAAATCTGTAGGTGCTACTGTCAGCACAAAGCCGATGCCCGATTGGCACACATTCTTTAATCAGCGAATACGATGGGCCAGCAAGGCCACGCATTATAATGATAAAGGAATCTTTTGGGTATTGCTACTGGTTTATTTTTTCAACCTTTCATTCCCGGCATTGATCATCACAGGATTTGTCAATCCAATTTACTGGTGGTTTTTCGTTGGACTTTTGTTAGCGAAAACGATTTTTGAGTTGCCTTTCATGTATACTTTAGTTGACTTCTTTAAGAGGAAGTCTTTATTGAAGTATTTCTTTTTTGTCCAACCCATACATATTTTTTATACTATCATTTCAGGATTGCTGGGACAGATGGGAACTTATGAGTGGAAGGGGAGGAGGGTGAGAAAGATGATGGATACTAGATGCTGGATACTAGATGCTGGATACTGGATTCTGGATTTTGGATTCTGGATTGACAAAGTGTTATATGGTATGGGACACTTGCCCCGTCTTCGCGCGGAGAGGGGGTTGGGGGTGAGGCGATACGATGCATGTAGAGAGTCGGTTTGCTCTCCGAAGCTTTAGCGAAGGTGGGATGCTAGATGCTAGATGCTAGATACTAGATACTAGATGCTTGATGCTGGATGATTGTTGAAGACGATTTATTTTTATCTTTCTTTTTTTAATGAGTAACCCATCCATATCATTTCAACAGGCGGCGTGGAAACGACTTCGCAAGAACAAAGGAGCTGTGTTCGGATTGATCATCATCTGCCTTTCCATTATAGTTGCTGTATTTGCTTATTTCATCGCGCCGGATCCTTCGCCCTATGCCAATCGCATCATACTTGAGGTGGGTGGTAACAAACCTGGCTATACCCAGAGTTTTTTAAAGGTCAAAAGAGATCAATACTCAGGCGATGCCGGTTTTTTTTCGCGACTGGTATCTGGAAAAGAGGACAGTTATTATCATGTCCCAATCGCTGGTAGTGAAGAGCAGGGAGACAGCATCATTGTAGAGAAATATATCGACGAAGGTCTAAGCGAACGCCAGTCTTATGCCAGGAGCCAGCTTGCTGATGATCCGATCGAAACTGTAGAGTTTTATTTAGGCACAGATAAATTCGGCCGCGATATTTTAAGTCGCCTGATCGTTGGCACACGTGTGAGCCTGAGTGTGGGACTGATCACGATCATCATTTCTCTTTCTATCGGGCTGATCCTTGGTTCGCTTGCGGGTTATTATCGCGGTCGCACCGACAATTTTGTAATGTGGTTTATCAATGTGATCTGGAGCATTCCAACATTGTTACTGGTATTCGCGATCACTCTTGCTCTGGGAAAAGGATTTTGGCAGGTGTTTGTGGCAGTTGGTCTTACGATGTGGGTGAGTGTGGCACGCCTGGTAAGAGGCCAGGTGTTGGCGTCCAGGGAACTTGAGTATGTGGAAGCAACCAGAGCCCTGGGCTATTCGCATTTTCGAACAATCGTAAGGCATATATGGCCCAATATTATGGGACCGGTGATGGTGATCGCCGCTTCTAATTTCGCTTCCGCCATCGTGATCGAAGCAGGTCTTAGTTTTCTTGGAGTTGGTGTACAACCACCACAACCGAGCTGGGGATTGATGATCAAAGAAAATTACAATTTTATCATCACGCAAAACCCCATGCTGGCACTGGCGCCTGGTTTTGCTATCATGTTGCTGGTACTTGCCTTTAATTTATTGGGTAATGGATTGAGGGATGCGCTGAACGTGAGAGGAAGGATTTAGGGAGCAGTTAGGAGTTGGTAGTTAGAAGTTAGTAGTCGCGCACCCTGAGCGAAGTTGAAGGGCTGCGAGACAGATGTTTGGTGAAAGACATTTAGCTAATCACTTTTACATTGCGGTTAAAGCTTTCATCAAGAGAAATAAAAGTTTCTGTACGTTCGATGCCTTTTATTTTTTGAAGCTGGTCGTGCAGGACGTATCGTAACTGGGTAATGTCTTTGCAAACTATTTCGGCAAACATGCTGTAGTTGCCGGTGGTATAGTTCAGTCTTACGATCTCGGGTATCTTTTGAAGGTCTTTCGCAACTGTATCGTACAAAGAACTTTCCTTTAAATAGATCCCGATAAACGCGATCACATCATAACCGAGTTGTTTAAGATCGGCCTTGAGGCGTGTGCCCTTTACCACACCCGCTTCCTGTAGTTTTTTGATCCTTACGTGTATTGTACCACCCGAAACGAAAAGCTTTTTACCAAGATCAGCATAAGAGATCTCCGCATTTTCCATCATGTGGTGAATGATATCAAGGTCCAGTTTGTCGAGATTTAATTTGGCAGACATTCAGGGGAGTGTTTTTAGATTATTTTCATTCAATCCCGCAAATATTTGAATAATTTCTATTATTTCAAAATAATTGTTGAAAAATTTGGAATGAAAAGACCAATTGGCCTATATTTGTTCTATCAAGTTCTTTAAACGGGTTTACAAAGATAGCCCGATATACTGTGGGGTGATGAAATTTTCGGCAGACATGCCCTCTCGTCTCGAGGGTGAGGATAACGGGATAAACGTAGCATAGAGCCGGTTACAACGCAAGTCGTAGCCGACCGGGATTGACCACCGGACTTTGTGTTGCAGCTAACCGCCTCGTGGAGGTTCGACCCCTCCCCCTACAGCTCTCTTTCTCTCATGTGATTGTTATGCCTGTGGATCTTAGGATTTACAGGTTTTTTTTGCCCTGTACTCAAAGACTATTACAGTTATATAAAGATTTCATACAAACAGCACTCACCTCTCACCACTAAGTGAAGGATGAAAAAAAAATACACCCTGCCGTCATCCCGGGCGATGCACTTAAAAAAATTTTGCAATGAAGAAAACCAGACCCGGGACCTTTCTCTAATTAAAATTAGACTGCCCGATTCCTGTAAAAACTGAGGTTTGAGAAAGTTACCAGCTCAAGGCCGGTATGACAACAACGAGATCGCCAATTGGCAAGGAGTTTTCATACAAGTAGCTCTCACCTCTCACCACTAAGTGAATGATGAAAAAAAAATACACCCTGCCGTCATCCCGGGCGTTGCACCTAATGAAATTTGAAATAAAGAAAACCAGACCAGGGACCTTTCTCTAATTGAAATTAGACTGCCCGATTCCTGTAGATACTGAGGTTTGAGAAAGTTACCGGCTCAAGGCCGGTATGACAACAACGAGATCGCCAATTTGCAAGATGTTTTTATACAAATAGCTCTCACCTCTCACCACTAAGTGAATGGTGAAAACAAAAGTACACCCCGCCGTCATCCCGGGCGTTGCACCTAATGAAATTTGAAATAAAGAAAGCCAGCCCCGGGACCGTTCTCCAATTGAAATTAAGACTGCCCGATTCCCATAAATACTGAGGTTTGAGAAAGTTACCGGCTCAAGGCCGGTATGACAACAACGAGATCGCCAATTCGCAAGGTGTTTTTATACAAATAGTTCTCACCTCTCACCACTAAGTGAATGGTGAAAAAAAAATACACCCTGCCGTCATCCCGGGCGATGCACTTAAAAAAATTTTGCAATGAAGAAAACCAGACCCGTGACCTTTCTCTAATTGAAATTAAGACTGCCCGATTCCTTTAGATACTGAGGTTTGAGAAAGTTACCGGCTCAAGGCCGGTATGACAACAACGAGATCGCCAATTCGCAAGGTGTTTTTATACAAATAGCTCTCACCTCTCACCACTAAGTGAATGATGAAAACAAAAGCACACCCTGCCGTCATCCCGGGTGTTGCACCTAATGAAATTTGAAATAAAGAAAACCAGACCAGGGAC
>JAEYOL010000139.1 GCA_023411775.1 Bacteroidota bacterium | reverse complement strand
CCAAATGCATAGTTGATCAGCAGTCCGGTGGTGAGAAGGTCTACTTGAACATCCTTATCCAGCGTTTTCGAAAATGGTCTCCAGGTAAACTTGCCGGTTAACGAATGGATATCCACACCACCCACCGCGGCAGGTACGTAACCGTAGTACAGATCACCATGGATTTTTTTCTTAGCCCATTCATAGCCTGCACCGACAGAAATAAATCCTATCGATCCCGCATACTGCAGTTTGAGATGATCCGGCGTAATGCCGGGTCTTTTTTTCTGTTGCGCACCTGCATTGGTCACAGCGAGTAATAACAGGCAGCCGGTTATCCAGGTTTTCATCAGTAATATTTTTCGTTAATTGTAATTTGACTACCATGTACACTGATCATTACATAACTTTTCCGACTTGCTGCGGCGGCTACCAGGTAGGGTATAGCCCCGTTATAAGGGTAGGAGAGATGGTAGTTATGCTCGTGACCGTGGAGTGAGATCCTTGTCTTTGGCTGCGCTGCTAGTAAACTTACGAATGCAGGCTCCAGGTTATTGTCGAAATCGACGCTATAGGGTGGCACATGCGACACAACAAAAATATTATCGAAAGCATCGCTGTTGTTTAATTCCCCTGCCAGCCAGTTGATATCGGGAATTTTTCCATCGTAGTCAGATTCCCTTGAGTTGGTATTGATGCAAATGAATTTGTTCTTACCATAGGAAAAACTAAAATTTTCCGGGCCAAACATTTCATTGAAGATCTTTCGTCCATTAGCGACCATATCGTGGTTGCCGATAACCGATAAATAAGGCAGCTCTAATTTACTTAACGCCTTTGCCACCCAATTATATTCTTTGTTCAGACCAAAATCCACCAGGTCACCCGACAGTATCACAAAAGCTACAGAGTCGAGTGTATTGGCATGGGTTACGAAGTCTTCAAGTTCTTCATAAAACCGTTGTGTATCCCCGAGGAGTATAAAGTTGAAATCCTGTTTAACGGGAAGCGCTGAAATCTTGCTGATATTTGTCGCATTCAGCCCTTTTACATCCGGTCTTATTTCGTTGGGGTGGAACATGAATCTTTTGCAGGATGCAAATAATAATACCGCCGCTACTGAAACTAATAGACTTCGCATAACAATTGGTTTATCGTCACATCATTCAACAATTTATTTCTGTCATGGTTCAATCGGGCTGATATATTGCCGGTGGAGTACTTTTTGATCTTCACTGATAAACTGTACCAACGAAGTAGTTGGGGATATGGAAACTGCAACAAATCCGCGTTTCCGCGCCGCAAACCGCCTGTACCTTTTTAACCATCCAACATGCCTGGTTTCGACCCCCGCACCAGAGATTATAAAATGCGTGGCGCCTTTTGGCTTTAATGATTCCAGGTGATGCTCATGTCCCGAAAAATAAAAAGATACATTGTTGGCATGTAAAATAGGTTGCAACAATCGTCGTAATTTCTTAATCCTCGCATTGTGCCTTCTACTGCCTCCGGTATGCAATGGGTGATGACCGGTAACGATTTTCCAGCGGGCGGTACTGCTTTTTAGCCTCGCTTCGAACCATTTCAATTGAGTATCGACATAGTCTGTGGAATATTTAGTTGTATCTACCGGCAAACCTCTTAATTTTCTTTCTATCGGTTCGGTATCCAGGAAAACAAGCAGGACAGAATCATTTCCCAGTGCAAAACTACTATCAAAATATCGAGCGGGCATAAACCAGCGATCACTTTGCTTTGTATAATTCACCTGGGCGTCCACATCCTGATCGTAGTCATGATTGCCCAAAACGGGTAACCATCTACACTGCAGGGATGGGTGGTCATAAACGTTTTCAAAGGATTCCTTCCAGTGCGTATCATCCACGCTGCTGACCCCCGAAGGATAGAAGTTATCGCCTGTTATGATCACAAATGATATCCCCAACTGGCTGGCTGCTGCTTCCATCGCGGAAGCTACTTTTAGTTGGGGCGCAGAACCCCTGGTGCCCCAGTCACCCATGACCAGGAAATGAACGGCTCCCGGCTGCCTGATCAAACCCGGAATAGTGTCTGGCCGGGCGTTTGCGTTACGGCAAGACAGGCAAAAAATGAAATATAAGATCGTCGTGAGGATTACTCGGAAAGGGTGCATGTGTAATGTTTACAAAAATGTTGCCGATAAAAATTAAAAGGCGAATGATGCGATATGAAGATAAATGAATTAAGACGAGTCATTTTTAAGGAAGCCGGTTATTGAATCATCCTGCAATGCAGCCGCAGGTAACAAATTTGCCGGCAGGTACATTTATTAATTTTATATTTAGTAAACCAGTTTTTCATCACCTAAAGTTTCAATTATGAAGTTTATCAGCCTGTTGCTGTCGGCACTTGTAGTCGTTTCCTGCCATGCCCAGCCCAAAAAGGATAACCCCGCCGGGGAAATGGTGTTTAAAAATGTAAATGTCGTCCCGATGGATCGCAACGAAGTGTTGAGCGGGCAGGATGTGGTGGTGAAAGATGGTGTGATCAAAGCAATAGGACAGACATCGAAAGTACAGCATAGCAAAGACGCGATACTGATCGATGCAAAGGGGAGATGGCTGATGCCGGGTCTGGCTGAAATGCACGCGCATGTGCCTCCGATCGATGATATTGAACCGATGAAAGAAGTCGCAAAGCTTTTCACGCTGGCAGGTGTTACGACGATCAGGGGTATGCTGGGGCATCCGCGTCATATTGAACTTAGAAGCAAGATCCAGCGTGGGGAGATCTTTGGACCGAGGTTTATTACATCGGGTCCGTCGTTTAACGGCAATAGTGTAAAATCGACAGAAGCTGCTTCGAATATGGTACGTGATCAAAAAAAAGCGGGGTATGATTTTTTAAAACTGCATCCCGGCCTGAGCAGGGAAAACTTTGATGCGATGGTTACCACCGCCGATGAACTGGGCATTCCTTTCGCCGGCCACGTATCTTATGATGTGGGTGTATGGCGTGCGATCGAGGCAGGTTATGCAACGATCGATCACCTCGATGGATTTGTAGAAAGCCTGGTACCCGGTGTCGAGAATATTAAGGAACAGGACCTGGGCATCTTTGGACTTTTCATCGCTGATAAAGCTGATGAGTCGCGCATACAAAGATTGATGGACTCGCTGCGAGCCCGCAATATCTGGGTGGTGCCTACGCAGGCGCTGGCAGAACGCTGGTTTCATCCCGACCGTGACGCGGAAGAACTGGCTAAAGAACCTGAGATGAAATATATGGATCCCAACACCCTGAACAATTGGGTTAAGGCTAAGAAGAACCTGCAGGCTAATCCAAAGTACAGTGCTGAAGTAACGCGCAAGCTAATCGAGATAAGAAAGAAGCTTATTGCAGCCTGCAATAAAAACGGTGTCGGCTTATTGCTGGGTTCTGACGCACCGCAGGTTTTTGATGTACCTGGATTTTCTGTACATCATGAATTGAGGTACCTGGTCGATGCGGGTCTTACACCTTATGAAGCGTTGAAAACAGGTACGGTGAATGTAGGCAAATTTTTAAAGAGAGATGATCTGGGTGTTATTAAAGTAGGCGCCGTGTCAGACCTGCTGCTTTTGAATGGTAATCCCCTGGACGATATTAATCACACCCGTAGCATCGCGGGA
>JAEYOL010000116.1 GCA_023411775.1 Bacteroidota bacterium | reverse complement strand
GTGTAAAAAACGGATATGAAACGTTTTTTTAAGGAAGTTCTCTTTGAGCTCGATCAGGCACTTAAAGCTTCTGACATCTGGTAGATCAAAAATGTGAGAATGCCAAAGGAAAAAAACGGACAGGAAATGTGTTTTAAAGAGGTTTCTGTTACAAGCCTTGTCAGACACTTAAAGCTTCTGACATCTAGTAGCTCAAAAACCTGATAAAACCAAGTGAAAAAAACGCGCGGACGGTGTTTTTTATATAAGCGATTAGATCATTTTTGATGTAGTTAACCACGAACACTAATCTTCTTCTTAAGGTATTAACCCCTTAATGAATTCGAAGCCAGTGTTCGTGGCTTTTTATCAACTCAACCCGTCTTATTTTTTAATAAGGTAACCAAACAGCCCATCCAACTCCCCCTCGGGACCAGCTGTGAAATACAACCTGTTTGGATCAATGGTAGTAGCCGTGAGAGGTGCGAAACCGATAGCCCACAGTCCATCGATGACAATCGTTCTCCCACGTGATCTCAGCTGGCCAATAAATTCACCACGGGTAGAATAGGCATTTATCTTTCCATCACCAAAATTGCCTACAAGAATAAGCGTTGAGTCGCTATGCCCGGGTTTTAAGGCATTACCATTTTTATTATTTTCATCTTCAGGGTCATCAAAGAAATGGCGGGGAGCGGAAGTCACACCCCAGGGGGAATTTAGCAGGTCGCCAGTGGCAAATCTTCTTACAAAACTTCCATCTGTTCTGAAAATGCTGACGATACCTTTTCCTACCCCTTTCTCATCCCTGCCATCAGCTCCCACCTTTTCATACAGCACATAAAGCCATTCATCTACCGCCTGGATATTAAAAGGTGAGTACCCCCTGGGTAGCCAGGGATCTTTAAAAGACATAGTCACGGTGTTGAAGTCTTTATCCCAAACATCTATTTTGCCCGACCTGAAATCCGAGGCGTAAATATAATTGGCACCCTGGCTCACACCAATGGCCATTCCCGTGTACACGGAAGTTGCGGAATTATTGTGGATCAAAATCGCGTCATTACCCGCTGCGCCATTCCATCCGGATAAAACACCATCAAGGTTCACAAACAGGAACCGGGCGGCCTGCCCGTTGCTGATTACAAAATCTGCACTGCCGTTAAAAACTATCCCGGTTGGATTTCCTGTTGCGGGTCCGGCAGGAGAGGGGATATTTACAGGTATTCTGGGCGCCACACCTTCACCATTGTATAAGGCGCTCACATGGCCACCCTGGGAGTTTACCCAGGCAATACCCGTTGGACTCCAGGCCAATCCCCAGGCGTTGGTCTGCAGGGGATCAATTTGCGCTGCACCGTAGTTCCCATTATTGGCAACAAGGTTGACCTGGTCATAATTTTTTAGTTTTTTAATATCTGTTTTTCTGCACCCGGTAACGATCGATATAAGTAGCAGCATAGTAGCTATAGCAACGAAGTTAACGGCATGAGGTAGCCGTTTCATGAAATTTTTCATAAATGCAGTTTTAATTTTTAGGTAAAGGCGGTAACGGCTGCCCGGCGCCGGGTGCTACATCTATTCGTTGCGATTTTGGGAAAGGTTGTCCGAAAGTATGGGAAGCGGGAAAATTAATTATTAACAGTTCAGGCTTTAATTTTCTTCCGAATCCAGCTTTCGGTAGCCTGTGTCAGTTTTTCCATCGTATTTACTTTGCCCGCTTTAAAGGAGTGATCGGCATTATCTATTCTAATCAAAGTTGCTTTTTTGAATGTGGCGCAGAGGGGTTCGATCAGTTCCCAGGTGGCAAGGGCATCGCGGCTGCCTTGCAGGAAAAGCATGGGTATTTTTATTTTCTTCAAATGTTCAGCCCGTTCCACTGAAGGTTTGCCGGCGGGGTGGAGCGGGAAGCCATAGAAAATAATCCCTTTTATAAAATCGTGTGTATGCTCTGATAAATATTGCGAAGACATTCTTCCGCCAAAAGATTTTCCCGACACAAAAAGCGGAAGTTTGGGAAATTTCTCATGTGCATGCAGGATGGCGGCTTCGATTGTTTGATGGGCAACAGCGGGTGAATCTGGTCTTCCTTTTTTGCCTTCAGCAAAAGGGAAATTAAAACGCAGACTGGCAATGCCTGCTTCGCCAAGTGATTTAGCAAGCGTAGTCATAAAACTATGGTTCATACCTGCACCGGCGCCATGTGCCAGGGTCATTATACAAAACGGCTTTGCGGGAACAGTATATTCAGCTGAAACTTTTCCAATTGCCGGGGAGACTTTCAGGGTAAATGTTCGTGCCATGATTATTTATATAAGTATAAGTAAAGTAGTGGTAGTTCACTATTTATTGAATTCCCCAAAATGCCAGAGTATACCTGACGGATCGTGTACAAAACATTCACGACCCCAGTCTTCTTCCTTAACGGGTGTGAGTTTTACGTTCTCATATTTGGCGGGTAATTGCAGTGCCTGCAACTCATCCCAAAAACGGTAAACATTTTCCACCTCCAGGAATATCATGGAGTTGTCGATCCAGTCTTTTACATAGGCATTCTGCAGGTAAAAAGAAAAGTTGCCCGATTTAAATACAGACATCATCGGCGATAGCACCGTCTCTTCAAATCCTAGATCGCGATAAAAACTGCGGGATACATCATATTGTCGTGCTCCTATAAATGGCCTGATTGACCGGGCTCTGTGTTCCATATAAAGTATGTTTTCTGAAATGAATTATTCGAGGTATTTCTCTAGATGGCTCTTAAAATATTTGGCGCTATCTGTTACACTTTGAATAGGGTCTTTTGCAAAATTGCCCCCTTGTTCAATGTAGTAATATTGCATTCCTGAACGCGATGCTTCTGGCAAAATGACGGTATAGTCAATGGACCCATTTCCGAGTTCCGAATAGTCGCGGGTGCGCTTGTCCATATCCTTAATATGCCACATCACAAATCGCCCCGGTTGAAGGCTGAAAAGTTCTACAGGACTCAACGGGGAAGAATGCATCACCCAATAAAGGTCAACCTGGAGTTTTACTAATGCCGGGTCTGTATTGCGTATGATGATATCGTACCCATTTTCACCCCCGTGGTCGGTGAATTCAAAATCGTGGTTGTGATAAGCAAAACCTAGCCCGGCCTTGATGATACGCTCGCCGATCCTGTTAAGTTTTCCAGCCAGCAGTTTGTAGTTTTCAATCGACCGGAAAGCCGGGTCGAGCCAGGGCCATGTAATATAGGCTTGTCCAAGCGCCTTCGCGCCGGTTATGCATTGATCAACATAGCGCATCAGCTCGTCATCGGGTTTATCGAAATATTTAGAAAAATCATAGTGACCGCTGGTGCTGATCATCGCATTGTCGGCGAGTAATTGTCGGAATGAGGCGGCTGGCATCCCATAATATTGAATCTTTTCCGGGTCGTACCCGTAGGTTTCACAGTCCTCATAACCTACTGCAGCGATTGTCCTGATGGTGCCTCTCACGTCTTTCGAAAGCGGTTCGCGAATAGAGAAAAGCTGCAATCCCATTTTATACTTCTTCGAATGCATCGGTGAAAAGTCCTGGGCGGCCAGCAATGAGGCAGACAATATTGAAGAAGTTTGAGCTATAAAGTCCCTGCGACTAATCGCTATCTCTTTCATATGCAGTGTGTAATACTGTAATTTATGACAGTTATGCAGCTTGGCAAAATCATGAAGCAAAACATCTTGCACCGATTCAGGCAGAGAAACCAACTTGGCGCATTTATTGCATAATCACGGAATCAAAATATTTAATCCGAAAAGTTTCTCAATAGCAGCCAGTTGGGTTTACTTTTGCAGTAGCCACCCGCTGCCCTGGTCTGGATGTTAAGAAACTGTTATCACCTATAAAAATGAATATGGCAAAAACAGCTGATCCAAAAACCAGTACTACAAGCAAGATCCTGGTTGTTGACGACGACGGACAAATGGGTTTAGTACTTGATATGGTACTTCACGAAAGCCGGTTTGAGCTTGACTATGTAAAAGACCTGCTTTCAGCCGATGAGTACCTGAAAGCCAACCAGCCGCTCGCAGTGATCCTCGACAATAAATTGCCCGATGGTTATGGTATTGATTTTATCGTTTACCTGAAACAGCGGTATCCTTCCCTCAAGATCATCATGATTTCCGGTTTTGGCCTGGCTCGTGAAGTTGCACTCGAGAATGGCGCTGATATGTTTTTCGAAAAACCGTTCAACCTTGACGAGTTTAACGATGGGATCAACAAACTGTTGCCTTAGGTATTTCCCTCAGTTTTCACAACTGGTGTGAGAAAATCAAGGATTCGTTTTCTTTCACCAATCAGTAATAATGCGATGATGATCTTCACACCGGATGCGACTGCTCCTGGCCAGTCGGTGCCTCCTCCCAACAAACTCACATCATGTCTTTGCGATTCTGAAATAATGATCCGGATAAATTCGGGAATTTCATTTACGAGTATCAGGAAGGCAGTTACAATGAGTGCAATCCTGAATATAGACGCCAATTGAATATTTAATGAAAGCGTTGACTCCTGGAACCCCTTATCGAGAGCAAGTTTATCAATCAGGTATTCCGCTTTGAAAATAAGAAAATAGCAAACTGCAAGTGAAAGGGCTAATGCTACAAGCGATACAAAAAGCATAAAAAATCCGTAGTCAAAACCATACCCGGTAAAAAAGCTGGCAACGATCGTGATGAATTGTGTAAGAATAAGGATCAATTCTTTTAATGAAAGTATCCCCAGTACTTTAAGAATGATAATGAATAGTGTGCGGATTGTCATAATGCGGCTGGTTGTGATTCAGTAAATATATAAGCGATAGGCCGATATTACAATAGCCGGATTTATTTGAAATCACCAGGCAATTTGAAAGCATGCTAAGCTATTGGTAAATTAAATCGGGAAGTATGGATCAGCAATTGATCCATACTTCCCGATTGATAACCTTGGGACTTCATTTTCTCAAAAGAGTCCTGCAAGCCGGTAATGATTATATTTAAAATGCTTTAGGCTCGTTCTTTTTTTCATCTTTTCCCGCATTCTTCACATATTTCTCCAGCCATTCAAACTGCTCAGCAAGTGTGTGAAGAATATTCTCACGACCAGCATAGCCATGACTTTCATAAGGAAGGCTGATGTATTTTACAGTACCACCATGACCTTTGATGGCATTGAACATGCGTTCACTTTGGATTGGATAAGTGCCGGTATTATTATCCAGGTCGCCATGTATCAGCAGGATCGGCGTTTTGATTTTATCAGCATGACTGAATGGGCTCATGGCATTGTACAGATCCGGTGCCTGCCAGTAGGTACGGTCTTCGTTTTGAAAGCCAAACGGCGTCAGCGTTCGGTTGTAAGCACCGCTACGGGCAATTCCACCTTTGAACAGGTTGGTATGTGCCAGCAGGTTTGCCGTCATAAAAGCACCATAGCTGTGTCCACCCACTGCCACACGATTCCTGTCGCCTACACCCATGTCAGCAAGTTTGTTGATCGCCGCTTCCGCATTCATTTTTAACTGGTCTACAAAATTGTCATTAGGTTTGGGTTGCACGCCCGTAGTGCTATCTTTTTGTGCAGCAACGATCGGCATTTCCGCATTGTTTAAAACTGCATAGCCCTGCGTGACATAATAAATCGGTGAACCCCAGTTGAGCAGCGTGAATTTGTGTTCACTGCCGCGTATCTGTGCCGCATCTGCAGCGGAATTGAACTCAGCAGGGTATGCCCAGATAAATACAGGCAATGGACCGTCACGTTTTGCGTCGTAACCTTTTGGCAAATACAGGTCGCCCGTAAGATCCACGCCATCGGCACGCTTATATTTTATTTTTTCTTTGCTTACACCTTCAAGTTGTGGATAGGGATTGGTAAATGAAGTGAGTTGCTGATCGGCAATACGCAGTTTCAAATTTTTCAACCAGTAGTTGGGCATTTCTTTTTCTGATTCTTTTCGCGTGATCAACACCAGTTTTTCAGGATCGATCACATTGGTCACCATTTCAAAACTACCCTCACGGCAACGCCAGATGGTATCTGCCTTTTTTGTATGCACATCATATGACATCAGGAAAGGAAGATCACCTTTCGGCGAACTGCCTGTCATATTGTTAAAAATAATTTTGTTTCCATTGTCGATAGTTACCAATACATCGCGGTTGAATTGATTAGGTTTGGTTAGCGGAAAACCAGGATTGGCATAAGCATTCGTGGTATTGCGGGTGATCAGGGCTTCCAGGTCGCCGGTAACAGGACTATACCTGTCGATTTGAACCACCTGGCGGCCACGCAATCCTTCTGTAACAAGCGCCAGGTTCTCATTCCCCCATGTCGTGCCACGGTAACGCATTTTTGTTTTGAAGAGTTGTACAGGCTCACCTGTAAACGGCGCTGCGAGTGCGTAAACGGCATCGCGATATTCAGCGTCTGTTTTGATCAGACCGCCATCGAGCGGTTTGCACCATACAAGGGTAGAAGGCTGATCATCGCGCCACTCAAAACTGCGTTGTACGTCCTGTACATTATCGTTGCCTGATGGCGCAGTTTCACTGGATGGCAGGTCGGCTACCTGTTTAACATGCTTACCGGTCATATCCGTAATGGCAACCGTTGATGGAAATCCAAAAGCAGGCACCAGGTAAGAGAAAGGTTTTTTGAGCGTACGAAGCAGCAAATATTTTTTATCAGGCGATGCGCTCACACTCGAGTAGATAGCAGGCCTACCAATTTTTGTTTCCACACCACCGGTATTCTTTACCAATTGCGAGGTAGCATAGAATTCAAATAGATCTTCATCATAAGGGCTCTTGATCATATCCTGGTAAGTAGGACGCGGTGCGGCTTTACCATAATTCTCCTGTACGGTAGGTCCTTTTGGCGCGGCGGGTTTGGCTGGAGCGGCTGTTGCTGGTTTAAGTATTGCCTGGTAAAGCAGGCTGTTGTTATCATACCAGGAATAACTTCCATATACATTATTGAGTGGAGTCTTATTGACCTTTGTTGCTTTCTTTGTAGCTATATCGATCACGTAGAGGTCGACCCGGCTTGCAGTGGTATGCGTAAAGGCGATCTTTTTATTGTCAGGGCTCCAGCTCACATTGCTGGCATACAGGGGTGAAGGCAGACCCTGTATCTTCGATACGTTGCGTGTTTTGATATTTTTCAAATAAATATCATTGATAAAATTGGAACGGCTGGGCGCAAAGTTATTGGGATTGATACGAAGCCCTGCTAAACGCAATTCCGGTCTCGCCAGTTCTTCAACAGATCGATAACTGTTACTTTGAGTGAACAACAACCACTCGCCTTTTTCGTCCACTTTCACACTAGGCGTGGGGTTGGCAAGTAGCATATCACTGATGTCTTTAGGTGGGGTTTTGTAGCCATCATCCTGAGCCTGGGCGGTGCTGGCAACAAACAAGAACGAAATAATAACAATACTACGCAGTAAGATCATGTGATTTGATTTTTGGGTTTCCAAGATAAGCAATTAATAAAACCGTTAGCGGCCAGCAATTAGACGTGAGTAAAAAGGAAAGTTTGCGCCTACAGACCACATATTACCGAAATGATTGGCAAACATTGGCAATTTCATAACCCTTTTTTGCGTTTAGTTAGGGTAAATTGCAAGCCTCTATGAAGACGACCTATCCTATTCTACTGGGGTTATTTTCTCTGGCCTTTTCCCTCGTGTCGGCTCAAACCAGTCATGCCCCCTCGCTTGCGTCATATAGCTACCCAATATTTACAGTTACGGACAAGCAGCAAAGAACAGGCACCGCGTTTTTTTACCGGTCTGGCGATACCAGCTTCCTGGTATCTAATTACCATGCCATCAAGGGGATGAATCCGCTGAAGAAAGCGATCACCTTCAACACAGATACACTTTATTTAAAATATAAACTCGTCAATTCCCGTGATATGCGGTTACTGGCCATTGATATCAGCGAAGCACGAACCGGCAAGACCGAAGTTTTTAGTATGGTGGATCGTATCGACCTTTTCAAAATGCCGGTCGAGCTACCGGCTGATGCCGATATATTTTATATCAATGACCTCGTGGACCTGTCCTACCTGGACATGGAGCCCGAAGAAGTTATTGTATTTGGTTATCCGACCAGGCCCGGTGATGTTCCAGCTTTCTTTTCACGGCAACAGCGACTCGAGGGAATTGTAAATCCCGATGGCTTCGCAGATTATGATGCTTCGCTGCGTTTAAATTTTCCCAACACTTCGGATAGTGCGTTGGCGATTCTGAATGCAACATCCCGGTACTATTATTTCATCAGGCCTTACGCTGCGCAGGGATATTCCGGTGCCCCGGTCTTTGGAAAATTTCGTGATGCCAACAACAATGTGATCTACCGTTTCACCGGTGTCATTTTCGCGGGCCAGCCAAGTACAAAGCAAACCTGGGCAATCCGGGGTGATGTGGCGTTGCAATATCTTGATGCAGGGTTCGTAGGGAATTAGGGATTGGTAGTTAGCAATAACGACTGATGAAGGTTTCCCTACTGGTAATAAAATTCCCGAAAGAAAAATTTCCAGCAAAACAGATGCGATAATGCAACAAATTCCAAACTACTAATTCCCAATTACAACGATCTACGGAAACTAGTGCATAGGATTCACCAGCACATCACCGTATTCTGGTTTCCTTTTAAAAACAGAATGCGCGAAAGGACAAAGCGGTATGATCCTGATTTGATGTGTGCGGGCATATTCTACCGCCGTATGCACCAGTTGGTTTCCGACATTCTTGCCGCGTAGCTCATCACCGACCTCGGTGTGGTCGATGATCATTTTTTCAGGAGAGGGCATAGTGTATGTCATTTCGGCGAGTATTTTACCATCCTGTTCTACGTAAAACATTCCCTTCCCATTTGTTTGTTTATTTTGTATCAGCATGTTTACAAGTTAAACCCATTTTTCCAATTCGGTCACGGAGTACACGGAGTTTTGCACGAAGGTCACGGAGAATCTCAATCTGTAAAATCCGCGCAATCCGTGGCTTTTTCGTGCAATCCGTGGCCAACGTAGCCACAGATTTCACGGATTACACGGATTAGAACCAGGATATAAGTTCCTGTAATTGCTCAAAAGGATATTTCATATTATTTCGTCCCTTTCTGTGCAATCTGTGTAATCCGTGGCCAACGTAGCCAAAGATTTCACGGATTACACGGATTAAAACCAGGATCTAAGTTCCTGTAATTGCTCAAAAATGGTCATTCGCATTAGCTCGTCCTTTCTGTGTAATCTGTGTAATCCGTGGCTCATTCGTGTGATTTGTGCCATTCGTGGCCCCGTACCTGCCGCAGGCAGATCAATCAGTGTAATCTGCGTAATCCGTGGCAAAGTAATCCGTGGCTCCCATAATTTTTTTGGTAAAATGATTTTTCGATACAATATTTGCAAAGCAATGAAGCAAAATTTCAATACAATCCAGTGGTGGTGGCATACAAACTCTTCAGGGGTGATGTAATGCCGTTGCTATTCTATAAACGAATTATATTGTAAGCCCCGACTAGTTCGGGGTTTTTTATTTACCGGAAAGGAACCAAATAGTTATGAAGAAAGTTGAGATACATACAAGTTGTAAGAAGTTGCTGGCGGATGTGTTTACACCCGTGGGAATTTACCTGCGATTGCGTGACCGTTTCCGTGATACCATCCTGCTGGAGAGCACCGATTTTCATTCTTCTGAAAACAGTTACTCCTTTATCGGCATCAACGCGATCGCGGGTATTGAGATTCGCACAGCCAAAAACATCGAGTTTAAACTACCCGGCCAAAACCCGGAGAGAATGGATATCACGCAAACCCAGCAGGTTCCACAATTGCTCTGGGATTTTATGCAAAAGTTTGACGTAAAACCATCCGATACCCGCGAAGGAAAATTTGCACAGGGACTGTTTGGCTACACCTGCTACGATGCGGTGCAGTTTTTTGAAACTATTACCCTTTCATCAAAAGACACCAGCACCCAATTCCTAAATGCCAATTCCAAATTCCCAGCTGCTAACCAGAAGAATATCGAGCCCAGACTTCCCCTGATGCGTTATCGTCTCTATCAATACGTGATTGCTATTAATCATTTCAAAGACGAGCTTTTTATTTGTGAGAACAGGATCGGGGGTATTGAATCGGAACTGGCGGTGCTGGAATCACTGATCCGGGGCAAGGATATTCCCGTGTACCCGTTTGAGGCTTACGGGGATGAGGTTTCTAACCTAAACGATGCCGATTATATGGGGATGGTAGAAAAAGGAATCGCGAGTTGTCACCGTGGTGATGTATTTCAGATCGTACTGAGCCGGAGGTTTGAGCAAAAATTCCGGGGCGATGAATTCAATGTCTACCGCGCCTTGCGCAATATCAATCCTTCGCCTTATCTATTCTATTTCGACTATGGTGATTACAAACTGATGGGCTCATCACCGGAGTCGCAACTGGTGATCAGGAATGGAAAAGCGGTTGTTCATCCCATCGCCGGCACGTTCAAAAGAACCGGGGATGACGAGACTGACCAACAGCTCGCGGAATCTTTACTGAGGGATGCGAAAGAAAATGCCGAGCATGTCATGCTGGTGGACCTCGCCAGGAATGATCTCAGTCGTTTATGTGATAACGTTACAGTAAGCCATTATCGGCAGGTGCAATACTTTTCCCACGTGATCCATCTTGTCAGCGAAGTGACGGGTATGGTGAGACCAGGCAGTAATCCATTCGAACTGCTGGCGAAAACTTTTCCTGCCGGCACACTCAGCGGTGCGCCTAAGTTCAGGGCGATGGAACTTATCGACCGTTATGAGCCTACTCCACGGGAGTATTATGGCGGAGGCATTGGGTTTATAGGTTTTGATGGCAGCTGCAATCACGCGATCATGATCCGCACCTTCCTGAGCCGGGGCAACACTTTGTATTACCAGGCTGGGGCAGGCATAGTGGCCGCATCAAAACCAGAAAGTGAATTGCAGGAAGTAAACAATAAACTTGGAGCCCTGAAAAAAGCGATCCTGAATGCGGGAGAGTTGGGATGACCACCTTTGATTTGGACTATAAACTGATGCTTGAATTTTGAATGTTTAAGGAGGATACATGAAAATACTTGTTTTTGATAATTACGATTCTTTCACCTACAACCTGGTTCACCTGGTTGAGAAAATATTACACCAGAAAGTTGAAGTGCATCGCAATGACCAGCTGCCACTGGAAAAAGTCAGGGAATATGATAAGATTATTTTATCACCCGGCCCCGGTATTCCCTCCGAAGCTGGACTACTTCTGCCGCTGATCAGGGAATACGCGGCTGCAAAATCAATATTGGGTGTTTGCCTGGGTCAACAGGCCATCGGTGAAGCATTTGGCGGCAGGCTGGAAAACCTCTCGACCGTTTATCATGGTGTATCCACGAAGTGCAAACTCCAAACCGCAAGCAGCAAACTATTTGCAGGCCTGCCCGACGAAATAGAAGTGGGACGCTATCATAGCTGGATCGTCAGTGATAAAAATTTTCCGGCTGAACTGGAAGTGACCGCAAGGGATGATAACGGTTATATTATGGCGCTACAACACCGGAGCTATGATGTGCAGGGTGTACAATTTCATCCGGAGAGTGTACTTACACCAAAGGGTGAGCATATTTTGAGGAACTGGCTGGAGATTAATTGATTTGAAAATTTTGAGAATTTGAAAATTTGAAAATGTAGGATGAAAAAAATATTGCAATATCTTTTTGAGCACAAAACCCTCGGCCGTGAGCAGGCAAGGGAAGTGTTGGTCAATATTGGCAAAGGCGTTTATAACGAACACGAGGTAACCGCGTTTATGACGGTTTACCTGATGCGAAGCATTACCATTTCTGAATTACAGGGATTCCAGGATGCCTTGCTAGAACTCTGTGTTCCGGTTGATCTTGGGGAATTTGAAACGATCGATATCGTGGGAACCGGTGGTGACGGAAAGGATACTTTTAATATATCAACCCTGGCTTGCTTTATCGTGGCTGGCACTGGTCAGAAAGTGAGCAAGCATGGCAACTACGGCGCTTCGTCGATCAGTGGTGCGTCCAATGTGATGGAGCAACTGGGATATAAGTTTAAGAATGATAACAGCAGGCTGATAAAGGAAGTGGAAGAAGCCAATATTTGTTTTTTACACGCGCCTATGTTTCATCCCGCGCTGAAAACTGTGGGACCGATCCGGAAAAACCTGGCCATGCGTACCTTTTTCAATATGCTGGGACCCATGGTAAACCCGGCCGCGCCACAGTACCAACTGGTGGGTGTGTATAGCCTGGAGATGGCGAGGATATACAACTATCTTTTACAACTGGGCGGAAAGCCGTTCACCATCATTCATGGTCTCGATGGTTACGATGAAATATCGCTGACCAATGATACAAAAGTGATCACCAATGAAGGTGAAAAGATCATGACACCCGAACAACTCGGAAAACGTTCGGTTTCTGCAACCGACCTTCATGGCGGTAAGACCGTGGAAGAAGCTGCAAAGATCTTTTCAACGATACTGAAAGGAGAGGGAAACTGGGCGCAAAACGCGGTAGTATTGGCTAATGCCGCAATGGCCCTGCACTGTACCGGTAAATACAGTTCCTACAACGATGCCTATCTTGCAGCAGTAGACAGTCTCGAATCGGGCCGTGCCTACCAGGCCTTGCAAATACTGGTTGCCCTGCAGGCCTGATGAAATATTTTATTAATGATTGAAGAATGGACATTTTAGAAAAAATAGTAGCCAATAAAAAAAAGGAAATAGAAAAGCTAAAACCCCTGAGCAGTATCGAACGGTTTAGGAAGAAAGGTTTTTTCTGGGAGATCACCAATCGTTCCTTGAAACAAAGTTTATTGGCCGGAGGAAGCACGGGCATTATTGCAGAGTTTAAAAGAAAAAGTCCGAGTAAAGGCTGGTTTAAGACAAAAGAACTGGAAGTGGAGCCGGTGGTGGTGCCTTACAACAACCTCGGTGCTGCCGGCATCTCCATATTGACAGATGAGGAGTTTTTTGGTGGAGATCTCGACGACCTGATCCAGGCAAAAGTCATTACCGATGTGCCGATTTTGCGCAAGGATTTCATGGTGGATGAATGGCAGATCGCGGAAGCCAAAGCTTTTGGCGCCGATGTGATCCTCTTGATCGCTGCCTGCCTGTCAGCAGCCGAAGTAAAGAACATGGCCGGCTTCGCCAAATCGGTTGGCCTGGAAGTTTTACTGGAGATACATAACCAGGATGAGTTAGGACATATTTGTGACGAAGTGGATATGGTGGGTGTGAACAACCGGAACCTGAAGACTTTTGAAGTGGACATCAATACCTCACTTCAACTGATTGAAAGGATACCCGCTGACAAGCCGGCGATAGCTGAGAGTGGCATCAGTAATATTGAAACGGTAAAGACACTCAGGGAGGCAGGGTTTAAGGGATTCCTGGTCGGTGAAACTTTTATGAAAGAAGCTGAACCAGGTAAGGCGTTTGCAGAATTTATTGCAGCACTACGTCAATCGGAAGCCGGTAATGAGGGATAGTATCTGAGAGGGGGTTATATTTATATATCGATTGTTTGCCAGCTTAAACCGCGTTAAACTGGTAATATAATGACAGATCAATCCAGGAGCCAACCAGCATCAACCCAGCCATCGTCCAACACAGAGCGGGCGGATTTGAGGGTCAAAGTTTGTGGGATGACGGTGCCCGAACAAGTTGAGGCGCTGGACGAAATGGGAGTGGATTTTGCGGGATTCATTTTCTACCCGAAGTCACCCCGATATATGGCAGACAAAATTTCACCTGCCAGGATGCGACAGATAAAAGGGCATATAGCCAAAGTGGGGATCTTCGTTAATATGGCTTTTGATGAACTGATGCGTACGGTGGAAGATTACAGGCTGGATATGGTACAATTGCATGGAGATGAGACACCGTTTTTTTGTGACAAGGTGGCGAACTATGTGACGGTGATCAAAGCTTTCCGGCTTATGGACAATGATCCTATCGACTGGATAACGCGGCCTTATAATGATGCGACGGATATGTTCATGTTTGATACGATGGGAGCAGGGTATGGTGGTACGGGTAAAAAGTTTGACTGGAATTTATTAAAAGGAACTAGTATTAATAAACTTTATTTCCTGAGTGGCGGTATAGAGCCTGGTGATGAAGATAAGTTGAAGTCCTTTTCACTCGAACCCGAAGCGAAGAAACTTTTCTCCGTCGATATCAATAGCCGGTTTGAAGTGAGCCCGGGAATAAAACACATGGAAAAGATCAAAACCTTTTTAAAAGGATTAAAAGGAACCAACTGAAAAACTAAGTTATGAATATTAAGGTGTGTGGAATAACATCATTAAAGCAATTAAAACAACTCGATGGCCTGGATATCGACTATGCAGGATTTATATTTTATAAAGATTCACCAAGATACCTGGGTGATAAGATCGCCAGGAAGGATTTGAAGAATGCGGATTTCGATATTAAAAAGGTGGGTGTATTTGTTGATCCCGAAATGATCGATGTACTCGACGCGATCGATGACTATGGCCTGGATGCGGTGCAACTGCACGGCAATGAAAGCCCGTCCATGTGTGAAGACCTCAGCAGCGAGGTAGAAGTGATCAAAGTGTTTAAAATTAGTTCGGACAAAGAGGTAGATATTGATAAACTGGTTGAGCCTTACGACGCCGTATGTGATTTTTATTTATTCGATACCGATGGCGGTAGGGGAGAGATCGGCGGTACAGGCCGGCAGTTTGACTGGTCGATTTTGAATAAGAGCAGGATTGAAAAGCCATTCTTTTTGAGCGGGGGCATCGGCCCCGGCGATGCACCCCTGATCAAATCTTTTAAGCATTCGGATTTTTTCGGCATTGATATCAATAGCAGGTTTGAAAAGGAGCCAGGAGAGAAGGATATGGCCCTTCTGCTAAAATTTTTACAGGCCCTGAAATAGTGTAGTATATAATGAAAACAATTACAGATAAGTTTACCAGTCCTGACCAACATGGCTACTATGGAAAGTTTGGCGGCGCATACATCCCGGAAATGTTGCATCGCAACGTCGAAGAATTGCGTACCCGATATTTGGACATAATCAGTGAGGCCGCGTTCCAGGAAGAGTTCAGGAGTTTACTAAAAGACTATGCAGGCAGACCCACACCATTATATTTTGCTTCGCGATTGAGCGAACAGTTTGGTACCCATATTTATCTTAAGCGCGAAGACCTTTGTCATACCGGCGCTCATAAGATCAACAATACCATCGGGCAGATCCTGCTGGCAGAAAGGCTGGGCAAGAAAAGGATCATCGCTGAAACAGGAGCCGGTCAGCATGGCGTAGCTACGGCTACTGTATGCGCACTCAAAGGTGTGCAGTGTATTGTGTATATGGGTGAAAAAGATATTGAGCGGCAGGCACCGAATGTTGCCAGGATGAAAATGCTTGGTGCTACAGTGATCCCGGCTACCAGTGGCAGCAAAACACTGAAAGATGCTACCAATGAAGCGATCCGCGACTGGATCAATAATCCCGTCGATACTTATTATATCATTGGTTCGGTTGTCGGTCCACATCCTTATCCTGATATGGTAGCGCGTTTTCAAAGCGTGATCAGCGAAGAGATACGCTGGCAGCTCCGTGAGAAAATCGGGTCAGAACTGCCTACTCATGTGGTCGCCTGCGTAGGTGGTGGCAGCAATGCGGCCGGAGCGTTTTATCATTATTTGAATGAATTGTCGGTGAAGCTTGTTGCCGTGGAAGCAGCTGGCTTGGGATTGGATAGCGGATATAGCGCCGCCACTTCGCAACTTGGTAGAGCCGGGATTTTACATGGCAGTAAAAGCCTGGTGATGCAAACAGAAGACGGGCAGGTGGTAGAACCCCACAGTATTTCCGCGGGGCTCGATTATCCGGGTATCGGCCCCCTGCATGCGCATTTATTTGATACGGG